>URYU01000001.1 GCA_900552155.1 uncultured Collinsella sp.
AATGGTTCGATGTCTGCCCGGATGCGACACAGCTTGTGTGTCCATCCTCGCAGTATCCGGTTCTCAAGGTGCACGCTTTGCGGCTGATCCGGTCCGACCGGGCCGCGCGGCAAGGAGATATATTGCCAGACCGGAGGGCCCCCGCGGGCGGGAATCTGGGCGTACACATTTCCTACACATTTTGTGATCCGACTAACGTTTGCCAGCCGTTAACTACCGCTCGCCGAGCATCTCTTTATATAAGGCAGTCTCATGGTTAAAGCGGATACGTCCCCCTAGCTAAAGCACAGCCAGCATCGAGCAACTCATCACGTTCTTCCACCGAGAACCCCTCGGCGTAGACGCGCACCACTGGTTCGGTCCCGCTAGGACGGACCAGCAGCCACGTGTCATCCTCGAATGCCAAACGCAAGCCATCCATATGGCTAACGTTTTGCGGCACCTTGCCACAAATCGACTTGGGGTTTACGCCCGGCAGCAGGGTTCGTAACGTTTCGGCATCTTCGGCCTCAAGGCGTAAATCGCGTCGACCGTAACTCGTCTTACCAAAACTGTCCTCGAGTTGGTCGACCAGAACGCCCAAAGGCGCGTCCGTCTTCGCCATAAGCTCACACAGAATCAGACAGGCGAGGATTCCATCGCGCTCGGGCATATGCGCGGCAATGCCGATACCACCGGCTTCTTCGCCGCCTATGAGAACGCCGCCCTTCTTCATCTCTGCCGCTATATATTTGAAACCGACTGGTTTGACGGTCACGCGGCAGCCAAGCGCCTCGGCAATGCGACGCACAAGCGTCGAGCACGAAAGATTGACGACGACGCGCCCCTCCAAATTACGAAATTGAACCAAGTCGCCCAAACCGAGCGCCATGATCTGATGCGGATGTATATATCTGCCGCGCTCGTCAACCGCACCGATACGGTCGGCGTCGCCGTCGGTCACCAGGCCAGCGCAAGCTCCGTCATCGATAACCGTGCGCTCGCAAGCGTCCACCCAAGGCTCAACGGGGTCGGGGCAGATATCTTCTTGGTCAGACGCCTGCCCGGCGTGAATCTCGTGCACCTCAACGCCAAGCTCGCGCAGCAAGTCGGCTAGATAGCCCTGGGCTGCGCCGCCCATGGGATCAACAACCACGCGCAGGTGCGCGGCGCGGATGGCTTCGGCATCGACAAACGATGCCACCGCCTGCATATAGTCAGGAATAATATCCGCGGTGCGATATTGCCCCTCGATCCCCATTGGCTCGGGAGCCATGGTCTCTTCGAGCTCTTCGATGACATCCTGGTTGGCGGTCGAGCCGTCACCCATGCGAATCTTGAGGCACAGATAACCCTGCGGATGATGGGACCCCGTCACCATGAGCGCGCCGCACGCCTCACCGTCATAAGCCGCCGCCCACGTAAGGGCAGGGGTCGGAACAGGTCGCGAAGCGAGCACGGCGTCCAGCCCGTGCGCTGCTAGCACGCCCGCCGCAAGCTCAGCGAACTCGCGCGCCAGGAGCCGGGTGTCGAACCCTATATATACCGTTTTGCCCGGATTGGTCTTTTGCCACAACTCGCCGACGGCATCGGCGATACGGGCAACGTTATCGGCAGTGAAGTCCTCATCGACGCGAGCGCGCCAACCGTCAGTTCCAAAATGAATTATCGCGCACACGCGCAGACACCTCACAGTGTTTGGATCATGGTACGCATGGGGTATACCCGCAACATGCACTCGGCAACCTGCCGGCACCAGCATTCACCATTTGGGCAAATGCTGCCGAGGACATGCAGGCGATAAAAAAACCGCCCCGTATGGAGCGGTTTTGCCCTTTATATATCGAGCGCCTCGGCCATCGCTGCCGTAGTGATTGCCGTGGTTCCACAGCAACTGCCCACCATTGCGGCACCGGCATGTCTCCATTCGATGCATACGCGCGCGAAAGCTTCGGGGTTCTCGTGCCATACGGGGCCATCCTGAGTCTGGACCGGATCGCCCACGTTGGGACGCACCGTGACGGGGGTAGTCGCCGATGCAACCATCCTGGGCACCGCCGCGTTCGCGGCCGCAAGCGAACAGCAATTAACACCAACCGAGTTTGCGCCGTGTTTTTCGGCGTACAAAACGGCTGCCTCGATGTTGAGGCCATCGCCCAACAGGTCGCCTTTATCGTCAACGACAAAACTCACCAGAACAGGCATGCCGTCGGCGGCATCTCGAGCGCCGGCAAGCATGGGCTGCAAATTACGGATAGACGTCACCGTCTCGATCAGCAGACCGTCAACGCCGGCATTGAGCAAGGCGTGCGCCTGTTCGCGCGCAATGCCTCGGATTTCACGATACTCGGCAGAGTCCTCGGCAAACCACTCAATACCGATCGGGCCCATCGAGCCCAGCAGCAGCTGAGGGTGCGCCTGGCGAGCATCGTCGACGGCCCCGCGATTGACCTCCGCCACGGACGGCGCAATCTGGTCGTGCTTGAGGGCATAGCTTGATGCCTGAAAGGTGTTGGTAATGAGCACCTGCGCGCCAGCGGCGACATACAAGCGATGGATACGAGAAACGGTCTGCGGCTCTGCCAGATTCCAAAACGCTGGTGGAATGTCAGCGGCATCGTACTCACTCAACAAAACACTGCCCATGGGGCCCTGCGCCAACAAGGTCTCGCTCGACAAGCGGCGCGTAAGTTCCTCGGCACCAAAGCGGTTGTAATAACTCGCATCCATATATATCCCGCTATTCCTCGACGCTGATTCCCTGCTTTTCGAGATAGGCGAGCCAGCGGCTCATCGTGTCCTCGGATAGCGCATGCTCCATCATGCAGGCCTCGGAATCGGCTCGCTCAAATTCGACACCGAGCTCCTGAACCAAAAACGTACGGATGAGGCGATGACGGTACCAGATAGCCGTGCCAACCTCGCGGCCGCGATCGGTCAGGATTACCTTGCCGTAGTGCGATTGCTCGACAAGCTCGGATGCCTTGAGCGCCGAAACCGCTTTATTGACCGATGCCTTGGAGACGCCAAGGCGCTGCGCGATGTCGACCGATCGCACACCGTTGGTTTCCCCCTCTTCGCTTTCAATGCGAACCATGCACTCCAAGTAGTCTTCGTTCGCCACCGTCAGATGCAGTTCGCGCGAGCTATTTGTCGTATCCATGATCTTCCGTCCCTTCTGCATTCAATGGCTGATTCTACCCCATCCAAGCGTCGTGGTATGCCGTGGCATACCGTGCTAGAGTTCTTGTTGCACACGACGACCAAGATTGGAGCGGTCTTTATGGAAAACACCACCACGAGCCCCGATGTCCTCGAGCGCTTTTTGCGCTACGTCCAGATCAACACGCAGTCCGAGGATGCAAACTGCGACCAGGTACCCTCGAGCGCCGTTCAGTTTGACCTTGCCAACGTGCTGGCTGAAGAGCTGCGCGAGCTTGGTGCGGAAGATGCCCACGTGACCGAGCACGCCTATGTCTGCGCGCATATCCCCGCAAGTGCGGGCGCTGAGGACAAGCCCGCCCTGGGCCTGATCGCCCATCTCGACACCACCGAAGTTTCACCGGGTGCCGGCGTGAAGCCGCACATCGTACACTACGAAGGCGGCGACCTGGTCTGCGGCACGGTTGACGGTAAGCCCGTTGCCATGAACACCGCCAAGCTTCCCGCCCTGAACGACCTCGCGGGTGAGGACCTGGTCTGCAGCGATGGCACCACGCTGCTGGGCGCGGACGACAAGGCAGGCGTCGCCGAGATCATGTCGCTTGTCGCGCGTATCGCTCAGGATCCCTCCCTGCCCCATCCCGCACTCGGCATTTGCTTCTGCCCTGACGAGGAGATCGGCCACGGAGCCGAGCTGTTGGATATCGATACCTTTGGCTGCAAGTACGCCTACACGGTCGACGGCGGCCCCATCGGCGAGCTGGAATGGGAGTGCTTTAACGCCGCCGAGGCGACCGTCCGCTTTGAGGGCCAGTCCATCCACCCGGGCGACGCCAAGGGCCGTATGATCAACGCAGGCAATCTGTTCTGCGACTTCAACGCGTTGCTCCCCTACGTGCAGCGCCCGGAGTATACGGAAGGCTACGAGGGCTTTTATCACCTTGAGGGTGTATCTGCGACCGTCGATCACGCCACAGCGCGCTATATCGTCCGTGACCATGACGCCGCCAAGTTCCAGCAGAAACTCGACCTTATTGATGCCGCCGCCTCGATGCTCAACCAGCGTCTGGGTGAGGAGCGCGTGACGGTCGAGATTAAGCAGCAGTATCGAAATATGGCCGAGATCGTTCGCGGCTATCCCGAGCTTATTGATGTTGCCAAGGAAGCCTACCTTGCCTGCGGCGTCGAGCCCCAAGTGCTGCCGATTCGCGGCGGCACCGACGGCGCGCAGCTGTCGTTCCGCGGTCTGCCCTGCCCCAACCTTTCCACCGGCGGCTATTGCTACCACGGCGTCAACGAGTTCGTCCCGGTCAGATCGCTCGTCAAGATGACCGACGTGCTCCAGAAACTCGTCGCCAGCTTTGCATAAGGAACTCGAACAATCCAGTTCAACAAAGTCGCCCCGTCCTCAAAACCGAGAACGGGGCGATTTTTGATGCAAAGGGAGTAGTCAGCATCGCAGGTTGAGCCAACGTCAGCGAGCGACGTCCAAGGCGAACAAGTTGACATGAAAAAGGCAGGGCATTGACCTTCTGGTCATGCCCTGCCTTTTGAATGACAAATTGTCGCCTTGGGCGGCGCGCAGCGTCGAGCCGTTACGGCGTTTGGTAAAACGCCGTAACTTAGTAGTTGGCCTCGTAGCCGTTACCGTCGCCGGTGGGCTCTTCGTAGTAGTCCGAATCGCTCGAATCGCTTGAGTCATCGGAATCGTCAGAGCTGACCGATGAGGTTGCGGTACCGTTTGCGTAATCGTCAGACGTGTTGTTGTTCAGGTCGCCGATCGTAGAGCTGGAACCGTCGGAAAGGCCCATGGTGTTGGGGCCCTTGGGATCCTCACCGGCTTCGACACGGGCCATCATTTCCTTAAGCTCGTCTTCGTAGACAAAGACATAGCTCACACCGTCGATCATAGTGCTGCCGTCGGCATACGAGGGCAGGTTGGCCGAGTAGATGCCATCGACATCCATGCCGCGCATGGCATTGACCGTAGAGACGATATCCTGAACGCTCATATCGGTTACGAGCATGTCGGACAGCGAGTTGACCAGATCAAAGATCTTGGTGGCATCAAAGTTGTTGAGGATCTGGTTGGCGAGGGCGCCAAGTACCTGACGCTGATGGCGCATGCGCGTATAGTCGCCGTCAGCATAGGTGTAACGGCAACGGGCGTAGGTAAGGGCGGTGGCGCCATCCATGTGCTGCTGGCCGGCAGTAATCTTAATATCCAGGTGCTCGGGATCGTCGACGTCGTCGGTCGCGTTAATGTCGATACCGCCAACCGAATCAATAAGCGACTGCATGCCGTCAAAGCTGACCTCGGCATAGTGAGCAATCTGAACGCCGCACAGCTCGTTGACCGCTTGGACCATGGCCTCGGCGCCGCCATAGGTATGGCAGGCGTTAATCTTCATGGTCGAGCCTTTGTAGACAACCTTGGTATCGCGCGGAATGGAGATGAGCGTTGCCTGCTTTTGCGTAGGGTCAATGCGAGCCAGGATAATCGAGTCGGCACGGTACGTATCCTCGCCCGGACGACCATCGGTACCAAGAAGCAGCACGTAGAACGGATCTTTTGCCTCATCGGTATCGACCAGAATCTGGCGCAAGTTGTTGGTAATGACATTGGAGTCGCCAAGCTTGCCCATGATGGTGGCAAACCACAGACCTGCAGCGGTCGTGGCGCTCAGCAGTACGCCGAGCACGGCGATGAGAGCTACGCGGCGAACCGTGCGCCCGCGACGGCGCTGACGGGCGCGCTCGGAATAGCGAGCGACGTTGTCGCGGCTGTAGATCTTGGCCTGCGCACCAGTCGAGGGTCTTCGGGTGTTATCCGCCAGGGGCTTCTTGTTAAACATAGGCAACCTGCATTAGTAGATGACGGGATCGGGGACGGTGGCATGTTCGACATGCGCGCCAAGCGCCTGCAGCTTTTCGACAAACTGCTCGTAGCCACGTTTGATGTGATGGATGGCAGAGACCTCGGTAACGCCGTCGGCGATAAGACCGGCAACCACAAGCGCCGCGCCGCCACGAAGGTCGGGCGAGGTGACCTGTGCGCCTGAGAACCCCTTAACGCCGTGAATCATGGCGTGATGGCTCTCAATGCGAATATCAGCACCCATACGCACGAGCTCGGAGGCGAACATAAAGCGGTTCTCGAAGATATTCTCGGTAATCACGGAACTTCCGTCGGCAAGGGCCGAAAGCACCATGATCTGCGCCTGCATGTCGGTCGGGAAACCCGGGAACGGAAGCGTCTGGATATCGACCGGCTTGATGCGCTCGGCGCGATTGACGTGGACACCGTTCTCGATACGCTCGCACTCGATACCCATAAGTTCCATCTTTTTGAGCACCATGCCCAGGTGGATGGGGCAGAAGCCCGTAACATCGACGCCGCGTTCATCGGCCATGAGGGCGCCGGCGACGATAAAGGTGCCGGCCTCGATGCGGTCGCCCACCACGCAATGGGTAACGGGGTGCAGCTCCTCCACGCCCTCGATGGTCACGACGGGCGTGCCCGCGCCGACGATCTTGGCACCCATCTCGTTGAGCATGTTGGCAAGGTCGACGATCTCGGGCTCGCGGGCAGCGTTGTCGATAACCGTGGTGCCCTGCGCGCGCACGGCAGCCATGATGAGGTTCTCGGTAGCACCCACGCTCGCGAACTCGAGCGTGACGGTGGTGCCGCGCAGGCCCTGGGGAGCACTGGCGTTGATGTAGCCGTGGGCGGTGTCGAACTCGACGCCCAGAGCCTCGAGACCCAGGATATGCATATCGATCTTGCGGGCGCCCAGGTTGCAGCCGCCCGGCATGGCGATCTTGGCGCGATGGAAACGACCCAGCAGGGGGCCCATCACAGCCGTGGAGGCGCGCATCTTGGCGACGAGCTCGTAGGGAGCCTCCCAGGAATCAACCTGGGAAGTATCGATTTCGAGCGTGTGCGCATCGAGAACTTCGATTGTGGCGCCCATGCCCTTGAGTACCTTGCCCATAACGTGGACATCGGAAATATCGGGCACGTTCTGAAGCGTTGTCTTGCCCGGCGCCAGAAGCGTTGCAGCCATGAGTTTGAGTGCGGAATTCTTTGCACCCGAGACGGGCACGGAGCCTCCGATGGCGTGGCCACCCTCAACGCGGATAATATCCAAGGTCTACCCTTTCAAAAAGCATGCCCGGGGTGGCTGAGCCATCCCGGGCATGATGTGTTCGCAAATGGTCGAACGCCAAAACGTTTGACTATTGGGCAAGCTTGAGCTTACACCATGCGATTTCATTATAGAGGTAGGCGCGGCGTGCATCATCCTCCGACAAATTACCCAGCTTCTCTTCAAAACCTTGAATATCAGCTTTAACCTTGTCGGCGTCGACGGTCGCCAAATCGCAAGCGCGCTCGGCGAGGACGGTCACGACATCGTCCGCAACCTGGGCATAGCCGCCGGCCTCGGCAAACGTGTGGTCGACAGTGCCCATGGCCTTATCGGAAACGCGAACGTAACCGCGGGCGATCGTGCAGATTTCGCTGGAGTGAGCAGGTAAAACGCCAAACTCGCCATCCGTAGACGGAATCGACACAAACGCAGCGTCACCCTCATAGGCGAGGCTCACGGGGCACACGATGCGGATACGCATAACCTACTTCTCCTCCATCTTGCGGGCGCGCTCACGCACGTCCTCAATCGTGGAGGCATAGCGGAATGCCTGCTCGGGCAGGTCATCGGCCTTGCCGTCGACAATCTCGGCGAAGGAGCGGACGGTATCCTCGACGCGGACGTAGACACCGGGGTTGCCGGTGAACTTCTCGGCGACGTGGAAGGACTGGGAGAGGAACTGCTGGATCTTACGGGCACGGTTGACCGTAAGGCGCTGCTCCTCGGACAGCTCGTCCATACCCAGAATGGCGATGATGTCCTGAAGGTCGGAGTACTCCTGCAGGAGCTCCTGGACCTTGACGGCGACACGGTAGTGCTCCTCGCCAACGATCGAGGGATCGAGAGCGTCCGAAGAAGACGCGAGCGGGTCGATAGCCGGGAACAGACCGAGCGACGAAATGCTACGCGAAAGAACCGTGGTGGCGTCGAGGTGCGTAAACGTCGTGGCAGGCGCCGGGTCGGTCAGGTCGTCTGCAGGGACGTAAACGGCCTGGACGGAGGTAATGGAGCCCGTCTTGGTCGAGGTGATGCGCTCCTGGAGGTCACCCATCTCGGTAGCCAGCGTGGGCTGGTAACCAACGGCAGAAGGCATACGACCCAGCAGTGCGGAAACCTCGGAACCGGCCTGGGAGAAGCGGAAGATGTTATCGATGAACAGCAGAACGTCCTGGCCACGATCGCGGAAGTACTCAGCGGTGGTAAGGCCGGCCAGACCGATGCGCAGACGCGCTCCAGGCGGCTCGTTCATCTGACCATAGACCAAGCAAGTCTTGTCGATAACGCCCGACTCGCTCATCTCGAGATAAAGGTCGGTACCCTCACGGGTACGCTCGCCGACGCCGGTGAACACCGAGGTGCCGCCGTGCTCCTGGGCGAGGTTGTTGATGAGCTCCTGAATCAAAACGGTCTTGCCGACGCCGGCGCCGCCGAACAGGCCTGTCTTGCCGCCACGGATGTAGGGCTCAAGCAGGTCGACGGCCTTAATGCCGGTTTCGAAGATCTCGGTCTTGGTAGTGAGCTCGTCGAAGCGGGGCGCTGCGTGGTGGATGGGATAGAACTCCTCCACCTCGGGCATGGGCTTACCGTCGACAGGCTTGCCCATGACGTTCCAAATGCGGCCGAGCGTCTTGGGGCCAACGGGCATCTTCATGGGCTCACCGGTATCGGTGGCGATGAGACCACGCTGCAGGCCGTCGGTCGAGGACATGGCGACCGTGCGGACGACGCCGCCCGGAAGCTGGCTCTCAACCTCGAGGATCGTGCTCAGGTGGCCGATCGGGGTCTCGGCCTCGACCGTGAGCGCGTTGTAGATCGGGGGCACCGCGCCGTCAAACTTGACGTCGACGACAGGGCCGATGATTCGCACGATGCGACCATCACCGGCAGTCGTCTTCTTGGTGGCTTCCTCGACCGCAAGCTTTACGGTGTTATTAGCCATTACTGTTCCTCCAATGCTGAGGCTCCGCCGACGATCTCGTTAATCTCGGTCGTGATCGAAGCCTGGCGCACGCGACTATACGTGCGGGTAAGGGTCGAGATGATCGCGGTGGCGTTTTCCGTCGCGGAGTGCATGGCCTTGCGGCGAGCACCCTGCTCGGCTGCCGCCGAATCGATCAGGGCCTGGTAGATGACCGTCAGGATATATGACGGCACAAGCTTGCCGAGAACATGCTCGGGAGAGGGCACGAACTCGAACGTGGACGAGATGCGCTTAGGGGCGTCGGTCTCGTTCTTACGCGGACCGTGGGCCATAGCGATCATCTCGGGATCGAGCGGCAGCAAGTGCTCGACGCGAAGCTCCTGATCCACGCGGTTCTTGGCGTGGTGGTAGACAAGCTCGACGCGGTCAAGCTCGCCGGCACGATACGCATCGCAGATATGAGAGGAGATCATGCGGGCCTGATTAAAATCGGGCTCGGAGGAATTGCCCTCAAAGTGCATGATGACGTTTGCGCGGTCACGGAAATACGTGGCCGGTTTGCGCCCACACGCGATGATCTCGCACTCGATGCCGTCGTTCGCCCAAGAAGCGGCGAGCTTTTCGGCCGTGCGCTCCACCGTCGTATTGAAACCGCCGGCAAGGCCGCGGTCCGAGGCAATAACGACAATCAGGCCATGCTTGACGCTCTCATGCTTCTGCAGCATGGGATCGGTGCCCGAACAGGAGGCGTCGCCGGCGACCGTCAACATGACGTCGGTCAGCGCCTCCTTATAGGGCTCGGCCTGCTTGGAGCGATCGAGGGCACGACGGATCTTGGCCGTAGAGACCATCTCCATCGTGCGCGTGATCTGCTTGGTCGTGGTAACCGAGGAGATTCGCTTCTTAATGTCGCGAAGGTTGGCCATAGGGCTTAGTTCTCCTCTGATCCAGTCGTATCGGCATGGTGCTTGGCCATGAACTGCTGCTTAAAGTCACCGATAACGCGCAGGAGCTCAGCCTTGGTGTCATCGTCGATCTTCTTAGCGCGAACCTTGTCGAGCAACGAGCCAAAGCCGTTGTCCAGGTACTCGATAAGCTCAGCGCGGAAAGGCAGCACGTCGGCAATCTCGAGATCGTCGAGGAAGCCCTCGTTGCCTGCAAACAGAACTGCAATCTGCTCGCCAACCTCAAACGGCTTGTAGCGCGGCTGCTTCAGGAGCTCGGTCATGCGAGCGCCGTGGGTAAGCTGCTTTTGCGTGGCCTCGTCGAGGTCGGAGCCGAACTGCGTAAAGCCTGCGAGTTCCTGGTACGAAGCGAGGTCCAGGCGAAGGTTGCCGGCAACCTGCTTCATGGCCTTGGTCTGAGCGTCGCCACCGACGCGGGACACGGAGATGCCCACGTCGACTGCCGGGCGCTGGCCCTGGAAGAAGAGCTCGGACTGCAGGTAGATCTGACCATCGGTAATGGAAATGACGTTGGTCGGAATGTAGGCCGAAACGTCGCCGTCCTGGGTCTCGATGATCGGCAGGGCCGTCATGGAGCCGTAACCGTTCTTCTTGGACATCTTGACGGCACGCTCGAGCAGACGAGAGTGCAGGTAGAAGATGTCGCCAGGATAGGCCTCGCGTCCGGGCGGACGATGCAGCGTCAGCGACATCTGACGGTAGGCCACGGCCTGCTTGGACAGGTCGTCGTAGATGACGAGCACGTGGCCGCCAGGGTTGGTCTCGCTGGCGGGCTTACCGTCCTCGCCGTTGTACATGAAGAACTCGCCGATAGCGGCACCGGCCATAGGCGCGATGTATTGCATAGGGGCGGAATCGGCAGCGGTTGCCGAAACGATGATGGTGTATTCGAGCGCACCATGCTGGGCGAGGGTCTCACGGATGTTGGCAACCGTGGAGGCCTTCTGGCCGATGGCGACATAGATGCAGACCATGCCCTTGCCACGCTGGTTGAGGATGGCGTCGATGGCGATAGCGGTCTTGCCGGTCTTACGGTCGCCGATGATAAGCTCACGCTGGCCGCGACCGATAGGCACCATGGAGTCGATAGCCAACAGGCCAGTCTGAACCGGCTCGCACACCGGGGTACGGTCGATGACGCCGGGGGCCTTGAACTCGATAGGACGACGGTGCGTGGCGACAATGTCACCCAAACCGTCGATGGGCTGGCCGAGCGGATTGACGACGCGGCCGAGCATGGCACGGCTCACGGGGATATCCATAATGCGGCCAGTGGTGCGGCACTCGTCGCCTTCCTTGATGGAGTCGACGGCACCAAACAGAACGGCGCCGACCTCGTCACGGTCAAGGTTCTGGGCAAGGCCGAAGACGGTCTCACCGGTATCGGAGCTCTTGAACTCCAGAAGCTCGCCTGCCATGGCGCTCTTGAGGCCAGTGACGCGCGCGATGCCGTCGCCTACCTCGTCGACCGTTGAAACCTCATGCGTATCGACCGTCGCGGAGAGGCTCGTGAGCTGCTCCTGCAGTTTCTTGGCGATATCCTGGGCATTGAGGGTTTCGGACATTAGGCTTCACCTCCGTACGAATTAGCAGAGTTTGCGAGGGTCTCCTGTGCGATGCGCAGCTGCGTCTTGACGGAAATGTCACGACGCTCGCCGCGGGCCTCGAGCACCAGGCCGCCCACGATAGACGGGTCGACCTGCTCGATAAGGAATACCTTGCGGCCGAAGTCCTGCTCGCATTTCTTAGTGATGGTTTGACGCAGCTCGTCGTCGAGCGGGATCGCCGTGGTGACGGTCACGCCCACTACATCCTCGTCTTCCTCGGCAACATACTTAAAGGCAGCCGCCACCTTGGGAAGAAGGTCGAGCTGGTCGCGCTTGGACATGGTGTCGAGCACGGCGATGATCTCGGGGCTGGCGGAAGCCAGGCGCTCGATCATCTCGAGGTCCTCGAACACATGGTTCTCGGCCTTGGCGGCTTCCATGAGGGAGCGCGCGTAGGTCTCGAGCACCTTGTCCTGATAGCGGCTAGTCGGCATTCAGGCTACCTGCTTCCTGGATGTAGCGCTCGATGAGCTTCTTCTGCCCGGCCTCGTCCTCGAGTGCCTCGCCCACGATCTTGGTGGCGACGGCAACGGACAGGTCGGCGATGGAGCTCGCGGCACCGGCGTAGATGGACTTGCGCTCGTCCTCGACGGTCGTATGGGCCTTGGCGATGATCTCCTCGGCCTCCTTGTGAGCAGCCTCGATGATACGGGCGCGCTCGGACTCGGCGTCCTTACGGGCCTCGAGAACGATGTCGGCAGCCTGACGACGGGCGTCGGTGACGATCGAGTCGGACTCAGCGCGCTTGGCGATAGCCTCCTGCTTGGTCTTCTCGGCCTCGTCGAGGCTCTCCTCGATCTTCTTGCCGCGCTCCTCCATGGTTTTCATGATGCCCGGCAGGGCGACCTTGGCCAGCACGATCCAGATGATCAGGAAGGCGATAAGCGCCGGGATGAACTCCGCCACCTTAGGGATGAGGATGTCCGCACCGGCGGCGCCGTCCTCGGCGAACGCGGAAACCGGCATGAGCAGCGCGGCCGCGGACGCGGAGAGTGCGATCGCGCTCTTCTGGGATGAAAGATTCATACTTGACGCTCCGTGCTATTTAACGATCAGCGCGACAACGAAGCCGATCAGAGCCAGAGCCTCGCCGAAGGCGGAGCCCATGATGAAGACGGTGAACACGCGGCCCTGGACCTCAGGCTGACGGGCCATAGCACCCGTAGCACCCAGAGCAGACAGGCCGATAGCAAGACCAGCGCCGATAACACCGAGACCGTAACCGATAACTCCCACGATTCCTCCTTTGTCGTGCGTGTCTTATTTCACGCAGGATAACCTTTTTATAACTGCCGGGCTCCATGGGTACGGGCACCGGCGGTTTAACGAATTACCTTACCTTTAAGGCGCGAACGGAAGACTACTCCTCCTCCGCGACCTCCTCTGCCTCGGAGACATACACGGCGGTAAGGACCGTGAAGACGTAAGCCTGGATGGCGCCGACCACAAGCTCGATCGCATAGATCAGGATGAGGATGGCAAGCCAGGCCAGCGAAGGCAGGGCGCCGACGGCGTGGGCCGCGGAAACCTGCTGAAGCAGCGGCTGCATGAACATGCTCGCCATGATGGCGAACGAGCCCATGACCACGTGTCCTGCGAACATGTTGCAGAACAGACGGACGGCGAGCGTGATGAGGCGCAGGAAGGTCGAGAAAAGCTCGACGACCCACACAAGCACGTTCATCGGGAAGCTCACGCCCTGCGGGGCGAGGCTCTTGATGTAGCCGATCACGCCGTGAGCCTTGCATCCGTAGTAGATGAAGTACACGAAGGCGAAAATGGCGAGCGCGGCGGTGGAGCCGATTGCGCCGGTGCCGGGCTTCATTCCCGGGATCAGGCCGATCATGTTATTGATCAGGATGAACAGGAAAAGCGAGCACAGGAACGGGAAGTGCTTCTTCCAGTTCTCACCCACGACGCCCTTGCCGATATCGTTCTCGACGTACTCGATGATGTACTCGAAACCGTTGACGAAGAAGCCCTTGGGAACCAGGGTCTGCTTCTTCTTGAACACGGCCAGGACGATCAGGAGCACGATCGTGGAGACGATCAGCCAAAACGAGTACTGCGTGATGCCGCAGCTCAGATCGCCCACGACAGGGGTGGAGCTGAACTCGCTGACCAGATGATTAATCTCATCAGGCAGCTTTTCAAAAATTTCCACGACTTACCTTTCGACCTCATGAGGATCTCGCAGCGCCTTGGCGACGCGAACCGTGCAGGCGGCCATAAAGACCACGAAGCCGATCGCCTCGCCCAGGAGGAACATGCGAAATGCCTCTCCGAACAACGCAAACACAACCAAGGTAAAGACGAGCAGGGCGACTGCCGAGACCGCCAGACTCACCATGCCCTTGAGCATGTCCGCATTCTGCTTATCGTCAAGAACCGGCTTGAGCGTAAAAACAAAGGGAAGGAAGGCAATTGCGCCCGCGATGGCGCCTGCAACGATAGCGAGCAGATCGGCTATCTGAAACACCGGCTTCCTCGCTTTCCTTTTTACGCCTCACAGCACAGTCCCAGCCAAATATTGGTGACTATTGTACGAGCCAATCGCTAAAGTACAACCGTAAAACAAACGGTTAATACGCACCTGTACGTTTTCTTAAGGCCTTCTTTATGCCGCAGGTACGGTAATACGTTTTTTCGAACCCCTCAGGGCAAAACGTCCGTTAACAGAAGTGCGCGTGGACGACTTTTGCTCGCCCGCGCGCACCATTTCTTCGTATTTGTGACCGTAGCCGACAAGGCCCAACGACTAGAGCGTGCCGTAGATGCGGTCTCCGGCGTCGCCCAGGCCGGGAACGATGTAGGCGGCCTCGTTGAGATGGTCGTCGATGGCGCACGTATAAATATGTACGTCGGGGTCCTTTTCGGTCAGTGACTTGAGGCCCTCGGGCGCGGCGACGATGCACAGCATGCGGATATCCTTGACACCGCGCTCGCGCAGGTAGCTGATGGCCATCTCGGCCGAACCGCCCGTGGCGAGCATGGGGTCGACAACCAGGCAGATGCGCTGATCGATATCCTTGGGCATCTTGCAGTAATACTCATGCGGCTCGTGAGTAACCTCGTCGCGCTCCATTCCAATGTGGCCCACGCGAGCCGAGGGTACCAAGTCGAGGATACCGTCGACCATGCCGAGGCCCGCACGCAGGATGGGAACGATGGCGAGCTTTTTGCCGGCGAGCTGCTTAAACGATGCGGTGGTGATGGGGGTCTCGACCTCGACGTCTTCCATGGGCAGGTCGCGCATGGCCTCGTAGCCGTCAAAGAGCGCAAGCTCGCGCACGAGCTGGCGGAACTGGTTGGTGCCAGTGCTCTTGTCGCGCAAGATCGACAGCTTGTGCTGGACGAGTGGGTGATCGACAAGGGTCACACGGGACGTATCGTAGGTGACGGTCATGGGTTGATGCCCCTTTCATTGCGGCCGGAAGATGGCCTTGCTGGCAAGACGCATGGCGACATTGTTGCCTCGCGCCGTGCATAAGTTTAACGGTTTGTTGTATCGAGCAGCTCGTCGCAACCCTACTGAGCGGTGTTGAGCGAACGCTTGACGGCATCATGCCAACCAGCGAGGTTGCTCTCACGGCGCTCGGCGGACATGTGAGGATGGAAGACTTTGACGATCTGAGCGTTTTGCTCCAGCTCCTCCAAATCCTCCCAATAGCCGACAGCAAGGCCCGCCAAGTACGCGGCGCCAATCGCCGTGGTCTCCACCGTCTCGCACTGCAGCACAGGGATATCCAGCAGATCAGCCTGGAATTGCATGATGAACTCGTTGCGCGAGGCGCCGCCGTCGACAGACAGGCGCTCAATCGAAAGTCCCACGTCCTGCTCCATGGCGCGTAGCACGTCATAACTCTGGTAGGCCATGGACTCGCAGGCTGCACGCACAATGGTCGCGCGACTCGAGGCGCCGGTCAGGCCGCACACGATACCGCGAGCATGCGGGTCCCACCAGGGAGCGCCCAGGCCTGCGAAGGCGGGGACGAAGTAGCAGCCCTCGTTGTCGTTGATCGAAACGGCGAGTTGCGCGGACTCGCTCACGCTCGAGATGATGCCCATGTTGTTACGCAGCCAGTTCATGGTTGAGCCGGCGGCAAAGATAGAGCCCTCGAGCGCATAGCTGATCTTGCCGTCCGCGGCGATACCGATCGTGGCGACCAGACCGTTCTTGGATTCGACGATCTCGTCGCCGGTGTTCATGAGCATAAAGCAACCCGTGCCATAGGTGTTTTTGGTCTGGCCGGGATGGAAGCAGCAGTGGCCGAACAGCGACGCCTGCTGGTCGCCCGCCACGCCCATGATGGGTGGCATGTTGGTCATGATGTCGCTCGCGACGCGGCCGTAGTCGCCCGAGCTCCAACGAACCTCGGGCATCATGGAACGCGGGACGTCGAAAAGCGCCAGCAGATCGTCGTCCCAATCGAGCGCATGGATATTAAAGAGCGCGGTGCGGCTGGCATTGGTGTAGTCGGTGGCAAAGACCTGACCGCCGGTGAGGTTGTAGATGAGCCAGGTGTCGATGGTGCCGAACATGAGGTCGCCCGCCGCCGCGCTCTCGCGTGCGCCATCGACGTTGTCGAGGATCCACTGCACCTTGGAGGCCGAGAAATACGGATCGAGTGTGAGTCCCGTGCGGGAGCGCACCAGTTCTTCTGCGCCCTGCTCGACCAGCTCGTCGATCAGAGGTGCGGTGCGACGGCATTGCCACACGATGGCGTTATAGATGGGTTGGCCGCTTATGCGGTCCCACACCACCGTGGTCTCGCGCTGGTTGGAGATACCGATGGCGGCAATGCGGTCAGAATGGATGCCGCTCTTAAACTGGACCTCCATCATCACGCCGATCTGGCTGGCAAGCACCTCCGTGGGATCCTGCTCCACCCAGCCGGGGCGCGGGAAGCTGGTTTTGACGCTACGACGCGCCTGGGCGACGATGCAGCCGTACTCGTCGACG
Organism: uncultured Collinsella sp.; assembly: GCA_900552155.1. Lineage (GTDB taxonomy): Bacteria > Actinomycetota > Coriobacteriia > Coriobacteriales > Coriobacteriaceae > Collinsella. The sequence continues at coordinate 16,749 of URYU01000001.1, forward strand.
ATGGTCGCGAGTACCGAGGTGGTGCCGCAGTCGAGCGCCATGATGTAGGAACCGCCAAAGCTAAACGAGGCGTCTTCCATGCCCAGGCTACCTAGATTCAACGACATCGCTTACACCTTTCTATTGCATCGGGTCGGACAGGACCCGTTCGATCTCTGATGCGGGAAGCGCGCCTTGGCGCAGGATCTGGAGCTCGCCGTGCTGAAACGACACGATGGTTGAGGCGTCGCGACACGGGGTCTCACCGGCGTCGACGGCCACATCGACCCCCTCCAGGATGCGCTCCTCCACCGTGACAAAACTTGCCGGCGCGGGTGCGCCATGCGTGTTGGCGCTGGTGCAGGCAAGAGGGCTGCCACAGGCGCGGATGAGCGCCTGCACCACGGGCGAGGCCGAAGCGCGAAGTGCCACCGTGTCGTCGGCGGCGCGCATAAAGGTCGGCACGCAGCGGGCCGCCTTGACCACGATAGTCAGGGCGCCCGGCCAGCATCGTCGGGCGAGCACGCGGGCCTCGTTAGGGATATCCACGCCATAGCGGTCGAGTGCCTCGGCATCATCGACCAGCCAGGCAACCGTTTGGGTGAGCTCGCGCTGCTTGAGGGTAAAGATGCGACGATAGCCGGTACCGAGTGCGGGGACCGCGGCGCCGTTGACGGTGGCCTGCGGATCGCGCGGCCACGGCAGAGGTTCACTTGTATCTTGTGGAACGGCATCCGAGAAGGCGTTGACCGCCACGGCGACACCGTAGACCGTCTCGGTTGGAATAAGCGCCAGGCCGCCGCGACCGAGTAGCTCGGCCGTGCGCTCGACTGCAAGCCGATGCGGCTCGCGCGCTCCCTCGTATACCCGATAGACCGTCTGCATGTGTATGCCAGCCCCTTACGCTCTGGTGCAAGTTTGTTTACTGTGGGGCATTCTCGCACGAAACGTTCAACCTATTTGCCCAGAGCGCATGTTGGTTTGGTGAGCGGCTCTAGTAGTCGGTGAAAGTGAGGGGGTTATTGGACGGCTACGAACTTCTTTGGTCTTCCGGCGTGACGTTCTTGAGCGGCGTAACGCTCGATGCTGTCTATCGTTATCATCCGACGGCCATCGACGAGTTCAACATCGAGCTTTCCGGCTGTGTCCAGCGCGGTATTCCGCGGAGCGGAGACTTTGAGGTCCAGCGCTGTGTCTTTAAATGTTCGGCACGCCGCTTCCCGAGCGTCCTCGTGATCGATTTCGACTGAAAGGGCCACGACCTCGGCCGAGCGTTCGTACCCTGCCGGAGTCAAACCGTTGTTGAGATCGTCGGCCAAAAACGCCATCAGCGCCTCGGTGGCATGGGCAATCGCTTCTTCGCGCGTATCGCCATCGGCAAAGGCGCCGGGAATCTGCGGGAAGCTGGCGCAGTAACCGTCGTCTTCTTTTATGAGAACGCAGTCATAGGTAAATCGCTGCCTCATTTTGCCTCCAACTACCATCCAGCTTGCCGGCGAATGCTTGCCCATGTCCCCTTCTTTGGCCGATCACCACCAGAGCCGTTCACGGTGACAACACGGTCGCCAGAAACATACTTAGCATGACTACCGACTTGCGCGACTTTCACGAATCCATCGTGCTTGAGTAGGGCAATGATTTCCCGAAAGGTAGGAGGTTGCATGGGCCGACCTCTTTCAGCCGTCCTAATTATAAACTAGTTTATAATTTTTACTAATCAGTTAATAAATATTACTGGCGCTGCTTGGGCTCGGTGACGATGGCTCGGACGATGCGGGGGCGATTGGTGAGGTCGTGGACGATACGCACGTCCGAAAGGCCTGCCTGGCGACAGAGCTCGGCCGCGGCATCGAGGGCGCCCTCGTAGAGCTCGCAGGCAAAGAGGCCGCCGGCGCGCAACATGTAGGGCGCCGCGTTGAGCAGGCGGCGGAAGATATCGAGGCCGTCGGCACCGCCCTCGAGCGCCAAATCGGGCTCAAAGTCCTTGACCTCGTGCGGCAGCGAGCGCATGACATCGGTGGGGATGTAGGGCGGGTTGGAGACGAGTACGTCAAAGGTGCCCCACTCTTCGCGGGGAATGGAGCTCACCAGGTTCGTGAGGCTAAAGGCGACCTCGTCGGACGTGAGGCCAAGCGCATCGCGGTTTTTGGTAGCAAGGTCGATGGCGCGCGGCTCGATATCGGTAGCAGTGCAGGTGACGTGGCCGCGACGCTCCCAGGCAAGCGAGAGCGAGATGCAGCCCGTGCCGCAGCCGACCTCGAGAACTCGGGCGATGCGGGGCTCGGCTGGGGCAGGCGAAGCGGCATCCTGGGCTGAAGCCGTCTCCTGGTCGGCACCCTCGATGGCGATACTGTATTCGTCGAGCTCGGGCTCGGGGGTTTCCATGGCCTCTGCTTCTGCCGCCTGTGCGGCGGCTTCCTCGGCCTCGCGATCGGCAAGCTCCTCGGCATAGGCGCGGCTACCGAGCACGTCGCTACCCAGTGCAGCCTCATCGGCGGCCGTCAGGTTGGCGGCACGGCGCTCGGCGGTCGCGCGTTCGTCTGCCAGCGCGGCCTCGGCCTTGCGTGCCTCCTCGACCTCATCGTTCCAAGGCAGCTCAACACGCTGACGGGCAGCAGCCTCGGGGCTCAGCACCTCGGCATCCAGATAATTGAGGACTTCCTCGACGAGCATCTCGGTCTCGGGGCGCGGAATGAGCACGCCGGGGGCGCACGCGACGTCGATCATGCGAAACTGCGTGCTACCGGTGATGTACTGCAGCGGCTCGCCCTTCGCGCGACGGACGACCGCCGCGTGCATGGTCTCGAGCTGCGCTGCGTCGAGCGTCTCGTCCATGCGCATATACAAGTCGATACGCGCCAGGCCCGTGGCCGCGCACAGCAGCCACTCGGCAGAAAGACGGGGATGCTCCTCACCGCGCTCGGCCAGGTACTCCTTGGTCCACTCGAGACAACGCTTGATGGTCCAAATCTCGTTTGCCATCGGGCCCTCCCCTCTTAAGCGCCGGACGGCGCGCGAATGTCGGAGCAGATTGTACGCGAGGCCAGCGCTTGGCATGGGGCGATTGAAGGCGATTATCGAGAATCAGCCCAGAATTTTGCACCGAGCTCGCTCAAAGTGTTCATTCGCCGACGTCCAGATTTGCATTCGTCAAGCTTTTGGCAAGGTTGCCCAAAAACTGACCAATATCTAACCAAGAACATGCCAAATCACTTGACGCGCGACTCATCAAAAAATGCACTGCGACTTCTTGGACGATTTTTTGAGCAATATTTTCAATAGCAGATGAATGCTATTAATTACTTTGAGCAGGTAGACAGCTCAAATGCCATCACAACTGATTGAATAACATCTCAAAGCAATGTGCCCAACCTAGTCATTTAAGAACGTCCCCAATGACTACCTCTAAGGCGCCGCAGGTTGAGCATACCGCATCCGGAGCAGGGCGGCGCCGCGGGTAGAGGACGGACAGCGAGCGGGCCGCATTTGAGACAAGGTGACGTGAAACGAAAGGGCGCTGACCTTCTGGTCGCGCCCTTGAAGTTGAACGTCAGATTGTCCAAATGCGGCCCGCGCAGCGTCGGCTGGTCCGCCGTTCGGTAGAACGGCGGAACTTAGACTGCCTGCGCCAGCTTCTCGGCACGCTCGGCGGCGGCAAGTGCCTCGATGACGGTGCCGAGCTGATCGCCCAGAAGGACGCCGTTGTAGGTGGAGTTGAAGCCGATACGGTGATCGGTCACGCGGTCCTGGGGCTGGTTATAGGTACGAATCTTCTCGGAACGGTTGCCGTGGCCAATCTGGCTCTGGCGCTCGGCGCCGAGCTCGGCCTGCTGCTTCTCGAGCTCCATCTCGTACAGACGGGCACGCAGCATCTGCATGCAGACCTCGCGGTTCTGGATCTGGGAACGCTGCTCCTGCGACTGCACCACGGTGTTGGTGGGCAGGTGGGTGATGCGCACGGCGGAGTAGGTGGTGTTAACGCACTGACCGCCAGGGCCGGAGGCACAGTAGGTATCGATGCGCAGGTCGGATTGGTTGATCTGAACGTCGATCTCCTCGGCCTCGGGAAGCACGGCGACGGTTGCCGTGGAGGTCTGGATGCGACCCTGGGACTCGGTCTTGGGGACGCGCTGGACACGATGCACGCCGGACTCGTACTTCATGACGGAGTAGACGCGGTCGCCCTCGACCTTGAACTCAATGGACTTAAAGCCACCGGCCTCGCTGGGGCTGGAGTCGAGCACGGTGGTCTTCCAGCCGCGCGACTCGCAGAAGCGCTGGTACATCTTGTACAGGTCGCCAGCGAAGATGGCCGCCTCGTCGCCACCGGCGGCAGAGCGAATCTCGACGATGGTGTTCTTGTCGTCGTTGGGGTCGCTCGGGATGAGCATGTACTTAATGTCTTCCTCGAGCTGGGGAAGCTTGGCCTCGTTTTCGGAGATGTCCATCTGGAGCATCTCTTTCTCATCGGCATCGGTGGTATCGTGGAGCATCTCCTTGGCGGCCTCGATGTCATCGAGCGCGCCGATGTACTCGCGCGAGGCCGCGATGAGGTCGGACTGGTGCGCGTACTCCTTGTTGAGACGCGTGAACTCCTTAATATCGGAGGCGACGGCCGGGTCGGAAAGCTTCTTCTCGAGCTCCTCGTAGGCCTTGATGATCTTTTCGAGCTTGTCGCGCATGGCGGGACTCCTTTATATGCGTGAAGGTGAAAATCGGCAGAGTTGATGGGGCGCGCGGCGCCACTGCGGGGGTAAGCCCGGCTAGAACATGTCGATCTTCAGATACATGCGCATCCCTTCGCGTATGGGGTACATAGTTGCGGTCTAACCCATACATGATAGCGTGCGCAGGCAAACCTGCATATAACCCGCACGGAATGATTGGACGTAGCCGTTGGGTTGGGGACGTTCATTAGCCGTTGGGGACGTTCCTTAACGACTAGTCGTTTAAGGAACGTCCCCAACGGCCAACAAAGGGGCTGTCGCTTTGTCACATTCTAGAGCGTTTGAAGTAGAGCGACGAGGAAGCGGATGCCTTGGAGGTAGGCGCGGCGGGTGATGCGCTCGTTGGTGCCGTGGACGCCGCGATCACACTCGTCGTCATCAACCACAAAGGCCGAGAAGCGAATGCACTCAGGGCAAATGTGCTGGTAGTTGGCAGCGTCGGTCGCACCGATCACGGTCGAGGGCACAATTGCCACTGGCTCGAATAATCCATTTTCCTCCGTCTCCTTTGGATCACGGAAATAGCGGGCGGCGATGGAGCGAACCGCCTCGAGGCCGGGACCACCGATGCGCGGGGACGGCGAGGGTTCGGAGCTGCCGGGACCTAGCTCCACTTCGACACGACCGGCAAGGTCCGCCCCGGCAACCGCCTCACGGCAGCGCGCCACAACGTCGGCCACGCTCGTGCCCTCGAGCATGCGGAAGTTGATGTTGGCCCACATATCCTGCGGCATTACGTTGGCGCCGGTGCTGCCACCCTCGATCTGCGTGGGCGCGCAGGTGGTCGTCACCAGCGGATAGAGCTTCTTGCTGGCGAGGCAATCGCAAACAATGGCGCCCCCGTTGGCGGCAATTTCATCCGCCGCGTAGAGCCCCAGCTCGACGAGCTGTGCGGCAAGTAAATCGGTCACGCGCGTCGGCCACTCGATATCGCAGATTGTGGCGATAGCGCGGCTCAGCACCTCGAGCGATGTGCCGCCGTAGGGGTTGGAAGAATGTCCGCCCGCGCTCTTTGTCTTGAGCACAATGTCGGCATAGCCCTTCTCAGCCAGGTCGGCGTGCATGAGCCAACCCTCGCCCGCGCTGTACTCGGCATCCGAAACGATGCGGTAGTCGCCCTCGTCGATCAGGAACTCGAGCTCAATGACGCGCTCCACGAGCGCGCGGCCGATGGCGCCAGCGCCGCACTGCGTCGTCTCCTCGTCCTGGCCAAAGGCCAGGAGCAGCGTCCGCTCGTGCTGCCAACCGTGCGCCCGCGCATACTCGACAGCCTCGAGAATGCCTGCGACCTGGTCCTTCATGTCGATCGCGCCGCGGCCCCAGATGTAGGTGTCGTCCACGTGCCCGCTAAAGGGGGCATGCGTCCAGTCGGCCTCGGTACCGGGCACCACGGGGACCACGTCCATGTGGCCCATGAGCATAACGGGCTTAAGAGCCGAATTGCTGCCGGCAAGCGTCACCAACAGCGAGTGGTCGATAAGCTCGACCTCGCCCGCCGCAAACACGCGCGGCCAGGCCTGCTGCATATAGGCGCGCAGATTGTCGAAGGGCTGCCAGTCCACCGCCTCGGCATCCATGCTCGAGATGGTCGGAAACGACAGCACGCGGCCCAAGCGCTCGCACGCGCCGGCCTCGTCTATATCGGCAAAATCGCCCTCATGCGCAAAGAAGCGCCAAACCTCGGCCATAACATCCTTTCGATTGTGATGACGAGGGCCGCCCCACCGGAGCGGCCCTGCCACATAAGCGTTTGCGGTCGGTTATTTGTCCTCGAGATAACGCGAGAGGAACTCGCGAGTGCGCTGGTGTTTGGGGTTGCCGAAGAGCTCGGCCGGCGCGGCGTCCTCGAGCACCACGCCCTTATCCATAAAGACCACGCGGTCGGACACGGTTCGAGCAAAGGCCATCTCGTGCGTGACGACGACCATGGTCATGCCGTCGGCAGCGAGCTTGCGCATGACCTCGAGCACCTCGCCCACAATCTCGGGATCGAGTGCGGAGGTCGGCTCGTCGAACAGCATAATCTGCGGATTCATGCACAGGGCGCGCGCGATGGCCACGCGCTGCTTTTGGCCACCGGACAGGCGACCCACGGCGGCGTGCGCGAACTTTTCGAGCCCCACACTCGTCAAATGCTCCATCGCGACCTTCTCGGCCTCGGCCTTGCTCATCTTTTTGAGCGTGACGGGCGCAAGCGTGCAGTTGTCGAGCACGTCCATGTTGTTGAACAGGTTAAAGCCCTGGAACACCATGCCGATGTCCTCGCGGAGTTTATTGATATTGCAGCGCTCGGCCGTAAGGTCCTGGCCGTGAAACCAGATATGGCCCGCGTCCGGAGTCTCGAGCAGGTTGAGGCAGCGCAGGAAGGTCGACTTGCCCGAGCCCGAGGCGCCGATAATGGTGACGACCTCGCCGGGGCTAACGGAGAGGTCGATGCCCTTAAGCACCTCGAGCGAGCCGAAGCTCTTGCGCAGGCCCTCGACACGGATGAGCGGCTCATTGGTCTGTGCGGCGGCCGCGGTGCCGGTAGTGGCGGTATCTGCCATGATGATTCTCCTCGTCTTGAGCCTAGTTGGAGCTGGGCAGCGTTGCCGGGGCTTCGGCGCCGAGCTTTTTGCCAAAGGCCTCGAGCAGGCGGCTCGCCACGAGCGTCAGGATCAGGTAAACCACGAGCGCCACGCAGTAGACCTCCATCTGGCGGTAGTACACGCCGGCGACGGTGGTGGTGGCGTACATGAGGTCGAACACGCCGATGACCGAAAGCACCGACGAGTCCTTGATGTTGATGATGAGCTCGTTGGTGAGCGCGGGGATCGCGTTTTTAATACCCTGGGGGAACACGACCTTGCGCATGGCCTGCCACTGCGACAGACCCAGCGAGCGAGCCGCCTCGGCCTGGCCGGGATCGATGGACTCGATGCCGCCGCGCAGGACCTCCATCATGTAGGCGGTGGAGTTGAGCGAGATGGTGACAAGGCCGGCGGTGAAGGTACTCCAGATCTGGTTGGCCTGGGCGGTCTCGAAGCCCATGCCGCGCAAAACGGTGAAGCCCGCGTAATAGATGAGTAGGCCCTGGACCATCATGGGCGTGCCGCGCACGATGGTGGAGTAGACAGTCGCAAAGCCGCGGCCGATGCTCTTAAAGAAGCGCGTGAGATCGTTATCCACGCGGTCGAACGTCTGAATACGCAGGAACACAAAGAGCAGCGCCAGGAAAAAGGCGATAACGGTACCAAGGGTCGCAAGCGCGATGGTGATTTCGATGCCGCGAATAAAGAAGTCGCCGCTCTTATAGGTCATGTAGACCAGGCTCGGCAAAAAGTCGCTGGGATTGGAGTCCGAGACAATGCTCACCTGCACCAGGTCGATAAACGACATGACACAGCGGTCGACAAAGAAGATCGCCGCGATGGCGACCACGACATAGCTGCCCAGGCGCGCGCCACGACGGAAGCGCTCGGAAGCAAACGGCGACGTTTCGCGATAGTCGTTCCAGTGCATGAGTTTGGTGACCAGCGCCGCCGCCGACACGACGAGCCAGGCCCAAAGAATCGCCCAAAGGCAGTCCTGGAAAATGCCGGTGGGCACCAAGAAGCTCAGCGGCGTGGGGTTGCGTTGGCTAAACGCCAGGCCGAGCGCCGCGATAACGCTCGTGCCCAGATATACATAGCGATGGTCGGCCTTGATAAAGGAGGCCAGACGATTGATGGTTTTCATGCTGCCTCCCTATGCCGGCTGACGATCGAGGCACGCGTCCCACATTTGGTCGCGCTCCTCTTGGCTAATGCCCTTGAGTGTCTTGTCGATGAGCTTAAGCAGCTTATCCGCGCCCTTGCGGCAGCCGACGTTTGCCGTGACCTCCTGCTTAAAGCCCTCGCCCTCGGCAAATTTAATCGGCACGATACCCGGGTTTTGGGCCATATAGCCCTTCTCGTTCTCGGTGTTGTAGGTCACGGCGTCGCACGTGCCCTGCAGCAGGTTCGAGAACACCGTGGGGACGGAGTCGACTGGGTTTTTGTGCACAACGCCCGGGATCTCGTCGATGACGGTGTCGAGCATGGTGTCCTTTTGGCCGAGTACCGTGGCACCGCTAAAGTCGCTGAGCTTGGTGGCGTTTTGGTAGGGGGAACCCTCTTTTACGAACAGGCCAAAGTAGCCAATGAAGTACGGATCGGAGAAGCCGACAGACTCCTCGCGCTCGGGCGTGGCGCTCATACCGGCGATGATGAGATCGATCTGGCCGTTGTTGAGCGAATCGATAAGGCCCGAGAAGCTCTGCTTGACGGCAACGGGCTCGCCGCCGAGGGCCTTGCAGACGATCTTGGCGATCTGCACGTCGTAGCCATCGGCATAGGCACCCTGCACGTTGTCGATGGGGATGGTGTACTCGCTGGCTTCGGAAACCTGCCAGTTGTACGGGGCGTAGGCCGCCTCCATGCCGATGCGGATCTTGTCTTTGCCGATCACGGAATCGGACAGGTCGTCGCGACCGCCGCCCGTCGTGGGCTGAACCACCTTGAGCGTGGACGGGCGCTGACAGCCGGTGAGCGCGCCGGCGACGACGGAAGCGCTCGCAGCGAGAGCGCTTCCCAAAAAGATGCGACGGCTGCATACCGGCTGGGTCTGCATGCCGCGCTGTTGGGGAGAATGCATAATCTGCCTTCCCTGTTGAATCGTATGCTGACGACTTAACAGGATATACGCTAGCGACCAGCAGCGCAGCACAAGCTCGAAAAATTAATAGACACACGGTAGTCATTGGGAACGTCGATGTTTTGGCAATGCCAGCGAGCGCCGCCCAGGGCGAACAAGTTGGCATGAAAAAGGCAAGGCATAGACCTTCTGGTCATGCCTTGCCTTTTGAATGACAAATTGTCGCTCTGGGCGGCGCGCAGCGTCGACTGGTCCGCCGTTCGTTAGAACGGCGGAACCTCTAGAGCAAAGTGACGCTAAAGCTGCGGACGTCCGCCTCGCCCGGCGCCAGCGTAATGGTGTTGACCTTGTGCTCAAAGACGTCGTCCTCGGTGTCCATGGTGGTGTGACCGGTCCAGGGCTCGAGCGCCACAAACGGGGCGTCGTTGGCGGCAGACCACACGCCGATGTACTTAAAGCCCCCAAAGTCGATCTTGATGCCGTGGCCCGACTTGCGGCCGCGCAGCGTGAGCGTGGAGCCCGGGGCATCGGTGAACATGATGGCATCGTTATCGAAGCTGCGGTGCGTGATGGGCAGCACGGCAGAGTTATCGGGCGCCTTGTAGCTACCCTCGAACGTCATAAGACCGTCGGGCGTGATGATGGGAGCCTCGTTAGTCCAAGCCTCGGTAAACGCCAGCTCGTAATCCTCGAACGTCTCGTCCTCGGCACCGGGGGCGGGCACGTTAAATGCGGGGTGGCCGCCCACCGAGAACGGCAGGTCCACGTCGCCGGTATTGGTGACGGCAAAGGTCTGCGTGAGGGTGGCGTCGCCGGTCAGGGCATAGGTCATGTTGAGCTTAAAGTGGAACGGAAAGGCCTTGAGCGACTCGGGCGTATCGGTGATCTCGTAAGTTACCGAAGAGCCGTCCTCCGAAACCTCGACCAGCTCGTGCTCGACGATGCGCGCGAGTCCGTGGCGCGGCATCTCGCAGGTGCCGGCCGCAGACGTTGCCGTGTTGTTGCGCAGCGAACCCACAATGGGGAACAGGATGGGCGCGTGCTTGCCCCAAAAGGCGGGGTCGCCCTGCCACAGATACTCGTTGCCGTTGAGGGCAAGGCTCGTGAGCTGGGCGCCCATGGAATCGATGGCCGCGGTGAGGCCGCCGCGCTTGATGGTAGTGACGGTAGACATGCTACTTCCTCCAAAAGTAAACAATAGTGTCGAGGGCTATTGTCCCACTCTTGGCGGCGGGACGGGACGGCAGGCGATTATTGAGTAGCCATAGCGGAATGAGCGGCGAGCTCCTACCGGGTATCCACGTAAAGGTCGAACCCGCCCTGCGGTGTGGTGTCGACCGTATCGGGCGCCTGTGAGTTAAAGCTCACGGGGACCATGCGCTTTGAGGCGCGGAAGCGCGTGCCGTCGGTGGCGACGGGCGGTTCATCGACGGTGAGCTCGTAGTCGCCGGGCTTAAGTTCGATGCCGTCACCAGCGGAATTGACGTATTGATACTCGTCAATCGTCTGCCCTTTGAGCGTGCGCCCCACGATGTGGATGAGCATTTGGCTGTCGCCGCGCGCGGTGTCCCACGTCGCGCCGTCCTTGACCTCGACCGACACATGTACCGAGCGCGTGCGGCCGAGCGATTGCTCGACAGACATCTCGACCTTGGCGGCATCTTTGCGCTGTTGCTCCACATGGCTCCAGACATTTCCGATCGCCGAGCAAGCGATGACGCCGGCCATGAAGGCGATGAGGATGGGGCCGAGTGGCGAGCGGCGGCCAGCATCTTCCTCGCGAGCCAAGTCGGGACGATGCGTGGGCGCGGGCGCCCGGGCACCCTGCGCGGGCACGTCGAGTATGCTGAAGGATGCCGTGCTGCCGGGGTCGATGTTATGGCGCGGCTGCGGGGTCTTGGCCGGCGAGATGGACATGTCCGCCGGCTCGCCGAGCGTGACCGTGGCATCGGCCTTAGCCTCATCGGCCTCGGCTTGGGCCCAAGCCTGCTCAAAGGTCAGGGGCTCGGCGGCATCGGAGGCGGCGTCAGGCTCGACAGCGGCATCGTTGCCGGTCTCGTCCTCGTCGCTCGACACGTCACGCGGCGCGGGCTCGTCCCACTCCTCGTCCGGAGCCTCGCCCTCGCTATACCACCATTCAAAGTTATCGATATCCATACGGGGCGCCCCTTAGGCCTCGCAAATAAACACTTACTAGCCTTATACCCCCAGACGGCGCTGGAGCTCGCCGGCACAGACAGGAAAACCGTCACAACATTCGACGCTTTTCCTCGTTTTTGAGATTTTCATCAAATGTTGTGACGGTTTGGGCAGCAGCCACACTACGAATGTGACGAAGGAGCAGCCCCCTTTTCACATCTGGAGGGCGACGGGAATTTGGATGCAGCAGAAGTCCTCTTGATGGGACTCGTCGTAGCTCGTGGTGTCCAAGTAGCAAAAGTCGAACGCATTGCCGATGGGCTGGAGCGCGTGCCTGTCCATGCAGGCCACGATGGCGCGGATACCCTCGGGCTCGTGCGGCATGCCCCAGCGACTCATGCACAGGTACGTGCCCTCGGGCAGCACCTCGACGCCAATCTCCGCCAGCTCGGCAGGATCGCTCGGCAGTATTTCCTCGGCACCACGCGGCAACACGGCAAAGGAACCGGCACCGGCGATGGGGTCGTCGGAATGCAGCGCCTCGCGACGCAGCATGGCGCCCCAACCGCGCATGGGGCGTGTGCCCGTGAGCGCACGCATGCGCAGAATCGCCCGCATGAGCGTGGGGTGCAGCATCGAGCGGCCACGCTCGATATCGCTCGGGAACTCCTCGAAGACCACGTAGCGGCGCTCGAATTGCTTGAGCTCCGGTTTGCCCTCGCGCTCGCGCCAATAGACCGCCTCGTCGTAAAAACTCAGCCGCTCCTGCACGCTCGCGCGCTCGGCTTTGAGCCCGGCAATCTGCTCGTCGAGCGCCTGCACCCGCGAGCGCAGGTGATCGGTCATCTCTCCAATGTCGAACGTCGAGGTCAGGCGATCGATCTCATCGAGTTCCAGTCCCAAGTCGCGCAGCATGCAGATCAGACGCATGAGCGGGATCTGCGTGGGCGAATAGAAACGGTAGCCTTTTTCGTTAACCACGGCGGGTTTAAACAGACCGATCTTGTCGTAGTAGATGAGCGTTTGGCACGAAACGTTAAACAAGCTCGCCATCTCGCTAATCGCATACATACCCGTCTGCATAGGTCCTCCCGACACACCCTTTGACACGAAAAGCCCGCCGCCCACAGGGGCAGCGGGCTCAAACACTACTCGTATCCTACCCTAAAGATGCCTATGACCAGCGCTTATAGTTGGCGCACGACACGCCGACGGCCTCGAGTGCCTTGGCGGCGATGTGATGCACCGCCTCATCGAGCGTGGCGGGGCCGTTGTAAAACGTGAGCATGGGCGGCATGAGCATGACACCCGGCACGCGCGCCAGGCGTGCCATGTTGTCGACATGGATCGCACTGAAGGGCGTCTCGCGCACCATAAGCACCAGGCGGCGCTGCTCTTTCATCTGCACATCGACCGCACGCAGCAACAGGTTTTCGCTGTAGCCGCTCGCGATGCCGGCGAGCGTCTTCATGGAGCAGGGAGCCACGATCATGCCGTCGACCGGATAGGTGCCGCTTGCGATGGCAGCGCCAATGTTCTTGTTGTCGTAGACCACATCGGCATAGCACGCAAACTCGTCGAGCGTCATGCCGAGCTCCTGCTCGATGGTGATCTCTCCCCCGCGCGTGACGACAAGCGCCGACTCAGCGCCGGCCTGGCGCAGGCATTTGAGGCATTCAAGGCCCAGTGCCGCACCGCTGGCGCCAGACACGCCAACGACAATGCGACGGGGACGAACAGAAGACTCAGGCATGACAACTCCTTAACTACTTGGTAGGGCTACTTACTAGAAGGCGAGCTCGGCGGCCCACTTGTCCTTGTCGATCTCCATGAACTGCGAGCGGATGAAGTTCTTCTTGAGGTTAAACGGAACCGTGCAGTCGAAGATGGCCTTGCAGGCGATACCGTGCTCGCGGATCGAAGGATCGAACGCGGGGTCGTTGGACGGATCGAGCACGTGGCAGTGGCAACCGGGGATGGTGATGAGGTCCACGTCGGCCTGGAAGCGCGTGGTCATAGCCCACATCACGTCGCTCATATCGAAGATGTCGACATCCTCGTCGACAAGGATGACGTGCTTGAGCTCGGAGAACGCCGAGAAGGCGAGCATGGCGGCGTTGCGCTGACGGCCCTCGTCATTTTTGCTCGACTTCTTGAACTGCATGATGGCAACGAACTTGCCGCCACCGCAGGGAGCGGCGTGAACGTTGAGCAGGCGGCCCGGGATAGCGGTCTCGACCATCTTGTAGATGGAGGCCTCGGTGGGGATACCGGCCATGGACACGTGCTCGTGCGAAGGGCCGATGCAGCTCTCCATAATGGGGTTGACGCGCGTGGTGACGGCGGTGATCTTGATCACCGGGCAGACCTTGGCGCCACCGGTGTAGCCGGGGAACTCGGGCATGGCGTAGCCGTGGCCGTTGACATCCTCGTTGATGGTCTCGTCGTGCATGAGGTAGCCCTCGAGCACGTACTCGGCATTGGCAATGCACTTCTGCGGAACGGTGACGCAGTCGGCAAGCTCGACGGCGCGGCCGCGCAGGGCGCCGGCGATCTGCAGCTCGTTGAAGCCGAGCGGCGTGGTGGGAGCCTCGAAGCCGCAGCACATGTACACGGCGGGGTCCAGGCCGATGGAGATGGAGATGGGCATATCCTCGCCGCGCTGGCAGTACTCGTCAAAGAACGCACCCAGGTGACGGCTGCCCGGGGTGATCCACATGGCGAGCTTGTCCTTGTCGACGCAGGAGAAGCGGTGGATGGTCACGTCGGACTGAGAGCCGTCGGGGCTCGTGCCGTAAGCGAGACCCATGGTGATGTAGGGACCGCCGTCGACGGGCGTGTTGGTGGGAGCGGGAACGATCTTGCGCAGGTCAAAGCCCTCGTCGGTCGCCTTGTACACGACCTCCTGGCAGTCGACGTGCTTGCCCTCGGCGATCTGCTCAGGGGCGATCAGGTTCTCGAAGCGCTTGCCGATCTCGAGGCCCAGGTGCTCCTCGTCCAGGTCGAGCAGGGCGGCAACGCGCTTGCGGCTGGCAAGCATGCCGCTGCAGACCTTGGCGTCGTCAAAGCCCTTGACGTTGTTGAAGACCATCGCCGGACCCTCTTTGGTCGGGCGCATGACGGTGCCGCCGGCGCCGACGTGACGGTAGACGCCAGAGACCTCGGCATCGGGATCGACCTGAGTGTCGGTCTCGAGCAGCTGGCCCGGCCTCTCGAGCAAAAAGTCGAGCGCAGAACGCAGGTCGTGGATCGGGGAAGCATCGGTAGTGGACATGGCGTGCTCCTTTCGGGAGAGAGCCCAGCGGCGGGATGCCGCCGGGCGGGTTTATGTTTGAGAGACGGGGCGCCCGTTGGATGAGTGCCCTGCTCAAATCGGTCATTCAGCTAAGCCCGAGTGGTAGGCCAAACCCAAGCGCTCGACCGCTTACATCAGGCCAAAGAGGTGGAACCAGGCGGCCTCGACCAGCACGACGACAAAGACGACCGCGGTGAGGGGGGTGCCCATGCGCATGGCCTCTTTGGAGGTGTAGCCGCCGGCGTCCTTGCCTTCGCCGATAAGGATCGGCAGGTTATGGAACGGCAGGATGTAGTGGATGTTGATGGACGTGAAGACGATGAGCGCCACGGCGAGCGGGCTCACGCTGGAGCCGGCCGCGAAGCTGATGAACGCCGGCACGCACACGCCGAGCACGGCCATGACCGAGCCCATGAACATGTGGATGATCATGGAGAGCGCGGCGACAAGCAGGGCGAACAGGAAGATGTTCTCGGGCACGGAGCTGGGGAGCACGACGTCGGCGATCCAGGCGTTCATACCGGTGGCGCCGCCCACGGAGCCCACGGCCATGGCAGCCGTCAGGAACATGAGGGACTTGATGTCGACGGCGTTCCAGCTGGCGGGGGTGAGGACTTCGCCGACGATGGGCATGGCGAGCGCGACGCCGATGGCCAGAGTGACCCAGCCGATGTAGTCGCCCGAGACGGTGAGCCACAGCGCGATGGCGATGACGAGCCACACGATGGTGCGGATTTCCTTGACGGAGAGCTTGCCGAGCGCGGCCTGCTTGGCAACGATCTGCTCGCGGTCGTAGACGAGCTCCTTGCTGGGCTTAAAGAGGAAGAGGCCCAGGAACAGGGTGCACAGCAGCGCGACCAGCATGGGCACGCTCATGTACAGGAACCAGTCGACGAAGGACGGGCTCGCGCCGCCAGCCTCGGCGCTGTACTGCGCAACGAGCGGGTTGAGCGTGGAGTCGCCCGTCAGGAAGAACATGGAGCCCGGGGCGGCAGCGGCAAACACGAGGAAGCCGAGCTTGCCCTTGTCGTCGTCACCGTAGCCGGCAGACTCGGCAATGACCGAGACGACGGCGAGGATGAGGAAGGCGCGGGGGAACGGATGCGGGATCAGCAGCGACAGCACAAAGGTGAGCGCGAAGATCGAGATGATGAGCGACTTGGCGTCGCGCACGAACTTGAGCATGAACGCGTAGGCGATACGCTCGCCCAGGCCCGATTCCTTGACCGCGCTGGCGATGAGGTAGGCGCCGATGACGAGCCACATGGTGGCCTTGGTCCACGAGCTAAACGTGGAGGCGACCGTCGCCGAGATGCTCGCGGCGCCCGTGTCGTCCACGCACACCTTGAACAGAACGAGCAGCGCGCAGTAGAGCAGGCCCACAAAGCCCGGCTGCGCCACGCCGCATGCCCAGAACACCACCGTGGCGAGCGTCAGTGCCAGACAGGTCTGACCGCCGACCGTGAGCTCGACCGTCGAGCTCAGCTCCGCCAAAGGAAGAAACTTCACCAGCAAAAAGACAACGATACCCAGCACAAAGCCAATTTCGCGCTTGGTGATCTTAAACGCCTTCTTTTCCGCTTCCATCTCCCCACCTTTCTTGTTGGGGGCGCTCCGGATTCACAGCCACGTTGCCGCTTAAAAAGGGGCGCCCGTTATCGGACACCCCTTACGTTGCGCTGTGTTGTGGCAATACAGTCAAGCGAGATTTTTTGGATGAGAAGCGATTCCTTGGACAAAAAACCGTCACAACATTCGACACTTTTCCTCGATTTCGAGATTTTCGCCGAATGTTGTGACGGTTTGGATGTGACAAAGGGGCTGTCTTTTTTCACATAGCGAGGGCCGTACGGATGGATGGGTCGTTGAGGGCCTCGCGGAGCCAGGGGGCCAGCTGTTCGGGATGCCCCTGCAGGTAGCCGTCGAGCTCGGACGGGGCCACGCAGCGCACCTCCGAGATCTCCTCTTGGTTGATATGTAGCTCGCCCGGCTCAACATGGGCTGCGAACACCTCGCACCATTCGCACTCGCAGCGACCGTCGCCGTGGTCCTCGCGGTACACCACGTGTCCGAGGTGCTTGAGCTCGGCGGGATCGCGCGTAATGCCAAGCTCTTCGTTGATGCGGCGCGCCGTGGCCACCGCGACGTCTTCCCCGGGAAGCGGATGGCCGGCGCAGCTATCGGCCAGCACCCCGCCCCACAGGCGCTTGAGTGGACTGCGGCGACAGAGCAGCAGGCGCGCGTCTTCGCCCCGGCCCTCGACCAAAAGCGTCAGAAATGCCTGATGCAGGATGCCCTCGCCGGTATGGGCCTCGATGCGGTCGACGGGGCCAAGCGCCTCGCCGGTCGCGGCATCGACCGCCACGACCTCGGCGCCGGCGCCACCCTCATCCCAGCCGGCGCGCAGGATACGGGCCGCGGCCTCCTCGAGCGCGACGATGAGCTCCTTGGTGGTGTTGAGCACGCGCTGCAGGTCGTCCTTGCTCGCCTGCTCAACATGAAAACCCGTGCTTGCAACTACCGGCACGCCAAAGCGCGTGGCCAGCGCCGCCGCGATATCGTGCGCCGGAATCTCGTCTCGATGGCACGGAACGGCCAGGATGCTCACCGTCGCCGTACGGCCAGGCTCAGGGCGCGGAATGGCCTGCGCCGTGGCACCCAGATGCGCGTACTCCGGCGAGCAGGCGTACACCACCACGCCTCGCGGTGTCACCGTCAGCTGGGCCTCGAGCGCAAACTTGCCCTCGCCCACTGCGACCTTTGTCGTGTGCATACCCATGGGATCTCCTGTCGCCCGCGATGTACCTGAGACCATCTTCGCCTGTATTGCGACTATACAGGCAAGCGCAGCCTGCGACAAAGGGACGATCTCTTTGTCACATTCTGTTAGAGTTGCAGGGATTGAATCCCGCTTATTCATGCGACATTGGAGTGACAACCTTGACCGCCGCAACCACGCCTAAAAGTAAGCCAACCGCCGCCGCGCTCTCCCCCGCGCGCACCAAGCTCTGCCTGGCGCTGCTCGTGCTGTTGGGCTTTTCGCTCGGCTGCTCGGAGTTCGTAGTTATCGGCATCGAGAGCGACTTGGCAACGGAACTCGGCATCTCGCTTGCCACTGCGGGCCAGCTCATCAGCGTGTTCGCGCTCGTCTACGCTATCGCCACGCCGGTGCTTGCGCTCAGCACGGGGCGATTCCGCCGCTACCAGCTGCTCGTGTGCTACAGCATCGTCTTTGTGCTCGGCAACCTGGTCATGGCGTTGGCGCCCAACTTCCAGGTGCTGTTTATCTCGCGCATCATCCTGGGCTCCGTCTCGGGCGCACTGCTCGCCGTGGGCGTGACGTACATCCCCGAGCTGCTGTCCCCGCAGCAAACTTCGCTTGCCATCTCGGTAGTATATGGTGCGTTTTCCGTGGCAATGGTCTTTGTCACTTCGATCGGCAAGTTTGTAGCCGACACGCTTGATTGGCATGTAGCAATGTACGGCACGCTGACCTTTGCCGTTCTGATCTGCGGAGCGCTCGTGGCGTTTATGCCGCGCGCTGGGCAAACCGACGAGCCTGCCACCTTTCGCGAGCAGGCGGGACTTCTGCGCGAACCGAGCATCATCACCGGCATGCTCATCTTTTTGTTTGGCGTGGGGTCGGTCTACGTTTTCTACGGCTACGTGACGCCTTATCTTGAGCAGGTGCTGGGCATGGGCACGGTCGAAGCCAGTACCACGCTTATGGCCTACGGCGTGTTCTGCCTGATCTCGAACATCCTGGGCGGATGGATCGATGCGCGCTTTGGTATGAAGGCGCTGCTTGTGACGTTTGTGCTGCAGGCTGCGGCGTTACTCGGGCTGTTTGCTGTGGGCGGCACCATGCCGCTCGCGCTGGTCTTTGTTTTTAGCTTGGCGCTGCTCATGTACCTGTTCTCGGTATCGTGCATCACGCACTTTATGGACGTGGCACGCAGCCGCCATCCCAAGTCGATGGTACTCGCAAGTTCGGTGGAGCCCATGGCGTTTAACGTCGGCATCTCGTTTGGCACCGCAGTGGGCGGCGCCGTGGTAAGCAGCGTTGGCATTGCGCACGTGGGCGCCGTGGGCGCCGCGTTCTCGCTTGTGGCCTGGGCTCTTACGCTGGTGACAATTAAACTGGCACGCTGGGAGCGCAAGCGGACGAGGGGGCAAGCGTAGGCGCAATAATCGAGTCCATCGATACCGATTGAAAAGGAAACCGCATATGCAACGCATTCTTTTTATCTGCCACGGCAATATCTGTCGCTCGACGATGGCCGAGTCGGTGTTTACCGAGCTGGTGTGTCGTACTGGACGCGAGGCAGAATTTGTCATCGATTCTGCCGCAACCTCGACCGAGGAGATTGGCAACCCGCCACACCATGGCACCGTTGCCAAGCTGCGCGAGATCGGGGTTCCTGTCGTTGCCCACCGTGCGCGCCAGGTACGTCGCGCAGAGTATGGCAACTGGGATCACATTGTCTATATGGATGCTGAGAACGCACGTGGCCTGCGTCGCATCTTTGGCGATGACCCCGACGGCAAGATTACGCGCTTGCTCGATTGGACCGAGCGCCCCGGCGACGTGGCCGATCCGTGGTACACGGGCAACTTTGATGCCACGTACCGCGACGTGCTCGCCGGCTGCACGGCCATGCTCGAGCAGCTGTAGGTACTCGGGCGGCGCGGACACACGGGCCACGCCATCGGCATAAAACGAGCGTGGATTTTTCTCCCGCATACAAATTGAACGTGGACAATCTCCCACTTCGAGCGCGAAACGGCGCTCTAAACGGGAGATTGTCCACGCTCATTATCTCGGTGAGAGAAAATCCACGCTCGACTACTCGTCGACGATCTCGGCGAGCCAGACGTTCAACGTATCGACCTCGGGGCAGCAGAACTTTGCCGTACCAGGCTCGTTACCGGGCACGGTTCCGCCGTAGCGCAGGATATCGATATAGGGAAAGCCCACATGGCAGGCCATGGCGCACATCTTGCCGCGATCTCGGTCAAAGTCAAAGACATCGCCCGGCTTGTGACCATGGTGGCAGCGGCACGCACCCAGCTGGTCCACGCAACTCACGCGGATACGCGGACGCTTGCCGCGCGGGGCACCGAGCGGCTTGTTCTCGCCCGCTACCTCGGTGCCGCTCTCGTCGGCGTTACTCATGGTCAATCACATCCAGGCAGGCCTCGATGGGAAGGCCGGCGGACTTATCCTCCTGGTCGGCATTGCGCTCGATAAGCTCGGCTACCACGCGCATGGCATCGCTCGTCGCGCGCTGCAGACTCCAACCTGCCATAACGCGGCCGACGAGCACCGCCGAGAACGTGTCGCCCGTGCCCGGGAAGTAGACCGGGATCAGGTCGAAGGGAATCGTAAAGTACTCCCCCGCCACATGGTCGTAACCGATGACGACATTCGCACCGTCGACCACAGCGCTCGTAATGACCACCGACTTGGCGCCCAGGGCACGCACGGCATCCACAAGAGTGCGGCCCTCATCGGGCGTGATTTGCTCGGCAATGGGCGTATCGGTAAGCAGGCACGCCTCGGTGTAGTTTGGCACC
Organism: uncultured Collinsella sp.; assembly: GCA_900552155.1. Lineage (GTDB taxonomy): Bacteria > Actinomycetota > Coriobacteriia > Coriobacteriales > Coriobacteriaceae > Collinsella. The sequence continues at coordinate 37,119 of URYU01000001.1, forward strand.
GCATAGTCGGCGCACTCGAGCAGGCTACACATGAGACCGATCGTGGACTCGGGCACGCCGGCGTAGAGCTTGCCGTTGTCGCCCATGATGGGGTCAACGAACACCTTGGTGCCCTTTTGCGCGCGACGGTGGCAGAAGTCCGAAATGATGCGCGTCTCTTCCTCGGTCACGATAAAGCCGGTGGAGATGGCGTCGAACTCAAAGCCGAGCTCCTCCCAGATGGCGAGGCTCTGGCGCACGTACTCGGTGGTGTCGTGGATGCAGAACTTGGGATAGTTGAGTGTATCGGACACCAGCGCCGTTGGCAGGTTGTGGATGCGATAGCCCATGTGCGACAGCACCGGCAGCATGGCGGAAAGCGCGACCTTGCCGTAGCCGCACATATCGTTGATCAGCAGCAGCTGAGTGTTCTTCATGAGGGTCTCCCTTGGTTCGGGCACGGCGCAGCAGCGCCACAGTGCGATTAAGTGTAGCGCAGGGAACGTTGTGAGCGGGCGCTACGGTCGCGAAGAGCGCATTGTTGCGAAAAGGTTTCGGAAATGGGGGGGGCATAGGCCTTGTGGCCATGCCCGACGATTAAACGTCAGATTGCCGCTTAGGAGCGTTTGCAGCGTCGAGCCGTTACGCGGTTTGGTAAAACCGCGTAACCACTAGTTTGGTACCTTGACATTCATTTCTCATGCTCCTAGATTGGTTAGGCACAAAACAATTCCACTACCTAACTAAAGAAAGGAGCAACACTAATTCATGTGCGACGAACCTCTTAACCTTTGTTCGCACGAGCCCGGCGGCGACCCGTCACAGCCGGCGGATGCACCCGAAGCGGTTAGCTCCGAAGACAAGCTTGCCAAGCGCATCCTCAATGGCCTGGGCTTTTGCGGCCATTACATGCATTTTCATGGCGGAGGCGTGTCCGGCAAGGCGCCCATCATCTGCCTGCTGGCCAAGCAACCCGGCGGCGAGATGTCGCAGCAGGAACTCGGCATGCACTTTGACCTCAAGCCGGGGTCGCTTTCCGAGATCCTGTCCAAGCTCGAGCTCAACGGCCTCATCGAGCGCAGCCGTAACCCCAAGGATCGACGGCAGCTCACCATTCGCCTGACCGAAACCGGCCGGGAAAACGCCCGCATCGACCAGGCAGCCCGCATTCGCTTTAGAGAGCAGGCCTTTAGTGCCCTCACCCACGACGAGCGCGAGCAGCTCGCCGAAATGCTCGAGAAAATCCGTGTAACCTGGGAGGAACTGGATGATTAAAACCCTCATGGGCAGCATCCGCGACTACATGAAAGTCACCGTTGCCACGCCGTTGCTCGTGCTTGGCGAGGTGCTCTGCGAGATGCTGATTCCATTTATCACCGCCAACCTGATCGACGCCATCAAAGACGGCGCCACCGTAGCCGAGATGGTTCCCACCGCGGGCTTTTTGGTGCTCATCGCGCTGACGTCGCTTGCCTTTGGCGCCGCTGCCGGCGTCACCTGCAGCCACGCGAGCTGCGGCTTCGCCAAGAACCTGCGTCACGACCTGTTCTACAAGATCCAGACGTTCAGCTTTGCCAACATCGATGAGTTCTCGAGCTCCTCGCTCGTCACGCGCCTGACCACCGACATCAACAACGTGCAGCAGGCCTTTATGATGATCATCCGCATCGCCGTGCGCGCGCCGTTGGTATTGATCTTCGCCTTTACCATGGCGTTTATCATGGGCGGCAGCGTTGCCATGGTCTACCTGATCATCATCCCGCTGCTGGGCTTTGGACTGTTCTTTATCATCTTTAAGGTGCGCCCCATCTTCTCGCGCGTGTTCCACAAGTACGACGCCCTTAACGAGTCCGTCGAGGAAAACGTCACCGGCATGCGCGTGGTCAAGAGCTACGTGCGCGAAGACTTTGAGAAGGAGAAGTTCTCGACCGCCGCACGCGACGTCCAGATGGACTTCACCCGCGCCGAGAAGCTGCTCGCCTTTAACAACCCCATGATGAACATCTGCGTCAACGGCGCATTTGTCGTCATCATCTACCTGGGCTCCAAGCTCATCATCACGAGCCAGGGCACGCTGTTCGACGTGGGCCAGCTCTCCTCGATCTTTACCTATGGCTTCCAAATCCTCATGAGCCTGATGCAGCTGTCGACGATCTTTGTCATGGTGACCATGGCCGACGAATCGGCGCACCGCATCACCGAGGTGCTAGCCGCCGAGCCCACGATCGCCGATCCCGCCGAGCCCGTGCTCGAGGTCGCCGATGGCTCCATCGACTTTGACCACGTGAGCTTTAAGTATTCCGCGCATGCGAAGCGCCAGGCGCTCGACGATATCGACCTGCACATTAAGAGCGGTGAGACCATCGGCATCATCGGCGGCACCGGCTCGGCCAAGTCCACGCTTGTAAACCTCATCGCCCGCCTGTACGACGCCACCGAAGGCACCGTGCGCGTGGGCGGCGTGGATGTGCGCGACTACGAGCTGGACGCCCTGCGCCACCAGGTAGCCATGGTGCTACAGAAAAACGTGCTGTTTAGCGGCACGATTGCCGAGAACCTGCGTTGGGGCGACCCGAACGCCACCGACGAAGAGGTCCGCGAGGCGGCACATCTGGCCTGCGCCGACGAGTTTGTCGATGGCTTCCCCAAGGGCTATGACACCTGGATCGAGCAGGGCGGCTCCAATGTCTCGGGCGGTCAGAAGCAGCGCCTGTGCATTGCACGTGCCCTGCTGCGTCGCCCCAAGATCTTGATCCTGGACGACTCCACCAGCGCCGTCGACACCAAGACCGACGCCAAGATCCGCGCAGGGCTGGCAAGCTATCTGCCCAACACGACCAAGCTCATCATCGCCCAGCGCATTAGCTCCGTGCAGGATGCAGACCGCATCATCGTCATGGAGGGCGGCCGTATCGCTCAGATCGGCAGCCATGACGAGCTACTCAAGACGAGCGAGATCTACCGCGAGACCTTCACCTCGCAAAACAAGATGTCTGCCGAGGGCGAAGAGGCCGTCGAAGCCGACACCGAGGCATCCGCAACACAAGCTCAGACCCAGGAAGGAGGCGAGGCACATGAGTAAGGCAACGACCGCCGAGCGCGCGCTCAACCGCAAGGGTGGCACCATGTCGCGCCTCATCAAGACGCTCTTTGGCTTCTACCCCGTGCTTTTGCCCCTCGTCGTCGTCGGCGTGGTGCTCTGCGCCATCATCAACTCCATCGGCGCGACCTTCCTTCAGAGCGCCCTGCAGATTATTAGCGAATCGTGGCAGTCGGGCGATTGGGAAGCTGCACAGCCCAAGATCGCACAGCTCGTGACCACCCTCGCCTGCATCTACGGCGTCGGCATCCTGTCCTCGCTGTTCTGGAACCGCGCCATGGCCATCGTCACGCAGGGCTCGCTCGAGAAGCTTCGCGAGAAGATGTTCAACCGCATGCAGGACCTGCCGATCCGCTACTTCGACACGCACCAGCGCGGCGACATCATGAGCCACTACACCAACGACATCGACACGCTGCGCCAGATGATCAGCCAGTCGCTGCCCAACCTGCTCATGACGACCATCGTCATCGTCACGGTGTTCTTTATCATGCTGTACTACAGCGTTTGGATGTGCCTGGTCATTGTGGCAGGCGTCGCCTTTATGACCTTTATGACCAAGCTGCTCGGCTCCAACTCCGCGCGCTTCTTTATTGCGCAGCAGACCGAGCTCGGCGTTGTCGAGGGCCATATCGAGGAAGTCATGAACGGCCAGAAGGTCGTCAAGGCATTCTGCCACGAGTCTGCCGCAGAGGCCGATTTTGACGAGCGCAACGAAAAGCTCTTCGAGGTCTCGCAGAAGGCCAACATGTACGCCAACATCCTCATGCCCATCCTTATGAACCTGGGAAACCTGCTCTACGTGCTGGTCGCACTGGCAGGCGGCATTTTCCTGGCGCTGGGCGTGCCCAACCTGAGCATCTCGGGCATGGCGCTGTCCATCGCCGTCGTGGTGCCGTTCCTCAACATGACCAAGCAGTTCTGCGGACAGATCGGCCAGATCTCGCAGCAGATCAACGCCGTGGTCATGGGCCTCGCCGGCGCCGACCGTATCTTTGAGCTCATCGACGAGGAGCCCGAAGCCGACGAAGGCTATGTGACGCTCGTCAACGCTCAGGTGAACCCCGACACCTGGCAACTCGAGGAGGCCGACCACCACACCGGCATGTGGGCGTGGAAACATCCGCACCGCGCAACCGGCGAGATCGAGTACGTGCCGCTGCGCGGCGACCTGGTCATGGACAACGTCGACTTTGGCTACACGCCCGACCACGAGGTGCTGCACGGCGTGTCCGTGTTTGCCAAGCCGGGCCAGAAGGTCGCGTTTGTCGGCGCCACCGGTGCCGGTAAGACGACCATCACCAACCTCATCAACCGCTTCTACGACATCGCCGACGGCAAGATCCGCTACGACGGCATCAACGTCAACAAGATCCGCAAGGCTGATCTGCGCCGCTCGCTGGGCGTCGTGCTGCAGGACGTGAACCTGTTCACCGGCACCGTGATGGACAACATCCGCTACGGCAACCTGGACGCTACCGACGAGGAGTGCGTCGCGGCGGCCAAGCTCGCGGGCGCGGACGACTTTATCACCCGCCTGCCCGACGGCTACGACACCATGCTCACCGGCAACGGCGCACAGCTGTCGCAGGGCCAGCGCCAGCTGATTTCGATCGCACGCGCCGCCGTCGCCGATCCGCCGGCGATGATTCTGGACGAGGCCACGTCGAGCATTGACACCCGCACCGAGGCCATCGTGCAGGCGGGCATGGACAAGCTCATGGAGGGCCGCACGACGTTTGTCATCGCGCACCGCCTGTCCACCGTGCGCAACTCCGACGCGATCATCTGCCTGGACCACGGCCGCATCATCGAGCGCGGCAGCCACGACGAGCTGATCGCCAAGCGCGGATATTACTACCAGCTCTACACCGGAGCGTTTGAGCTGGAGTAGTTCGGCCCGCCGAGATGGCCGATTTGTCGCTCATTCGTCGGGCATGACTCTAAGGTCAATGCCCTCCTCTTTCGGGGCAAATCGACTCATCTCAACGACCCAAACACAATGCGCCGCAACGAATAAAGCCTCCGCAGCCACACGAGCTGCGGAGGCTTTTCTATGCCCTTTGTTACAAGCTTACCGTTCCTCGCGTTGCAGCCCGGCTGCCTCAGCTGTCTTTACGCGGTTCTTGTCGATGTACATGTTTTTGTCGGCCTGGGAAAAGAGCTCGCGCATCGTAGGCGGTTCATCAAAATCACTGGAAAGCGCGTAGCCCACCGCATAGCTGATAGGCATGTCGGGGTGAGCCTCGGAATACTCGTTCACGTTCGCACGAACCCGAGCGAGACAGAACTCCACGGCAGCTCGATCGGCATCCCGCAGCACCGCGATAAACTCATCGCCACCGTCGCGGCCCACAAAGCAGGTCTCGGACGCCACGCACCCCAGCTGCTGGGCAAAAGAACGGATGTATTCGTCGCCCTTCTCGTGGCCGAAGTTGTTATTGACCGTATGCAGATTGTTAAGGTCGAAGACGCACACCGCAACGGGCGCCTCCGCGGAGACAGGCCGCTCCTGCCCCAAGATCTCCTCGCACTTGTTCTTGTTGGGCAGTCCCGTGGCTTCGTCGAGATAGACTTTGCTCTGCAGCTCGCGATTGAGCGCGGCAGTGCGCACCGCGCGAGCAAGTTCAACCGCAAAGGTCGCCACCAAACCAACGATATCGATGATCACCAGACCCTCGAGACGATTGAGTGCCGTAGCCTTCTCCTGGGAATAGTCCTCTGCGAGTCGTGTGGCATCGTCACAAATACCAAAGAACTCCTCGCTCATGGCGATGATATCGGTGTTCTCGTAACCGACTTCGCGCACGTGGATGATCTCGGCGCAAAGCTCATCAAAATAGTTTGCAAGCTCGGTCATCTTTGCCTGATACTCATCGTCGTCGAGACGGACGAGGTTGAGGACGTCACTTCCGCAACGCAAACCGTTGATGTATGAATCCACGGCTTTGAGCAGGTCATCTTGAGGCTGGCCCGCGTCCTCGAGCTTAACGATTCGCTGCGTGGTACCGCGCACCAGACCGGCGTAGTTGACTACGCGCGCCGTGCCCTGGATATCGGAGACGAGCAGCATAACATTGATGAAGAAGAAGATGAGAACTGCCGTGAGCACCATCATGAGCAGGCGCACCGCCCGGCTGGCTTTCTTGGCGACAGAGGTATTCACAAGTTCACTCCCCCAAATGACAAAAGTGCAGGTAGCACGCAGTGTGCTGAAATTCACGTGAGGTCAACTCTACCAGATGATTTTTCTAGGACGGGGATTAAAGAATCATCGACACGATAGCTATTTGAGAAGTTGTGCCATGGCGTTGACGAATTTCTGGACTTGGAGGGTTGGCTCGAGCGGATAGTGCAAAAAGACCGGCACCTCTCGCCCGCACAGGAACGGCACGCCCACAAAGGCCGGGTGCACGCCCGACCATGCGCCGCAGGTAAGCACCGCATCGCCCTTTTCCTCCGCCTCGTTAAAGAGCGCAAAGTCGAAGCTATCCACATCGATCACGTCCACGCCGCCGTCGGCCAAAAGGTCGAGGCGCAGGCTGTCCATGGCGTCGTTGCCGTGGCGCAGTACGCGCAGACGCATACCCTCCAAGTCGGCGACCGTAATGCGATTCTTGCGCGTCAACGGGCTCGTGCGCGGCAGGTCGATATAAAACGGCACGTTGACAATGCGGAGCTTTTGACAGGTGTCGCCCCAGCGCGGGGTCGAAAAACTCGACTGCACCACATCGACCTCGCGGCCCAAGCTGCGCATGACTGTCTCGCGCTCGTCGTAGAGGTCGCTTACCGGCACGATCTCAAATCGCAGCGCCGGCTCCAGATCGTGGATGCCCGTCCACATCGACAGCGTTTGGCGCCCCGGACACATCATCGACACGCCCAGGCGCACGGCACCGCCATCGCCCGCCGCGCGCCGGGCACGGCGCAGCGCGTCCTCGGACTGCCGCATGATCGAGCGCGCATCGTCCACCAGCAGTGCGCCGGCCGGCGTCACCTTGACGCCCGAGTGCGAGCGTTCGAACAGCGTGATGCCGAACTCGGCCTCGAAGCCCGACACCTGCTTGACGAGCGCCGGAGTCGACACGCGCAATTTTGCCGCCGCACGCGAGAAGCTTCCCAGCTCCGCGGCGGCCGATATGGCCTCAAGTCGTCGATCGTACACGTCAATCTCCTGTTTCCAGACGTATGGCAATGAACTGCCAAAGGGGGTCGTTTTGGCAGGTCACACACTCAATGAAGGACACATCGTCTTGCGAGCTATAAACCTGCGGTTAACGCCATTCTAACAAATATGCAATTCACCTGCGCAAATGCAAAGCATACGATAACCAGCGAAAACCACGTGGGTCGGTTAATGGGAGCGACCCACCGGGAGGCACAAGAAGGGAAGTTCCTATGAGCAATTGGCTTAAGCTCGAGGGCGATGTCTGCGCCGTGACTGGCGCGCTCGGCGGTATGGGCGTCGAGATTTGCCGCGAGTTCGCCCGCAACGGCGCCAACGTCGTCCTGCTCGACTTGGACGAGGAGAAGGTCAAGGCCGCAGCCGCCGACCTCGCCGCCGAGTTTGGCATCCACGCCGAGGGCTACAAGATGAACGCCACCGACGAGGCCGAGGTTCAGGCCGCCGTCGATGCCACCATCGCCGACTTCGGCCGCGTCGACGTCCTTGTCAACACCGCCGGCATCCTGCGCTTCGCCGCCATGGAGGACCTGCCGCTGAGCGACTGGGAGCAGGTGCTCAACGTCAACCTCACCGGTTACTTCATCACCTCGCAGCGCTTTGGTCGCGAGATGATCAAGGCCGGCCAGGGCCGCCTGGTGCACATTTCGACCGTTGCCAGCCACTCCCCCGAGACGTTCTCGGGCGTGTACAGCTCCACCAAGGCCGGCGTCAACATGATGTCCAAGATGCTCGCCGCCGAGTGGGGCCCCTACGGCGTCCGCTCCAACTGCGTCGAGCCTTGCTTCGTTAAGACCCCCATGTCGGCCAACTTCTACGCCGATCCCGAGGTCGAAAAGAGCCGCAGCCGCCTGATCGCCACGCGTCGCATCGGCGAGGTCGGCGATATCGCCAACGCAGTCATGTTCCTGGCGTCCAAGCGCTCGGACTTTACCACCGGCGACGCCATCAAGGTCGACGGCGGCTTCTCCAACATGATGGGCGACCTCACCGCCAAGCCCGGCGGCCGCCGCGCCTATGCCGACAACTACCTTAAGAACAAGGGTGTCGAGCTTTGGTCCGATGAGTCCGGCGTCGCCAAGCCGACTGACCAGTAAACCAACCTAACAGGGAGGCCCGCGGACACGCCCGCTCCTCCCCCGTATCGATTAGAAAGAGTCCAATGGCTTCCACCAACTCCAACAAGGGTCGCGCCGTCGTGCTTTCCGCCGCATGCGTCACCATGTTCTTCATCAGCTCCATCGCGCTGTATTCCGTCGTGAGCAAGAACCTGCTCGCCGTCTACCCCGAGTGGTCCAGCGCCCTTACCTGGGCCTTCCCGGTCTTTCAGACCATCATGGCCGTGACGGGCATCTTCGCCGGCCGCATCTCCGATAAGATCGGCCCGCGCAACGTCGTGATCGCCGCCGCCGTGTGCTACGGCCTGGGCTGGTTCATGTCCGGCACCGTCACCGAGCCGTGGCAGTTCTACCTGTGGTTCTCGCTCGTCGCCGCCATCGGCAACGGCCTGGGCTACAACCCGGCGCTCACCACCGGTCAAAAGTGGTTCATCGACAAGAAGGGTCTCGCCTCCGGCATCACCCTCGCCGCTTCGACCGCCGGCCCCGCTGTACTGTCCCCGGTGCTCGCCTCGCTGCTCATCCCGAGCCTGGGCATCTTTGGCGCCCTCAAGGCACTCGGCGTCATCTTCTTTGTGACGATCGCCGCCTCCGCCCTGTTCCTGAAGGCCCCTGAGGCCGGTTGGCTGCCCGAGGGCTTCGAGGCCCCCAAGGGCGGCGCGCATGCCGGCACCTTCGGCGACCTCACCCCGGGCGAGATGGTCAAGACCCCGCGCTTCTGGGTCCTCATCGTCACCTTCGCCTTTGCCGCCACCGCGGGCACCCTGCTCGTGGGCAAGGTTGCCTCCATCGCCGCCGTCCAGCTCTTCGCTGACCCCACGAGCGCTGCGGCCGTCGCCCTCGGCGGTGTGGTGGTCTCCGTCAACACCTGCGCCAACCTGGTCGGCCGTCTGTCCTTTGGCCAGATTATCGACAAGCTCGGCGCCTACAAGTCGCTGCTCATCAGCCTTGTCGTCACCATCGTCGCCCTCGTCATCATGTCGATGAGCTTTACGCAAAGCATGTTCTTTGTGGCGCTCGCCCTGCTCGGCTTTAGCTTTGGCGCCCTGCTCGTCATCTACCCGCCGCTCACCGGTGGCGCCTTTGGCACCAGCAACATCGGTGTCAACTACGGCATCATGTTTTTGGGTTACGCCGCTTCCACCTGGATCAGTCAGCCCATCACCGCCGTGCTGTATCACGCCGAGGCCGGCAGCGCCGCCTACCAGCAGTCCTTCTACGGCGCCATTGTGATCGCCGCCATCGCCGTCGTGCTCACCGTCTACATGATGGTCTCCGACAGCAAGAAGAAGTCCGCCTAGTTTTGCTTGACGCGGCAAGGGCCGCCCCCTTGCCGCATTCCATCGCCACCAGTATTAAGGAGTCGAAATGTCTGAGCTCAACCCCGTCCGCATTGCCGTTATCGGCGCCGGCGCCATGGGCCGCAACCACATCCGCTTTGTCACCGAGGAGCCCGAGGCCGAGCTCGTCGCCATCGCCGACGCCTTTGAGGGCGCCCGCGCCACGGCCGAGGCCGCCGGCGTGCCGTTTTATACCGATCCCGCCCAGATGATGGACGAGGTCAAGCCCGAGGCCGTCATCATCGCCACGCCCAACGACCTACACCTGGGCGTTGCCCGCGAGGCTGTGAAGCGCAACATCGTGCCGTTGGTCGAAAAGCCGATCTCCAACGACCTGGAGGATGCCCAGGCCTTCGCCGCCGAGGCCGAGACCGCTGGCGTGCCCGTGCTCGTGGGTCAGCACCGTCGCCACAATCCCTTCGTCAACAAGGCCAAGGAGATCATCGAGGCCGGCGAGCTGGGCAAGCTCACCGTGTCGAGCTTCCACTACATGATCTATAAGAATGACGAGTACTTCGATGTCGAGTGGCGCCGCAAGAAGGGTGCCGGCCCGATCCTGGTCAACCTGGTGCACGACGTCGACCTGCTCCGCTACCTGCTGGGCGAGCCCGTTGCCGTCCAGGGCATGCAGTCCAGCGCCGCCCGCGGTTTTGAGACCGAGGACTCCGCCGTGGTCAACGTCCGTTTTGCCGATGGCGCGCTTGCGAGCATGACCATCTCCGACGCCACCGCCAGCCCCTGGAACTGGGAGGCCACCGCTCGCGAGGATCCGCAGTACCGCCCCTTCGACGCCGACGCCTACTTTATTGGCGGAACCTTGGGTGCCCTTTCGCTGCCCCGCCTGCACCAGTTCTCCTACGACGGAGCCTCCAACTGGCACAAGCCGCTGCAGATGGAGATTCCGGCCGTCGACCCGGCGCTGCCGCACAAGATGCAGCTCAAGCACTTTGTGAAGGTCGTTCGCCGCGAGGTCGAGCCCGTCGTGACCCCCGCCGACAACGTTAAGACGCTCACGCTGCTTAACGCCATCAAGGAGGCCGCCGAGACCGGCCAGCTCGTCGAGCTGTAATGCCTTAAGAGCGGCCGCGGCAGAAACCCCATGCCGAACCCCTCGGTCCGCCACAAATATGCCCCTCTTCTTTGCCCCGCGAGCAGCCTCCTGCCCGCGGGGCTTTTTGCTACCTTAACGACGATTTTTCTGGGGCGGGGGCTATTTTGCACCTCGGCTTGATTCGTTCGCCACCAAATGGGCCTATCTACTACGTTTAACCGATTACCCTCAACCATGCCGAATTTCGCGAAATTAAAACCGCAGGTAGACGGCTTGCCGATTTTCGGAAAACCGGGGGATGGTCGACCCATACGGTTCAAACGTAGTAGATAGGCCCCTTTCGTGGCGCAACCCCAAAACAGTCTTTTGGGACGGGTGGTATCCTTGGTAGCCCTGTGCTGCAAACGCACCTTAAACGCAAGGAGTCCCATGGATCTTATCGCCCAGCTCGCCCGCGAGCTCAACCTTAAGGCCGCCAACGTCGAGGCTGCCGTCAAGCTCATCGATGAGGGCAACACCATCCCCTTTATCTCGCGCTACCGCAAGGAAGCAACGGGCGGCATGGACGACGTCGCCCTGCGCGCGCTCGACGAGCGCCTGTCCTACCTGCGCAATCTTGAGCAGCGCAAAGAGGACGTCATTCTGCTCATCGACGCCCAGGGCAAGCTCACGCCCGAACTCGAACAGCAGATTCGCGAGGCCACGCAGCTCCAGCGTGTCGAGGACCTCTACAAGCCCTACCGCAAAAAGCGCATGACCCGCGCGCAAAAGGCCCGCGAGGCCGGCCTGGAGCCGCTCGCCAACATGATCATCATGCAGGCCTCGGCCAAAGGCAGCGCACTCGACGCCGCCGCGGCATACGTCAACGAGGAGGCCGGCTTCGACACGCCCGAGAAGGCGCTCGCCGGCGCCGCCGACATCGTGGCCGAGACGGTAGCCGAAGATCCCGAGAACGTCGCCGACCTGCGCGCCTTTACGCAAAACACCGCCGACATCGTCGTCGAGGCCACCGACCCCGCCGAAAAGACTCCCTACGAGCCCTACTACAACTTTGACGAGCCGCTGCGCCGTATACCCAACCACCGCGTGCTGGCTATCGACCGCGGTGAGCGCGAGGGCAAACTCCGCGTGCACGTGAACGTCGACGGTGCTGTCGCCACGGCGCGCCTCGGCAGCCGTTGGCCCCGCCGCCAAGGCGTGTTCGCGCCCGTCTTTGACGCCGCTATCGCCGACGGCTACAAGCGCCTCATGGCCCCCTCGCTGGAGCGCGAGGCCCGCGCCAAACTCACCGTTCGCGCCCAGACCGAGGCCATCAACGTCTTTGCCAAGAATCTCGAAGGCTTGCTCTCGGCACGCCCCGTGCGCGGCGCCCGCGTGCTCGCGCTCGACCCGGGCTACCGCACGGGCTGCAAGGTCGCCGTCATGGACGAGACCGGCAAGCTGCTCGACCACGGTGTGGTCTACCCCACCAAGCCGCGCCACGACGTCGCCGGCACCAAGCGCGAGCTCGCCCGCCTCGTCAAGAAGGACGGCGTCAACACCATCGTCATCGGCAACGGCACCGCCAGCCGCGAGACCGAAGAAGTCGTCTCGGAGTTCATTGCCGAGCAGGCGCCCGGGCTGCGATACACCATCGTCAACGAGGCGGGCGCGTCGGTATACTCCGCCTCCGAGCTCGCCAGTCAGGAATACCCCGATCTGGACGTCACCGTGCGCGGCGCCATGAGCCTGGGCCGCCGTCTGCAAGACCCACTGGCAGAGCTCGTCAAGATTCCGCCCCAGTCCATCGGCGTTGGCCAGTACCAGCACGACCTTGACCAGGCAGAGCTTTCGCGCTCCCTGGGCCACGTGGTGGAGGACGTCGTCAACCGCGTGGGCGTCGACGTGAACACCGCGAGCGCGAGCCTGCTGGGATACGTATCGGGCATCACGCCGAGCGTGGCCAAGAACATCGTGGCCTACCGCGAGGAAAACGGTGCCTTTACCGATCGCCGCCAGCTCAAGAAAGTCCCCAAGCTTGGACCCAAGGCATATCTCAACGCCGCAGGTTTCCTGCGCATCAGCGGCGGCAAGAACCCGCTCGACGCGACGAGCGTCCACCCCGAGAGCTACGAGGTGGCAACGTCCGTCTTGGAGCGCGCCGGTGTGGCGGCAAGCGAACTCAGCCGCGGCGGCGTGCCCGACATCGAGCGCCGTCTGGGCAGCATCTCGACGCTGGCAAGCGCCCTGGACTGCGGCACCCTCACGCTCATCGACATCGTTAACGAGCTCAAAAAGCCCGGCCGCGACCCGCGCGACGACGCGCCCGAGGTAGTCTTTAGCCGCTCAGCGCTTTCCATCGACGACCTGGAGCCCGGCATGGAGCTCAAGGGCACGGTGCGCAACGTTGTGGACTTTGGCGCCTTCGTCGACGTGGGAGTGCACCAGGACGGCCTCGTGCATATCTCCAAGCTGGCCAACCGCTTTGTCTAGCACCCCAGCGACGTGGTGCGCGTCGGTGACACGGTCAAGGTGTGGGTCGAGAAGGTCGATCGCGACCGCAAGAAGATCTCGCTCACCATGGTACAGGGCAAGTAAACCGCCAAAGCAAAGGTACCCCCTGTAGCGATGTGCAAAATCGCGAGTATTCTGCAATTTCCGCCGTTCCGGATGCCCCGCAGAGGCGAAAAAGCAAAAAAACAGCCCCCGTTTTAGCGTCATCAGAGCCAAAACGGGGGCTGTTCCGTGCTTCACCCAACTGGTAAAAGCCTTTACCTTGCTGAATACTCTCAATTTTGCACGGCGCAGGCGGGGGTACCTTTGCCCACGGCAGGATATGGAAACCAAGCGCCAACTTGCTGGCAAGCTCGTGTCGGCAGCCCCGGCCTTTCCTTTGCCTAGCGCGACCCTCGCGGAGCGCGTGAGCGATAGGGAAAGGAAAGGCCGGGGCGAACAGCCCACGGTACAGCCTGTGTTCGCGTTACGGCAGAATGTGGAAGCCGAGCGAGGCGATATCCTTGGCAAAGCCGCGGACGGTGTCGAGCGAGACCTCGTACGGGTCGCGGCCGATGTTCTTGCGCTTGGCCAGGATGCTGTTGGGCACCGTGATGATCTGGCAACCACAGGCCTCGGCCTGGTAAATGTTGATGAGCTCGCGCGTGGACGCCCACAGGACCTCACAGTTGGGCTTGGCGGCGGCCTTCTTGACCGACTCCGTCATAAACGGAATGGGGTCGACGCCGGTATCGGCGATACGGCCGGCAAAGAGCGAGATGATGGACGGCGTCTCGGCGTCAACGGCTTCGACCATCTCATCGACCTGCGTAGGCGTAAAGATGGTAGTGACGTTGACCTTGATGCCGTCGGCGGAAAGCTTGCGGACCAGCTCGGCGGTGGACTCGCCCTTGGTGGTCACGCACGGAATTTTGACGTAGACGTTCTCGGCCCAGGTAGCGATCTCGCGCGCCTCGACCTCCATGGTCTCGACGTCGTCGGCAAAGACCTCAAACGAGACGGACACATCGGTGATGTGAGCCAGGACCTCTTTGGCAAACGCGCGGTAATCCATCACGCCGCCCTTCTTCATAAGGGACGGGTTGGTCGTGAAACCCTGAACGTTGCCGTTCTCGTACATGTCGAGCATGCCTTCGAGGTTTGCACCGTCAGCGAACACCTTGATTGCCATCTGCCTGATTCCTTTCGTTAGCATACGGCCGATAAACTGCTAAACACTTTACCTACGTTTATCAAGGCGTGAACTGCGGTTTTTTATCTTCTCGGCGAACGGTATAAACACCTCAGTGTTTGGATTGATAAATCGATTGAGCATGCAAAAGCAAAGAGTCGCAGTTTGAGCAAACGTCAGAACGCGGGATTCATTAGATGAGGCCGAAATGCTGCATCGCTGTGACGGTGCCGTCGTGTGCGACATCGTCGGTCACGTAGTCGGCGACCGCCTTGACCTCAGGCATGGCGTTGCCCATGGCGACAGCCGTCTCGACAGCAGCGAGCATACCCAGATCGTTGCCGGAATCACCAAAGCCAAAGGTGCGCGCGTTGCCGGTGCGACCCAGGTATTCCAGCGCTCGCGCCACTCCCACGCCCTTGTCAATGCCCTTGGGGCTCAGCTCGCGATTCTGACCACCGGTGTTGCACAGCTCAAACTCGCGATCGATAAAGCCGTCATCGTTGGCTACGCGAGCCAGGTCACTCGCGACGATGCCTACCTTGCCCACGCGCAGACGGCCGTCGACGCGCATTTCCTCGGTGCTGTGCACCACAGAAGTGCCGATCAGAGACGACTGCTCAACACCCGCGGGTTCCAGGGCAAAAGTAGCCACGTTGGTCTCGAAAAAGGCCTCAATCCCTGCCGCGGCCATACGGCGCGCAAGCTCCTCGATAACGTCCTCGTCAAAGCAGTCCTCATGCACCACGCGGCCCTCGACCTCGAGCGTCGCTCCCGCCATGGCAACGATGCCCGCGGGGTCGAGCGCACGCAAGCTGTCCGCGATGAGCCACAGGGGACGACCCGTGCAGATAAATGCCTGGTGTCCCGCGTCGCGCAGACGATGAAACGCCTCGACGACCGTCTGCGAGGGGTGAACCGCCGAAAAGTCCTTGTCGGTCATGTTGTCGGGATCGAACGACGTCAGCGTGCCGTCCACGTCAAAAAAGAGCACGGCGGAATCGGGGCACGCATCAATCATATGGGTTCCTTTCGGGGGCGAGAGTAAACGAAGTATCCATCATATAATGGAGCGACGCAACCAGAGAGGTCACCCATGGAATTTTACGCAAGCTGCCCCGAGGGCTTTGAGTCCGCACTCGCCGATGAGCTTAAACGTCTCGGGCTTTCGCATGTTCGCCGGCTGAAGGGCCGCGCTACATTTGAGGGCGAGCTCGAAGAAGGCTACCGCGCCTGTCTGTGGTCGCGCCTAGCGAGCCGCGTGTTTGCGGTGCTCGGGCGCTTTGAGGCGCAGGATGCCGACGAGCTGTACGATAGCGTTTACGACATCACCTGGGAGACTATCATCCGCCCCAGCGCCACCATCGCCATCACCGCCCGCGGCGTGACCGAGCAGCTGCGCAACACGCGCTTCTCGGCCCTGCGCGCCAAGGACGCGCTGTGCGACCGTCTGGCCGAGACCACGGGCCGTCGCGCCGATGTCGACGCTGCCGATCCCGACGTTCACCTGTTGCTTTCGCTGCGCCAGCGCCGCGCGAGCATCAGCCTGGACCTTTCGGGCGACCCGCTGTTCAAGCGCCTGCCGCCCGCCGCGACCCGCGCCGGCGAGGGCACTCACGTGCTGCGCCCCGACTACGCCGCCCTGGTGCTGGCGCAAGTCGGCTGGACCGCACTGTGCGAGCGCGAGCTAACGGCCGATGATTACGAGAACGAAGCCCTGCCCACGCTGGTCGACGCCTCGTGCGCCGGCGGCGGCCTGCTGTTGGAGGCCGTGAACATTCTGACCGACCGCGCCCCGGGCGCTGCACGAGAGCGCTGGGGCTTTGAGGGCTGGCAGCTGCACAACGCCGCCCTATGGGAGCAGCTGCTCGCCGAAGCACGCGAGCGCGAGGCGGCAGCACGTGAGCGCCAGGCGCGCATCGTGGCCGTGGATGTTGCCCCCGCCGCCCGCAAGACTGCCGAGCGCATGGTTAAGTGTGTCGGCTACAAGCGCTTTGTCGATTTTTGCGCCGCCAAGTCCGCCGCCGTGCTGGACCACGCGGGCGCCGTCGCCGGTGCCGCCGTGGTCGCAGACACCACCGAAACCCCGCTTTCGCTCATGCATGACGCCATGACGCTGGGCGGTGAGCTGCGCCGCGCGCCCGAGCTTGCCGCGGCGCCGGTCGCCGCGCTCACCCGCGACGGATTGCTGGCCCGCGCGCTCCACGCCGAGCCCGAGCGCTCGATCGCCGTCATGCCCAACAACGAGGAAGCGACCGTCGAAGTCTGGCCTTCGCTCGACCACGCCGCCGCGGCGTTTGAGGCTTCGACCAGTGCGGTTGCCGAGGCCGAGGTTGCGGATGCCAACGAAGTCAACGACAAAGCCGCCGACACCCCCATGCCCGAGCCTGCCGCCACGCTCGACCTGGGCGACGGCAAGCCGCTGCCCGTGCTCATCCCCGAGTCCGAGCAGTTCGCCAACCGCCTGCGCAAGAACGCCCGTCTGCGTCGCAAGTGGGCAAAGCGCGAGGGCGTGAGCTGCTACCGCGTCTACGATGCCGACCTGCCCGACTACTCCGCCGCCATCGACCTGTACGAGGGCTGCCCGCAGCCGCCGGGCCGCTGGCTCGTCATTGCCGAATACGCCGCACCTAAGACCATCGCCCCCGCACTGGCCCAGGCCCGCATGCTCGACATCTTGGCCATCGCGCCGCGCATCCTGGATGTTCCGGCCGAGCACGTGCACGCCAAGGCCCGCATGCGTTCGCGCGGCGGCTCGCAGTACGGTAAGCAGGGCGCCGGCAAGGGCGGCTCGGGCGAGCGCGCCAACATCGCGCGCCGTCGTCTGCCGCTCATCGAAGAGGGCGGACTCACCTTTGCCGTCAACTTTGACGACTATTTGGATGTGGGCATCTTCCTTGATCATCGCGTCACGCGCAACCTGGTGCGCGAGCACGCCAAGCAGGCGCGCCGCTTCCTCAACCTGTTCGCCTACACCGGCACTGCCACCTGCTACGCGGCCGATGGCGGCGTCGAGGAGACCGTGACGGTCGACCTTTCCAACACCTACCTGGACTGGGCCGAGCGCAATATGCGCCAGAACGGCTTTGTTGGTCCGCAGCATCATTTTGTGCGCGACGACGTGCTTGCCTGGATTCGCGACCAGCGCCAGACGCGCAACCGCTGGGACCTGATCTTTGTCGACCCGCCCACGTTCTCGAACTCGTCCAAGATGGGCCGCCGCACCTGGGATGTCCAGCGCGACCATGTTGAGCTTTTGGCCGGCGTATCGCGCCTGCTCGCACAGGGCGGCCACGCCATCTTTAGCTGCAACCTGCGCGGCTTCCGCCCCGAGACGCGCAAGCTCGCACGCGCGGGCGTGGTATTGGAGGACATTACGGCGCAGACCATCCCCGAGGACTTCGCGCGCAACCAGAAGGTGCACCACTGCTATATCGTGCGCCGCCTGCCCATCGAGGACGCCATGGCCGAGGTCGGCTTTAGCGCCGAAGAGATTGCCGAGCGAACCGAGGAGCTGCGCAACCCCAAAGCGCGCAAGCCTCGTGCAGCAGCGCCCGCACCCGCGCAGGCTGGCAACGGCAAGTCTAACTTTGCTGGCAAGCCCTCCCCCGCCGGCAAGCCCAAAAAGAAGAAGTTCTACGCCAGCATGCCCAAGGGCAATTAACTAAGTTGCGGTGGAATACGGTCTGTTTTGCCTGGAATTAGGCAAATTTAGACCGTATTTCACCGCAACTCATAATGGGATGGCGGTTGGCGATCTAGCCTTGGGTGACCAGTCGGTAACCGATACCCACGTGCGTCTGGATATAGCGCGGATGCGCGGGGTCGGACTCAATCTTCTTGCGCAGCGTGCCCATAAAGACGCGCAGGCTCGCCAGGTCGCTCTTAGTTGCCGTGCCCCAAATCTCGTGCAGGATAAACTGGTGCGTCAGTACCTTGTCGGCGTTATGTGCCAGCAGGCACAGGAGCTTATACTCGATCGGCGTCAGATGCAGCTCCTCGCCATCCATCGTGGCGATGCCGGCATCAAAATCGATATGCAGCTCACCGGTATCGAACGAGCCCTCGGAGGCAACACCGCCCGTTTGCGCAAACGAAAGGCGCCTGAACGTCGTGCGAATACGCGCGAGCAGCTCCTCGACCGAAAACGGCTTGGTCAGGTAGTCGTCGGCACCGGCATCGAGCGCGCGAATCTTGTCCGCGTCCTCGCTGCGCGCCGAGACCACGATAATCGGCATGCCCGACCATGCGCGCACCGACTCCACCACCTTGACGCCGTCCATATCGGGCAGGCCCAGATCGAGCAGCACAATGCTCGGCGTCTGCGACGAGGCGGCGGCGATAGCGGCATGGGCGGTCTCCACAGCCATATGGCGCAAGCCGTGCGCCTCGAGCGCGGCAACAATAAGATTGCGGACGGCGGGGTCGTCCTCAACGACCAAGATGAGCGGTTTTACGGCAGAGTTCGGCACAGCGCTACTCCTTATCAAACGAAACGTCGGCGGCAGGAAGCTCAATCGTAAAGACCGAGCCGTGCGGGTCCGCCGCGGCAACCTCTATGCTACCGCCATGTGCCAACGCAATGGAACGGCAGAGCGAAAGACCCAGGCCAACGCTGCGGTGGCTGTCGGCCAGACCATGGTTGGCGGTATAGAACGACTCGAAGATCCGCTCGCGATCCTCGGGTGCGATGCCCGGGCCGTCATCGGCCACCGAGCACGCCACGCGTCCATCGTCGACGCTAATCGAAATCATGATATGCGAGCCCGCGGGCGTATAGGTGATGGCGTTGTTCACCAGATTGACCACCAGCTGCACCATCAGGCGTGCATCGACGTTGACGAGCGCCGGCTCATCGCACGCCACCACCTTAAGGTCGTGCTCGCGCACGGCAGGGTTCACGTGGCGCAGCGCCTCCTCGACGATATCGTCCATGAGCTCGAGCGTGGTCGACAGATGCATGCCGCCACCCTCGAGCTTGGTGATAGCGAGCAGATTCTCGACAGTGGCGTTGAGCCATTGCGCATCCGAGCGAATGGACAGGAGCAGGCCGCGGCGCGTCTGGGCGTCGAGCACGGCGGTGCCGGTCGAGCCCTGGTCGAGCAGCACGTCGGCATTACCCGAAATACTGGTGAGCGGCGTGCGCAGGTCGTGCGAGATGGAGCGCAGCAGGTTGGCGCGCAGCTGCTCGTTTTTGGCGAGCACCGCCGCCTCCTCACGGGCCTCCATGGCACGAGCGCGATCGAGTGCCAGCTCGCCTTCGCTCACGATGGCATCGGCAAGTGTCCGTTCCTCGTGTGTTAGCACATCGGGCTCGGCAACGATAGCCAGCACGCCCACCACCGAGGCGGGGTCGCCCGAGCGCACGAAGCCGTCGCCCGTGCGAACCGTCAGGTAGATGCCATAAAACGCCGAACCGCCAAACGTGGCGTCGAGCGGCGTTCCCACGTAGGCGGACGCCGAGCGCCTCGGCGGCATCTGCGGCGCCAGCTCGTGCACCGGGGCGGCATCGCCCACGGCCGTGTACGTCGCACGCGGCAGCAGGTCATCGCCCTCGGCGTCGGCGCTGTACCACACAACCGGACAGCCCGAAAGACGCGCCAGCTGCGTGGCCATGGCGTGAACGATCTGATGCTGATCGGCGCACCGCTGCAGCATGCGGTTGGTCTCGAGCACCATATGCGTGCGGCGGTCGCTGGCGGCAGCCTGTGCCAAGGCGCGGCGCAGGGCCAACGCAATCGAGCTCGACACAAGCGAAACCACGAACATGATGAAGAACATGCCGGGATAGCCGCGGTCGATAAGCGACAGCGAGTAGCGCGGGTCGACAAACAAAAAGTTGTAGAGCGCCACGGCGGCAGCCGAGCTCAGCAAGCAATACAGGCGACTCCAGGTAAAGAATGCGCACAGCTGAACGGCGAACACATAGACGATCATGATGCTCGGCGCGAGACCCGGATGGCCGAGCAGCGCGCCCACAATCGTCGCCGCGACCAGCAGCCCCACCGATACGCAGGCGTCATACAGAGGAGTGCGGCGCGTCAGCGTTGTGCGCCGCCACCAAAAGCTATCGGCAATATCGCCGTCCGTACGGACGTCCATCAGCGTCCCGCCCCTCTCTCAAAAACAAAAACCACCACAAAGGGGACAGGCACCCTTGTGGTGGTTTCCCCTTGTGGTGGTTCCAAGTGTAAAGCCTTTGCAACCTGCGGTCGTTAGACAAACAGCACGTGCGCGAGCAGGGCGCACACGCACGTTGCGACAAGCACCGTCACCACGATCGAAATCACGCGGTCGGCCATATCCATGTTGGCCCGATTCGTAAAGAACCGATCTTCGGCAGCATCGGCGCGTACCTCACGCACCAGCTCGGTCGCAAGATCGCAACCGTCAAGCACCTTTGCATCCATGGTTTCCTCCCAGGACTCAATCCCCGTCATTACAAACCCGCCCGTTCGCAGACAAACCTCGAGCGTCGACTACGGCCGCTCGTTGGGAGCCAGGCGCTGCATCTTATTCACGGCCTTGAACTTGGTGAACAGCGGCACGTACTCAAAGCTCACGTTGGAGTTCTCCAGGCCGTACCAACGCGCGGGCGTGCCGGCGGCGCGGCGGATGATGTACTTGAGCGTGATGGCCGTACGCTCGCTGGGCTCCACATCGCTTTCGGGCGCCAGAAGCTTACGGATCAGGACGAACTTGAACGTGCCGATGTTACCCGGATCCTTGTAGACCGAGTAGTCATGCGTCTGCGGCGGCAGCTCGCCGGTGGCAGCCAGGTCCTGAACAACCTGACGCAGGTAGGCATTGACGCGCTGGTTGATCTTGTAGCCCAGGTACAGATGCACGCGGAACACGTAGTCGGTGCCGAACGTCTCGACCGAATAGGCAAAGGTATGCGGTTCGTCCATGGTCTCGACGTTCACAAACCACCAGGCGTGGGCACGCTTGGGATGCTTGTCCAAGATCGAGTAGACAATATCGCGGTCGATGTAGTCGGTATGGGTGTCCTTGGTCAGGTACACGACGTTGTCGCTCATGCGCTCGTAACGGTCGTCGTCGCGCAGGCGCTTGAGCTGCGGCAGGTAGCTGCGCAGCGGCAGCAGCGTAAACTGGCGCTGCTCGACCGCCGTGCCGTTGTACCAGCACACCATGATGCCCATGATGAGTGCAGCCATGAGGATGGTGAAGTAGCCGCCGTGGAAGAACTTGGTGAGCGAGCTCACGAAGAAGAAGCCTTCGAGCAAAAGGAAGAAGGCCGCGAAGATCCACGGAGCAACCTTGAGCTTGCGCTCCTCGTGCAGGTAGAAGAAGAGCAGCAGCGTGGTGCACATCATAGTCAGCGTAATGGCAAGGCCGTAGGCGGCTTCCATATGCGCCGAGTTCTGGAACAGCAGCACCACGATGACGCAGCCCACGAGCATGACGTTGTTGACCATGGGGATGTAGAGCTGGCCCTTGGTCTCGGCAGGGTAGAAGACCTGCATGTGCGGCATAAGGTCCAGACGGCTGGCCTCGGACACCAGCGAGAATGCGCCGGTGATGAGCGCCTGCGAGGCGATGATGGCCGCAACGGTGGAAAGGCCTACGGCAAACGGGCGCAGGCCCGGGGCGAGCATCTGGTAGAACGGGTTGAGGTCGGCAATGCCCATGAGCTCGGGGTTGGCAGCGTTGTTCATAAGCCAAGCGCCCTGGCCCATATAGGAAAGCAGCAGGCAGCACTTAACGAACGGCCAGGTGGCGTAGATGTTGCCGCGGCCGACGTGGCCCATGTCGGAGTAGAGCGCCTCGGCACCGGTGGTGGCGAGGAAGCAGCTGCCCAGAATCATGATACCCGCGTGGTTGTTGGGGCTCAGCAAAAAGGCGATGCCGCGCACCGGGTTGAGGCACAGCAGCACGGCGGGGTGCTGGAAGACAAAAAACAGACCCGTGCCGCCCAGGAACAGGAACCACAGCGTCATGATGGGGCCAAAGGCGTGACCGATCTTGGCCGTACCGATGCGTTGCACCAAAAAGAGCGCGATGATGATGGCGAGCGTAATGGCGACGACGCGGCCCTGGTCATCGCCCAGCATGGCATGGACCGCCGGGATGGTGCGCAGGCCCTCGATGGCCGTGGTAACGGTAACGGCCGGCGTCAGGATGCCGTCGGCGAGCAGCGCGGCGCCACCCAGCATGGCGGGGATGATAAGCCACTTGCCACAGCGCTTGACCAGGCTGTACAGGGCAAAGATGCCGCCC
>URYU01000002.1 GCA_900552155.1 uncultured Collinsella sp.
AATGGTTCGATGTCTGCCCGGATGCGACACAGCTTGTGTGTCCATCCTCGCAGTATCCGGTTCTCAAGGTGCACGCTCTGCGGCTGATCCGGTCCGACCGGGCCGCGCGGCAAGGAGATATATTGCCAGACCGGAGGGGCCCCGTGGGCGGGAATCGCGCACTCCATATTTTGTTCACAAATGAATAGAACCCTCAGTTGCTTCGCTGAGGCCGTATTCGAAGCAGCAGCTTCTGATATTGGCGATGACCAGCTGTTTTATGAGTATTGAGACATCGGTCATCTCTGGAGCGCTACTTTACTCCAAAGGCATCAGCTATTTGTTTCCCATCGGTAAAAGGCGGGTTTTGTTCGCCAAGCGTTCTTATATATAGATAGATACGGGTTCGAACCCATGAAAGGGCGACAAAAAAAGACAGCCAACCGAAGTTGACCGCTTTCTATTCTATGCTGGAGCATCCAGAGGGTGCTTCCGAACTCGTTTTCTCGCTGCCATTCATGCTTTCGAAGCATCTTTCGACCTTCGCAGTCTCATGTTTTGAGGATCTGCCGTGTTTATCACTGTTATCAATGAGTGTGTGGAAGTGATCCTCATACAGATTCATGCGATCCGCCAGAGAACTGAGAAGCATCTTTCTGCAGCCCTCGTTGTCTATCCTCGCATCTCTCAGGTCTTCCGGAAATTCACAAGCAGTCTTAGGGTCAATTTGTTTCTGCTTTCAGAGACTTGTTTGAGAGTTTTTAAAGACAGTTCAAAACAATAAGCGAGACACCATAAAGCAGAGCAAGATGTGCCGGATAGAAAATGTAGAAGAAATATTTCAGCTTCAGCCCTCGCTTGCCATTATAAAGATTGATAAGCAACAACGAAATTATCGCGGCAGCAACATCAGGATTAAAAATATTAGCTGTAGTGAACTCAAATCCGCCGCCAATTATATGGCATGACGAAAGGAGCACCGCACATACTGCAGCAAAGAACATCTTAGCTTTGCTGTCGTGGAATAAATAGAATGCAGCCACAAGCAGAATGCCATACGCACCGCCATCCAGCTTAGTGTATTCAGCTGCCAGTGCTGTCAAAACAATCAGAGCAATTTCTGCAATGTGCCTCTTCCATTTTGAAAGACTTTGTATCTTTTCCAGAATAATCAAAAAGACCAATGAAAGCAGGAGCTCATACATAACATTCTGTTGCCGAAGGTCAAATAGCTGCCCGGTTTGAACGAAATCGTATATGGGCTCCGCAATGATTGCGAAGACAAGCATATTTCGCAGGTACTTCTTTATGTCATGAGTATGCAAAAATCCCTCAACTATCAAAAAGCAAAATAAGGGAAATGCAATTCTGCCAAGAACATGAAGCACATCCGAAGCCTCGCTTAGAATCGCCCACTGCTCGTCTGATATCTGATTGTACGATGCGTGAGTCATGATTCCATTGGTCAGGACGATCCTGCTTACATGATCGAGAACCATCGAAATGGCCGCTATTATCTTTAATGTGCTGCCGCTAATTCCGTATCTATCTGTTTTCATTTTGTTTTCCTTTCGTTGGGTGGGCCGTCGGGGGTTCAGCCTGCTCCGCAGGCGGCCGCTGCGGCGCTCCGCGCCCCGACGGGTTCGAACCCGTGTCGCGGCAACAAAAAAGCGACCAACCGGAGTCGATCGCTTTCTTTTCTATGGTGGGCCGTCAGGGGTTCGAACCCTGGACCTTGGGATTAAAAGTCCCCTGCTCTGCCAGCTGAGCTAACGGCCCGCGGGTGGCATTGTACCACGGTCTGGGACTATTCCCAACTCCATTGGCCGTTCTGGAAAATCACAACTTCACGTCCATCAGGCGTAATGCCCGTAATATCGATGTCGTCCGTGCCGATCATAAAATCGACGTGCGTGCTCGAGACGTTAACGCCATGCTCCAGGAGCTCCTCCTTGGACATGTCATACCCACCCTCGATGCATTCGGGGAAACCGACACCTAGCGCGAGATGGCAGCTAGCGTTCTCGTCATAGAGCGTATCGTAGAACAGAACACCACTTTCGCGGATCGGCGTGTTCTTGGAAATGAGCGCGACCTCTCCCAGGTGAGCAGCGCCCTCGTCAGTATCGATGATACTTGCGAGCGTTGCCTTGCCCACGCGGGCGTCGTAGTCCACCACGCGGCCGCCCTCGAACTTAATCCAAAAATCTTCGACCTTATTGCCGTGATGGATGAGCGGCATGGCCGAGTACACGATACCGTCGGCGCGCATGCGATCGGGCGAAGTGAAGACTTCCTCGGTGGGAATGTTGGGGAAGAAGGGGTGCCCATCGGGCGTCTTGCCCTTGCCGCCGGCCCACTCGTGACCCTTCGTCATGCCAATCGTCAGATCGGTTCCATTTGCCGCGTTGTAATGCAGGTAGTCGAAACGATTGTCGTTCAGGAAACGCAGGTTCTTTTCGAATGCGGCGTCATGGAGTTCCCAGTCGCTCTCTGGGTCCTGGCCATCGGCGCGCGCGGTGTGCAGAATCGCATTCCACAGCTTATAGATTGCAACCTCATCGGCGTCTCCCGGTAACACCTCGTGCGCCCAAGCCACGACCGGAGCGCCGGCGATGCACCACGGATTGATGTTGTAATCCAGTCCACGGCGGAAAACTTTGCACTGCGTATTCCTCGCCTTTGATGCCGCGGCCGGCTTGGCTGGATCGATGCCCTTGAGGGCCGCAGGATCCGCACCCTCGATAAAGACAAAGCAGGCACCATCCTGGGCCAAGGAATCCAGCTGCATGCGCTTCCACTCGGGCGTCTGCTCAAAATAGCTTTTCTCGACATGCTCGTACGTGAGCCTCGTCACGGCATCATCGGCCCAAATGACCGTCACGTGGCCGGCGCCGGCAGCATAGGCCTCCGCGACCACCACGCGCGCAAACGGCGCGCACTCGACCGGAGACTGAACGACGACCTCCTGGCCGGGCTTGACGTTTACGCCCTTGCGGACGACCAGGCGCGCGTAGTTTTTAATCTTGGGCTCCAGGGCCTTCATGCCCTCCAGAGCCTCTTCGACCGTCAGGGCAGCTCGAATCATGTGCCACTCCATCTATCTATAGAACAGTAAAAAGGCGCGCCGCAAAAACGACGCGCCTTATATCTTAGCGATAAGTATGTATGCAAACGCTACTTCTTCTTGGAGTCCTTCTTGTCCTCCTCGGCAGCCGCGCGCTCAATAAGAGCGTTGAGCTTGTTCTCGGACATGCCCTCGGCCTGCGCGCGGTACATGTTGCGCAAGGGACGAATACGAGCGAAGTCATAGATAAAGTCGCCCAAAATGATGACGTAGGACAAAACAATGCCGACCATCTGGACAGGGCTGGACACCATGCCAGCGGGAGCGAAGTACAGCGAGGCCCAAATTGCCACGACGAGCACCATGCCAATGGCGAGCACAATCCACCAGATGCGACGGCGCTTGGTGTAGTCCTCGTCCTGCTTGAGGAGGATATTCGACACCGTATAGATGCGGTCCTCCTTGGCGCGCTGCTTAGCCTTGCGGGCGCGCTTCTCCTCTTTAGAGAGGCCCTCGAGGTTCTCGCCCTTCTCGAGCTCTTTGCGGCGTGCCTTAGACGAAGCCGGCACGACGCGAACGGAGCTCGCTGCTTGGCGGGCGGGCTTAGCAGATGCGGCAGACTTGCGCGCAACCCCGGTAACTTCGTGGGATTGCGTGCGCTTGTTCGTGGCGCTACGGGTACTCACTTATGCGTTCTCCTTCATGCTTGTGAACTGGGAGCCCGTGATGATCTGGAAGGCCTCGCGATAGCGCTCGGACGTGCCATCGATGACCTCGGCGGGCAGGTGCGGGGTCTCCCCCGTCATATCCCAGTTGGCCTTGAGCCAATTGCGGACGAATTGCTTGTCGTAGCTAGGCTGGATCTTGCCCTCCTCGTAGCTGGCAGCAGGCCAGAAACGGCTGGAGTCGGGCGTGAGACACTCGTCGATCAGCGTGACCTTGCCATCAATAACACCAAACTCGAACTTGGTGTCGGCAATGATGCTGCCACGGGTCGCGGCGTACTCGGCGGCAGCCTTGTAGATCTTGAGGGAAAGGTCACGAATCTGCGTGGCGATGTCCTCGCCCACGATCTCGCAGCAACGCTCGAACGAGATGTTCTCGTCGTGGTCACCGATCTCGGCCTTCGTGGACGGCGTGAACAGCGGCTCAGGAAGCTTGGAAGCCTCGGTCAGGCCCTCAGGCAGCTGGATGCCGCAGACGGTGCCGTTCTCGTCGTAGGTCTTCTTGCCCGAACCGGTCAGATAGCCGCGGACGATGCACTCGATAGGAATCGTCTGGGCCTTCTTAACCAGCATGGCGCGGCCAGCGAGGTAGTCACGATACTCAGCAAACTCCTCGGGGAAATCCGCCGGGTCGATGGAAACGAGATGGTTGGGGACGATGTCGGCAAACTTATCAAACCAGAATGCCGAGATGCGATTGAGTACCTCTCCCTTAAACGGAATCTCGTCGGGAAGAATGAAGTCGAACGCAGAAATGCGGTCGGTGGCGACCATCAGCAGGTTTTCACCGGCATCGTAAATATCACGAACCTTGCCACGGGAATCCGGACGACGCTCCATCGTTGTCACGTGAGTCACTCCTTACCTAAATACGACAGAAATGCGGGTTCTTTCCCGCATGTTTTCGCAAACTCGGAGCGGCAGGGACGCGGCCCCTCCTTCACCGAATAGCGAAAAGCTAGTGCTCCATTGTAGTAGATGCCGCGTCCGCCGTGTGCTCGCGGGGCAGATGAATTGTAAAAGTCGTACCCTTTCCAAGCTCCGACTCCACGGATATGTAGCCATGGTGACGCTCGACGATCTGCTTGGTCACGGCGAGGCCAACGCCCAGGCCGCCAGCTTCGCGGGCGCGGCTGGCATCGGCGCGCCAAAACCGCCCGAAGATGCGTGACAGATCGTCCTTGGCAATACCGATGCCGGTATCAGAAACGGCAATGCTGACGTGCCTGCGGTCACTGAGCACCGACACCACGACCCAACCGCCCTCGGGGGTGTAGCGCATGGCGTTGCTCATGAGGTTAATAACACATTGCGTGATCATGTCGGGATCGGCCTCGACGACATCGTCGTGACCCTGGGTCTCGTCCGCAAAGCGCAGACGCAGATCGCGGTCGACAAACAGGCGCTCCTGGGCATTGACGATGGAACGCACGAAAGGAACCATGTCCACCGGCTCAAGGTTGAGCGGAGCCGTGCTGTTTTCCATGCGCGACAGGTCGAGCATCTGCTGCACCAGACGAGCCAGGCGACGCGTCTCGGAAGCAACGGTCTCCAAATGCTCATCGTCGGTGGGATACACGCCATCCTGCATGGCCTCGACCGTTGCGAGCATGGCCATAAGCGGCGTGCGAAGCTCGTGTGCAACGTCTGAGGTCAGGCGCTTCTCGTGTTTCATATCCTTCTCGAGCGAAGTGGCCATCTCATCGAAGGTCTCACCCAGCTGATCGATCTCGTCATCACCGCGCAGCCCCGTGCGAGCCGACAGGTCGCCGTCACGGATTTGCTTTGCGGTACTGGTGATGCGATGAATCGGCTTGGTGAGCATGCGCGACACGAGCGATCCGATAACGACCGAAATGCAGATTGCAACAACCGCGGCGAGGGCCATGGCGTTAAAGGTCTTCTCCCTAAACGCAGAGTCCGCCTTGGTGAGCAGAGCGTCGGAGCCGATGGCCCACAGCTTTACCTGTCCGACATGCTCGCCGGAAGACGTTACAATCTCGACGTTAGCAACGCTATCGGAGTCGGTTGGAGCAGACGAGACCGGGCTGTGCGATGCCCTCTTGCCGCTCGTGTCGTCGGTCGTAGCCTGGTTTTCGCGTACATCGGCGGTGGCGCTTGCCGAGGGCCAGGAATCGTCATAAACGATCACGCCCTTTTTATTGACGACCTGCATGCCCAGATCGTCGGAAACCAAACTCGACGTTGCGACCGTGCGCAGTTCTCCCGCGGTCCAAGAGCCGTTTTCCTCATATGAGGTCGCCAACTTCTCGGCAGCGGAATTTGCGATTTCGACGATATTGGAGCGTGTGTAATCCGAAAAGACCGTGCCCCACACAACAGAGACAACGCCCACCAGCACCAATACCGTCATGAGCGATGTCAGAGCAAAAGCAAGTGCCATGCGCGAGGGATAGCTCATCGTTGGCCGTGAATCGGAACGAGGCGTGTTCCAACTAGCCTTGGAACCCGCCTCGCTCTCCTGCTTGTGCTTTTGTCCGATTTCAAAGCGCGCAGGTGTCATATGTGATTTCCCTATTTCTCGTCCGACTTATCGGTCTTGGCCGGAGCCTCGAAGCGATAGCCGACACCATGGACGGTGTAGAGCCACTTGGGCTTCTTGGGATCATCGCCCAGCTTGGCGCGAAGGTTCTTCACGTGGCTATCGATGGTGCGCTCATAGCCCTCAAAGTCATACCCGAGCACTTTCTCGACCAGCTCCATGCGGTTATACACACGGCCGGGATGGCGGGCAAGCGTGGTGAGCAGCTTGAACTCGGAAGCCGTCAGATCGACTTCCTTGCCTTCGACCAAGATCTTGTGGCCCGAGATATCGATGACCAGATCGCCGAAGTCGAGTACCTCGACGGCGGGCTCGTCGGCCTGATGGGCACGGCGGAACAGAGCGCGAACGCGGGCGACGAGCGCGCGCGGCGAGAACGGCTTAATCAGATAGTCGTCGGCGCCGAGCTCAAGACCGATAATACGGTCCTCGATCTCGCCCTTAGCCGTCAGCATGATGATGGGGACATCCGAGGTATCGCGAATGGTGCGGCAAACGCGCTCGCCGGGGATCTTGGGGAGCATAAGGTCGAGCACGACCAGGTCGAACTGATGCTTCTCGAACTCCTCGATCGCGGACTGGCCGTCGCCGACGCCCACAACCCAGTAGCCTTCGCGCTCGAGATAGGCAGCGACGGCGTCACGGATTGCCTTCTCATCCTCGACCAGCAGAATCTTTTTTGCATCTGAAGCCATAACACGGCCCCCCTGTCTCAATTAGCTAAGAACAAGCCCATTTTAACGCACCTGAGCCCGCCGGATGCCGCTATGACGCGGCAGCTCGGCGGGCGGTACTCACAATTACAACGCGTTTATTCCCCTGTTGGCGCCTTTTTAACCCCTCTAAGCTTAAAGAGAGAATAGGCGTGCAGTGACCGTCTCTGGTATACCCTGGCTGTTGCGCACCGTGGCGTACGTAAGGAATGAGTCCGATTTTCCCGCCGTAGCTGGATAATCGCCATACTCCAAAGCGCGGTCGGGCGACAGCAGCGAGCCATAGGTCTTGGCAGAGGTGTCGATCAGGAAATGCGACGCCTGTACCTTAACAAGGTATTTATTCTTCTTGCCAGCCGCACATGCGAGCGGCTCGCGTGACAGGAAGAGGTACGGCCCTCCCTCATTACCGATATACGTGCCCATATTGCCCAGGCTGCCCACGCCACTATAGGCCGCCTCGATAGAAAACACGAAGGTATCGCCCATATATACGGCCTCGAAAGGCGAAACTGACGAGGGGAGGACTAGCTGGGCACGTTTGGTGTTGTTGCCGTCGGTCAGATCGATTGCCGTTATGCCGTAGTAGACACCCTCGTCGTTGCGGACACGCGGCGAGATGGTCAAAATGCCGTCGCTCGCGCGCGGGGCCGATGCAAAGCGGCCCGTCGATTTCCAAATTGTCTCGGCCTTGGATTCATCAAGCGAGCGACGATAGCAAAACGAATCGCTACTCGTTTTATTGCCACCTGCCGAGGGCATTTTATACCAGATAACCGATGACCCGAACGCCGTAAACAGGGGCGGATCATAGTCCTTGCCACCTCGATCGAGCTCAACCACATCGCCAGAGAGCGAAGCGCCCGACAGATTTTGAGCGT
The DNA here is from genome assembly GCA_900552155.1 of uncultured Collinsella sp. Lineage (GTDB taxonomy): Bacteria > Actinomycetota > Coriobacteriia > Coriobacteriales > Coriobacteriaceae > Collinsella. Next base: position 7,929 of record URYU01000002.1, read on the forward strand.
AGAGTTTCCACGATGAATTGGCAAAGTTCATCTCAACCCACGCGAATACGCCGTCGCCGGCACGGACATCGTAGAATGCATATCCCGTGCCCTCGATAGGATCCTCGATTAATGTGGTAAGCGAGCCATCGCCCAGGTTGAGCACACCGAGTGTGTTGGCGTGCAGTGCCGATGCAGGCGCCATCATCGCCGCGGCGTAATCGCCGTCGCAGTAGTACAGCAGCGTACCCAGAGGCAGCGTCCACGACGACGCCGGCTCAAGATCGATGTCGACTGCCTCGTACTCATCCGTAATCGAGATGATTTTGGAATCGTCCTTGATAACCTGCGGCTCGCCGGCGGCATCATCGCTGGTGCCCGTTTTTTTCGAGCATCCGGCAAGCACCGTGGCAGCGCCCGCGGCAGCCCCACCGAGTACAAAGCCGCGACGCGATATTCCGTTCTTGATGTGATCGGCGATACCCATTAGGCGATCTCGGCGCGAGCGGCCTCGATAGCGCGTGTAAGCTGGTCGGCGCAGGAGGTCTTTTTCATACCGCAGGTATTACCGGCGAGAACCTCGATTACGCGATCGGCAGGAGCGCCCTCGACCAGCTTGGAGATAGCCTTGAGATTGCCGTCGCAGCCGCCGGTAAACTCAACGCCCATCACCTTGTTGCCGTCATCGGAAAGGTCAAGGTGAATATTGCGAGCACACACGCCCTGAGGCTTGTAATCAAACGAAATCATGCGATCCCCTCTCAGAATATTATTCGAGACGACTATTATCCCCGTCTTTCCCTAAATGCAACGAGGCGCTTTGCCGGCAACACACATTACCAGCAAAGCGCCCTAAAAAGCTAACGTTATGCCCGAACCTACTCGAAGCTCAGCTGCTCCAGACGATCAAAGACTGTGTCGATACGAGTGAGGAAGTCCCACGGATCAAAAATCTCGTCGAGCTTCTCCTGGCTGACGGTGCAGCGCGGGTCGGCCTCGAGACGCTCCTTAAAGGTGGGGCCGGAGACACAATCCTGTACCTCGTGCCAGGTTGCCATGGCGTTCTCCTGCACAATGGCGTACGCGTCCTCGCGGGTGATGCCCGTGTCGACGAGGTCGAGCAGCACCTTGGAGGAGAAGATGAGGCCGCGGGTCTTATTGAGGTTGGCCATCATGCGGGCAGGGTACAGCTGCAGGCCGTCGATAACGCGAATGAGGCACTGGAACATGTGGTCGAGCGCGATGAAGCTATCGGCCTGGGCGACGCGCTCGGCAGAGGAGTGCGAAATGTCACGCTCGTGCCACAGGGCGACGTTGTCGAAGGCAACCTGCGCGTTGGCCTTCACGACGCGCGACAGGCCGCAGACCTTCTCCATGGTGATGGGGTTGCGCTTGTGCGGCATGGCGGAGCTGCCCTTTTGACCCTTACGGAACGGTTCCTCGGCCTCGAGTGTATCGGTCTTCTGCAGATTGCGAACCTCGTTAGCGATGCGCTCACAGGTGGCCGCGGTGGTGGCAAGAACGCCGGCGAGGTAGGCGTGATGATCGCGGCTGATAACCTGCGTGGACAGCGGGTCGTGAACCAGACCCAGGTGGTCGCAGACATACTCCTCGACAAACGGCTCGATGGAGCTGTACGTGCCGACAGCGCCCGAGATGGCACCAAAGGCAACGTTCTTGCGGGCATCCTCAAGACGGTCCAGATCGCGCTTGAGCTCCCAGGCCCAAGAGCCAAACTTCATGCCAAAGGTCATCGGCTCGGCATGGATGCCATGAGTACGGCCGGCGCAGAGCGTGTTGCGCTCCTCGAAGGCACGACGCTTGCAGATCTCGCCGAGTTTCTTGACGTCCTCGATGATCAGGTCACAGGCCTGGGTGAGCTGGTAGCACAGGGCTGTGTCGCCCAGATCGGAGCTGGTCATGCCATAGTGAACCCAGCGGCTGGGCTTGGGTTCGCCCTCGGGAACATCGGCATCGATGTATTCCTTCATGTTGGTCAGGAAGGCAATGACGTCGTGGCGCGTGACTTCCTCGATCTCATCGACCTTCGCCTTCTCAAAGTTGGCATGGTCGCGGATCCACTGGGCCTCGTCTTTGGAAATACCGATCTTGCCGAGCTCCGCCTGGGCCTCGCAGGCCAGAACCTCGATTTCCTGCCAAATGGCGTACTTGTTCTCGAGGGAGAAAATGTGTCCCATCTCCGGGCGGGTATAGCGATCGATCATAGCGGCTCCTTTTTGGTTATTGGCACGTTGGTCGTAACCCAACCATTGTACCGTGCGCAGATGCAAGTATGGGCAGCAGGCATTAACCTAACATTTTGCCGCAAGAGCGGCCATGGGGACGTCCGCGTATTTGCTTCGCAAATCCGCACCGGCTGCGGCGACACACCCGGACCTACGCCCATGCGTGGGCAAGATGGGTTGAATCTGACGCTCCCGGCTGTCTCCCGTGCTCGATGGAGCGGGCAACGGGACGTCTACGCATTTGCTTCGCAAATCCGCACCGGCTTCAGGCGATACCCTCGGATTCACGGTGAAGATGGGGAAGACTTTGTTGAATTGGCCGTCACGAGGACTTCCGTGCTCCATGGAGCGGGCAACGGGACATCCGCGTATTTGCTTCGCAAATCCGCGCCGGCTTCAGGCGCCTGTCGGCACCTTCGCCTGCTCGCTACAAACGCTTCGCGTTTGCTTAACGCTCGCACCCTGTCGGGTTCGAGTCCCGGCACTTTATTGAAAAAAGCACGGAACCGTGATGGTGCCGTGCTTGTGCTCTTAACTGGAGCGGGCAACGGGACTCGAACCCGCGAGTGTCAGCTTGGGAAGCTGATGCCTTACCACTTGGCGATGCCCGCTTGTGTGTTGGCTAGTATAACGCGGTTGTCTTGTTCGATACAAGGGTGGTGATGCTTGTTTTAGCTGTGGAGATTCGTTTGAAAATCACGTCAATTGTGGAGACGAGGACCTTTGACTTCCTGTTCTCCCTATCTTCTACCTGCACTTTTGCTTGATTGTTGTATTTGAGCTCAATTTGTCAGGAATTGGGCAAGCTTTTGGTCAGGCTCCGGTACTTACCCGCATGAACCTCGGGGGTAGCCTCATCCTACGCGTCGCAGCCTCCCCGTGCGGCGCACGAGGGATAAGGAGCAGCCATGTCCAACGCACCCACGCACTCTGTCCACAGCGCAATCGCAACAGGTCCGCTGCTCCTGCTCCTCTTCCTGCTTTTCGGCTGCCTGGCACCGGGAGCCGCATTTGCCGTCGATGGCTACGACCAGCTCGGCTTCCGCACTATTAGCGATGATTGTGGGCCCTTCCTCATCGGCAAGTATGAAGCTCAAGACGCCTCGATTGCCTACTGCATGAACCAGGAGCGCCCCGGCCCCACCAAGCCGGGCGGCCCATGGCTCAACTTTGATCAAGGCTGGGTGTGGCTCGACGACGAGTTCGCGGCAATCGTTTGTCACGGATATCCTACCGCCACGTCGTTTGGCGGTTACCATCTTTCACCCGATCGTGCCCGCGCCGCAACCCAGCTTGCCGTATGGATGCTCAACGGCACTACCCATGTCGACGGTACCTACTCTTACACGACCGCTCAGGGCAAAACCAAGAGTGGGCACTTTACCACTGACAATGAAGTCGTGGCGGCGGCGCGGTGGCTCCACGACAGCGCAAAATCAGGAAGCATCAAAGCCGCTCCGCACCGCGCGCGGCGCTATCTAGGAGCCGTATCGGGCGGCAGCAAACGTCAGGACATGCTCTATGTACTGCCGGCGGTCTCTGTTTCCTTCCAAAAGCAGTCTGCAAACGCTGCCATTACCAGCAGAAACAATACTTATCAGTTTGCCGGGACAACATTCGATGTTTTTGAGAGCGCCAGCGACGCACGTGTTGGCACCATCCAGATGGACAGCAACGGTCGGGCGCAAGCAACACTTCTGCCCAACACAGCATACTACCTAGTTGAAACGAAGGCGCCGGCCGGCTATGTCCCCCGCCACGATCGCATCGCCTTTACCACGGGGAATGACGGTGGACAGGTCGCCATTGATGAACAGCCCGGCACCATCAACCTGCGTATCGTAAAACTCGATACCGCGACGAATGCCGGCCCCCAGGTAGGTTCTTCACTCGCAGGAGCAGAGTTCACGTGTGTGTCGCAATCAACCCCTGGATGGGCGCAAATCCTCACGACCGACGAAAGCGGTCAGGCCACCCTCGCCGATGTCCCCTTAGGAACCTTTACCATCTACGAATCAAAAGCCCCCGAGGGCTACCTGCCATCCAACGACAGCTGGACCTATACCGTTGGAGCCGACCAGCTCGGCGATTCAGGCGTGGTCGAGATCGAATCTCGCATTTCCGATATCCCCATTGCGTTTGACCTTGAGATTTCCAAATTCAAGGATTACGGCAATAGCGACCAATCCGGCCTGGAGCAGCCGGCGGGTGGTGTTGTCTTTGAGGTTGTCAGCAACAGCTCTCAGCAGGTTGTTGGCACACTGACCACAAACATCTATGGCTTTGCCTCCACCAAAGATCAGCCCGAAGCATGGTTCGGCACAGGCAAGCGACCCGCCGGTGTCCACGGAGCCGTCCCATACGACCGTGCCGGCTACACGATTCGCGAGGTTCCGGAAACCGTCCCCGAGGGTTTTAAACGTGCAGGGGAATGGACCGTCGGGGCCAATCAGATTTCCGACGGCGCCGAGCTTCAATATATCGTGGACAACCACGCTCTGTCGACGCATCTCCAGATTGTAAAACGCGATGCCCAAACAGGCGCTTCTGTTTCCCTAGCCGGATTCACCTTCCAACTCCTCGACAGCAATCACGAACCTGTCTCACAAACTTGCTGGTATCCAGCACATAACGTAATGGACACCTTTACGACTGACGCGACCGGCACCGTCACACTGCCCGAATCGCTCGTGCCGGGCACCTATTATGTACGCGAAACCTCGGCCAAAGAGCCCTATCTTGTCGGCGAAGAGATCGAGGTAAACATACCCGCCGACATGAACCTAACGCCCGTTGCAATAGCCTCGTATTATGACCACGCCGCGACCGGAAACATCAGGATCGTTAAAACCGATGCCATCGACGGCAGCAGCCTCGCGGGCGCCATCTTTGAGATCCGTGCCTCGGGTGATATCGTGCGCCCCGACGGTAGCATTGCCGCGCTCGACGGTGAGACTGTCGCCACCGTCACGACGGATGAAACTGGAGAAGCACGCGCGGACAACCTCCCACTGGGATCTGGCACCGCACGCTACGAGGTTGTCGAGATTCAAGCGCCGGCAGGCTTCTTGCTCGATCAGACAACCCATATTGTCGACCTTACTTATGCCGACCAGAAAACACCCGTTGTAGAAGCACGGCTTAACGTATCCGACGATTACACCAAGGTTGATATCTCCAAGGTCGATGCAAGCGGTGAGCAGGAAGTGGAAGGCGCACAGCTCACCTTATATGGTCCCGATAAAACCGAAATAGACTCCTGGACCTCATCCGACAAGCCACACCGCGTCGAACATCTTGCACCCGGCACCTACTCGTTGCGCGAAATAATGTCTCCGCGGACCTATGACCTTGCCGAGGAGATAACGTTTGAAATAAAGGATACGGGAGAAGTCCAATCCGTCGCGATGAAGGATGCGCCCATCGAGATCAAGGGGCAGGTCGACAAGCGTCAGGAACTTGTCCAACCTATCGAAAAGGGCCTGTTGGCTAACGGCGATGGTAAAAACCGCGCCGCGATGCAAACCAATACGGATGGGCTTTTCTCCTATACCATCGACGCTCGAAACGATTCAACTACCTGGGTTGATGAGTTCACGATTACCGATGATCTTGAGTGTGCCGAGGACGATACGGCGAGATTCGTCTCAATCGAAACCCCCGTCGCCATCGGCGACCTCAATGGTCTGTGCAACGTGTGGTATCGCACGACGCCGTTGGACTCGCCAGCCGCCGATGAGCCGGCAAACGCGACACTTGACGATGGGCACGAAAATCCTTGGCTTGAGTCCGACGAAGTAAAAGAGAGCCTGGGTGAGGATTGCCGCCTCGTCGATTACGACGGTTGGCACCTCTGGAAGGCGGATATCTCGACCACGGAATCCACCACACTCGAGGCGAAAGAACTCGACCTTGCGTCCAATACCGTCGTAACGGGCATTCGAATTGAATACGGTGCGGTAGCCGCCGACTTTACGACTCGAAGCGATGCGGATTCTTGGACCCGCGATGATCTCAAGGATGAGCACGACGACCTTGACGATGCCAAAGCAATCCTTGGCACAGACGCTCGGGGCGCAGTCGTACACATGCAGGCAACGTCGGCTTATACGCCCCAAACCGCACTCACCAACAGCGCACGCGTCGATCTTTGCCGCAACGGTGGCGGCGATAAACTTGAGTCACATGACGAGGACCGTGTCATTCAACGCTGTACCCTACCGCAGGACCTACCGGCAACAGGATCAGTTCCCATCGCCGCTTGCATCACCGCGCTCCTGACCTCGGGTGCCGCAGCCCTATGGTTCGCTCGCCTTAGGTCGATCCCAAAGAAGCGCTAGCGCGATGAAAAAGCGGGCGAGCCAGTCCCCTGGCTCGCCCGCTTTCAATCATGTAAATCGCCGTATCTACTCTGCAGACGAAGATCCACCATCAACGATTGTCTGCTCGGACTCAGGAATCCCATCGGCACCCGTACTCTGTTCTTGCTCCACCTCTTCGCTGATTGCGGAGGCAGGGGTCGAGCCCTTCGCACCCACGATGTAGGCAGCCCCAAATCCTAACGCAATGGCAATCAAGGTCAAAATCACGTAGACAGGCCAATGGCGCTTAATATACGAAAACACGTTGACTCCTTAGAGCTCCGTCTACGAACGGCGGATAACCTCGGTCACGACCTCGGATACCGTGGCAATGTTCGTCGGGTTGACATTGTGAGGCAGGTCGTCCTCAGTACGAGCGCAAGCCAGACGCGTGCCGTCCACGCCGGCGATGGTGAGGGCTCGGCGGCTCGCCTCGAGCGCGGCATAGGCATCGGTCTTGGCATAGGGCATCTCGAGCGCGCCACAATCGACATGGAACGACTTGCACACCTTGCTGACCAGGTTCATGATGCGGCGATCGCCCTTGAGCAGCTGTTGTTCGCCCTCAACCGTCACCACCGAAAGCCTACCGGCGCCGACGGATTCAAGATTGATAAAGAATACGCCGCGGAGCTTATCGCGATGCGAAGCCAAGAAGGCCTTCATGCCGGCGCCATCACAATCCGAGGCGCCCGTTGCCACAAACCAGATATCGTGACCGAGCAGCTCATCATCGCCCATAGAGGCGACAGCCGAGAGCATATCTTCGGAAGAAGCGCCATCGGAAGACGTAGCGCCACCCTTCCAGCCATCGTTATCGTCCTCGAAGTTATCCCACGAACCGATGCCGCGACCGGACTTTTTGGCATCGTAATCGTCTTCGACGCCCAGCCAGTCACTCATGCTGTCCTGCTCGTTTTTCTTTTTACGACCGAACAGGCCACCCAGGCCGCGCTTGCGAGACTTGGGTGCCGCCGGGGCGGGAGCCGAAATGGTCTCGATCGGCTGCGCGCCCGACGCAACGGGCATAGGAGGCGCAACGGGTGCCGATGTGGGTTCGGGACCCTGGGCAGTAGCAAAGGGGTCGTTGACCTGGGCAGAGGGATCGGGAAGGTCGAACAGCGACGTGCGAGACGCAACGTTTGCCTGCTTCATAGACGGCAGCGACGGATCGGGGACCGAAGCCAGCGGAGACGAGGAAGGTGCAGGCGACGGTGCAGGCGCCGGATCGGGAACATTCATCTGCGGACGCGGCGATGCCTGGGAGGAAATCTGGGCCATAAGGGAATCGACCGTTTCGTCCTGAGTGGGAGCGACATTGGCAACCGTGGCACCGGAACCACTCGGGGTCGGCATGGTGAAAATCTGCGTGGAGTAAGGCCTCGACTCATCCGTCTCGGGAGTCTCGGAAACCGCAGGCACTTCCTCCTGCTCGACCTCGGTCGAATCACCTTGATCGGCTGCCGCGTATTGCTCTTCGCCAGAGTTGGCCTCGACGGGCTCGTCCTCGGCGGCATCTTGGATTTCGGCAGCATCAATAGGCTCGTCATCGTCTGCCGCGTCGTCCTGCTCATCGGAAGCAGGAAGGGGCTCGGCAATCGCGGTGCCTTGCTTTTCAAACGTTATCGTGGAATCGAACTGCGCGGCATCAAACGACATGGTGCTATCGACGTGCTGCTGAGCCTCGAAAGACGTCGTCGCTTCAACAACATCCGCGGACGTCGGTTGCTGGGACTCAAAGGACGTTGTAGCTTCGGCGGCATCGACGGGCGCGGACTGCATAGCCTCGTTCTGCTCGAACTCTTGCGCCGCGCGCTCACGTGCCGCCTCGGCTGTCTGCTGCTGAGCGATAGCCTCCTGCTCGGCAGCCTCGCGTGCGGCAGCGCGCTTCTCCTCGAAATCGTCGACAAATTTCTTGCCCTTTGCAAGCGCACCCTTAAAGAAGTTGGAAGCGCTGGCGCCAATCGACGAGAACGCGGATGCAATATCGGCATGGGGCGTTGCCGCGGGAATCTCGGCCGAGAAATCAGTATCGCTCTCGTAAGACACGCGCCTCGGCTGTTCAACGTAATCGTCGTCAGACTCGTCCGCAACGTCTTGCGCCGGCGCGGCGGGAGCCAAAATGTCCAGTCCTGCCGCGGGATCGATCGCAGACACCGCCTCGGGCTCGGCAGCGGCAGCGGTAACCGCGGCAGACTCATCATCCACGGTGACAACGGGGGCAGGCTCGGGCTCAAACGTCGGCTCCTCGCCCTCCTCGTAATCGAGCGTGCAGGACTCGGGAAGCATTCCGAGCGCACGGATGGCATCCGAACCAAAGCGGATGTTGCCGGCGGCATTGCGATAGAGCTTGGGCTCGGGCTCAGCCGCGGCAGGCTCCTCCGTCGGCTCGGCAGTGGGAACCTCGTCATTGAACTCTTCGGCCTGGACAGCCTGATTCTGGTCCTCGGGCACGATGGCGCCGATCAGCGTCTCGTCGGCGGACGCACCCTCAAAGCCCTCGATCTGCTCGTCGAAAGCCTCACCCTGTTCGGGCTCGGTTTGAGCGTCGGGAGCAATCGGCTGACCGAACTCGTCCTCGGCGTAGGTAGGCTCTTCGTACTCGATGGTGTTGCCGTAGTCGTTTTGCTGCTGGGCCGCGGCATACTCCGCCGCTGCGCGCGCCATTTCCTCGGCACGACGTTTCTGCTCCCCAAAATAGGTATCGAACGGAACATCGTCGGGAAACTCGTTTTCGCCCTGGAAGGGAGCGACGTTGTCCATAACGCCGAGCATAGCGGCGACGGAAGACTTGTTGCACACCGCGCCGGACGTATAGGGAAGAATGTGGCGGTTAGAGATGATGTTTGCCGCGTTGACAAGTGCAACGAGGGAAGCGAGGATCGCGACAATCCACAGCAGAACCTTGAGCGCGCCGGGGAGCGGCAGGATACGCAGGATGGCAACGGCAGCAGGGGCAACCGTGGCAACGGGCAACAGCTTGGCGATGAGCGCACGATACGAAGCATAGGGCTCGCGTGCGAGCAGCTCAGCACGGGGAGAATCGTAGTGTGCGACAACGACCACCGGGCGGTTGCGCGGAGACGCGAGCGGACCCGAGGCCTTGTGGTAGGCGATGACATTTTGGCTCACGCCCGTCTTGCCCAGACGCGAAACCACGGGGTGACCCGTGCGCTCGAGCACGTAAAGAACGGCGCCGACAATAGCCAGCAAGGTGCCGACCAAGCCGATACCGCCGCCGATGCCCATCAGCAGGGCGCCGGCAAACGCAAGAATACCGGTAACGGCAAATGCCAACCTACTGGGCGCCGGGGCATTGAACTCCTGAACCTCGGGATCAAAGCCGTGGTTGCGAAAGATCTGAGCGATATCCTCGGCAGCCAAGCGCTCTTCTTCGCTGCATGCCGGCGTAATGCCGGTGTTCTGCAGCAGGTGGTTAATATAGTTCTGGGTGTTCGCCATGTGCGCTCCACATCCATAATCCGACAAATAGGCCCAATGCATGCACATTAGAACCGTATATAGTCGAAAGTATACCCCGAGCGAGCGCAAACGACCGAATTCGGGCCATCTTAACGCCCCGAGCGGACAAGGATATAGCCTAATCTCCATATCGGACTAAAATCATGGCAGCAAACCACCTTCTCATGCGAGGACTCTATGACGGCAAGCGACACGACCGCGACAATTAAAAAGGGGAATTCGGAGCCCAGTTTCGATAAAACGGCTCAGCGCATCCTCAATCTTTTCTTTGTGCTCAACAGCTCCCCCGAACCGCTGACGACCGAGCAGATCGTCTTGGATTCTGACCTGGGATATGGTTCGGGCAACATCGACTCGGATAAGCGCAAGTTTCGGCGCGATCGTGACAAACTGCTCGAGCGTGGCATCTTAATCAAGGAGGTTCGCCCCGCCGGTGCGCAGGAGACCGAGGAAAGCTCGTGGACAATCGACCGCGAGCACACGTTTGCAGCAGGCGGCCTCATCACCGCAGACGACGCCGATATCCTGCTCAACGCCATCGACCAGACGCTAGCGGCCGGCTCATCCACTTTTGCCGCACCGCTTGCCGATATTCGCTCCAAGATTGCCTACCTCACCGGTAGGACGACGGTGGACGAGGCGCCGATCCGCCGCTCTCCCACCGTCGATGCGGTATGGAGCGCCTTTGCCGAGCGATGCGCGCTGCGATTTTTATATCAGAACGGACGCGGCGAGCAGAAAGAACGTACCGTCCGCGTCTACGGCATGTTCGAGCGCGAGGGCATGGCGTACTTCTGCGGCCTCGACAACGTCACCGACGACATCAGGACATTCCGCTGCGACCGTATCGTTCGTGCTTGGCGTCCTTCGAAGGCCTATGTCATCCCCGCGAACTTCAATCTCAACGACTATCTGTTCTTTGAATTCGATTTTGCCGACCGACCGCCCGTTGCAGCCACGTTCTCGTTCGCCCCTCAGACGCAGATCGATATGATCAACGGCCTCACGCGCGGGCGAGGTGAGCTCGCACACACCGATGTGGGATGGACCTGGACCGTTGACGTGCGCGATCTTGAAGCCGCCGCCTCATTTTGCATGGCCCACGCCATGGACGGCATGCGGCCCATGGCCCCCAAATCGCTCAAGCAGGCGTGGAACCACCTCATCGAAAGGACGGTGCACGAGCATGCCCGTGCGTAAACTCACCAGCGAGCAGAGGCTCTCGCGCGCCATCGACATCATGGAGGCCCTCTACGCCGCCGGCGAGAGCGGTATGACACGAACCGAGATTTGCAGTCGCTTTGACATCACGGGGGTATCGCTCGACGAGATTCTCGAGATCGTCTCGACGCTCGCGGACCGAGAATCGGGCGCGCGCATCATCTGCGAATGCCGCGGCGAGCGTGTGGTCCTCACCGGTGACGCCGGGCGTGTGCTACCGTTGCGCCTGAGTGCCGCCGAGGGCGCTGTGCTCAACCATGAACTTGAATCGTTGGGGATCGAGCCCCAGGCGGCGGTTCGGATTCGACATGCCCTTCTACCCGAAGAGCTCGGCTATAACCAGAGCATCTTTGACACCGTCAACCACGGGTCGCACTGGCAGCAGCTAAGCTGCGCCATTCAGGACGGCGTTCGCTGCCGTATCTCGTATCGCTCGATGGACGATGCACGGCCACGCGAGCGTCTGGTCGACCCCTTGCGCATTACGGCAAACGGCGACCAAACATACCTGATTGCCTGGGACATCGCAGTCGATGAGCAGCGCACCTATCGCATGGATAAAATCGAGGGACTCGCCTTGACGGAAGACTCCGTCGTGCCTCACGCACCGGACGTTGCATCCCTCCACGATTCCCTTGCCCGGACACAGCGTAGCGCAAAGCTCCTGATGCCATTCGATATGGCGGAACATCTGGACTGGGCCGGCATCACCCTAATCGAGCGCAGCGGGGCAGACATGGCAATGGTAACCGTGCATTACGGCTCCGAGCGTTGGCTACTGAGCCAGGTAATCGCAGCGGGCGGAGCCATCCGCATCTTGGATGACCCCGCCCTGTCAAAGCGTCTGTGCGATATGGCAAAAACCCTCGTTTGTCCGCTTTAGCGCCGCCGCTCGTGGCGTGCACGCCACAGTTGCAGATAGTGCCCGATCTGCGCCGATTCGATGCGCTGGTAGGAGCTCGTGGGCAGCGACGTTAAGAACTTCTTTCCGTAGCCCTTCGTCACCAGGCGCGGGTCGGCCAGAATCAGCACGCCGCAATCGGTCGACGAGCGGATAAGGCGGCCAGCCGCCTGCTTGACCTCGAGCACCGCCTCGGGCAGCGAATAGCGCGCCCAAGCGCGGTCTTCGCGCAGGTTGCGCTCGCACGAGAGCGGGTCCGTGGGGCTCGAGAACGGCAGCTTGGGAATGATGACGCAGCGCAGCGTCTCGCCGCTGGCGTCGAATCCCTCCCAGAAGGCCTTAAGAGCAAAAAGCGACGAGGTCGGCTCGTTGATAAACCGGTCGCGCAGGCGACGAGGAGATGAGTTGCGCTGCTGGCAGTTGAGCTCCAGACCCGCACGGGCCATCTTGGGCTCAACGCGGGCGTACAGGTCTTCCATGTCGCGCCGATTGGTAAACAGTGTGAGCACCGATCCGCCCATGGCAAGATGGGCGTCGACCAGCACGCGCTCGAGCGCCGTAAGATAGCTCTCACGATCGCGCGGATCGGGGATATCGCCCGCAACGACTACAGCCATGTTCGAATCAAAGTCGTAGCTCGAGTCCAAGTGCAGCGATGAGGATGTTGAAGCACCGATGCGATCGAGGCCGACCGCGTGGTTAAAGTGTTCAAAGCTTTTGGACACCGTCATGGTCGCCGAGGCAAAGATAGCCGTGTGAACCTCGGGCAGCCACTCGGTTGCCAAGGCCTCGCCAATGTCGATGCGCTCTGCGGTCATTGACTCTCCGCCGGCACGCAACCTGCGATTGACCTGCAGCGAATACACGTAGTGTTCATCGGTGCCGTCGATGATGAGTTTGAGGTTCTCGGCCAGCTCGTGCAGGCGGCGCGAGATATCGCCCAGGTCGACAACAACCTCGGGCTTGTCGGCGGCGACGGCTTGCACCAGCGCGTCGACGCTCTTGTCAGCTTGTTCCAATGCATCGATGGCAGCGTAGGCCGACTGTAAGAAATCATGCCAGTCGTCAGATTCGCGCAGCTCGGGGCCAATCCATAGATTGGCATTGTCATAACCCCCACGGGCACGGCGGCCGAGCTCGCGAACGCCATCGAACACGTCGGCGATTGCCATGCTCGCGCGCGCAACCGTCGACGTCGCCTTGGCAGTAAGGCCCAGATAGAGCGTAGAGCCCTCGGAGGTTGCCAAATCACGGGAAACCTGGCTTAGCGCACCGGTGCTCGCGCCACCCAGGCGCTCAAACAGAACGCGTGATTCGTCCGCCGACACCACGCGCGCCCACTGACGGCGCGCCTCGCGCTCGATGGAATGGGCCTCGTCGATTACCCAATGACGAATCGGAGGCAAAATCCTGCCCTCGGCCGCGACATTGCGGAACAGCAGGGAATGGTTGGTGACCACCACGTCGGCATGCGCCGCACGACGGCGAGCGCCGTGGACCAAACATTTATCAGGGAAAAACGGGCAGAGGCGACGAGCACACTCGCGCGAGGCCGTCGTAAAGTCGGGGCGGTTGACGCTGCGCCACCGAATGCCGAGCGAGTCGAGGTCGCCATCGGCTGATTGACAGACGTACGCCATAATGACCGCGACCGCCGTAAGCGTGTCCGCCGGATCGCGCTTGGTGGTAATCTCGACCTGGCTGCGGCTCATGCGCTCAAGCTTGCGCAGACACGGATAGTGGTCATATCCCTTGAGAGCGCAAAATGACAGGCCACCGTCCAGTTGCTCGGCAAGTTTTGGTAGCTCATGGTACATGAGTTGGTCGGCAAGATTGTTCGATTTGGTCGCAATACCAACCGTGATGTTGTTACGGCGCGCTGCCTCGGCAAAAGGCACCAGATAGGCCATCGATTTGCCGACGCCCGTGCCCGCCTCAATTACACGATGAGTGCCCGTGACCAGCGCATCGCGGACCTCGAGCGCCATCGCGATCTGCTCATCACGCGGCTCGTAGGTGGGATACATGCGATTGACCAGGCCACCCGGCGCATAGTCTGCCTCAATCTCCTCACGACTCGGCATCTTGAGGACCGGCAGTTCGTCGGCGTCCACCCGATCGTCGGCGCGATCGGCCTTGAGAACGTCAGCACGAGCGGCGCTGAGAGAGAAGATAGAACCAGGGTTCTGCCCCGCCAAGAACGAGAAGATAGGACGATAGGACCAAGGCACGTCCGAATGCATGTCGGCTAGGCGCGCCATGAGGCCCTGGGGCAAGTCGGTGAGCGCCACGAGCAACACGCGCCATACGCCACACAGGGCGTCGACGTCGGCATTGGCACGGTGTGATACCGAGTCACAGCCAAACAGATCGGCCATAAAAGACAGCTTGTGCGAGGCCAGGCGCGGAAGCGCGATGCGCGACAGCGCCAGCGAATCGATCCAAATATCGCTCACGTTGACGCCGCCTTTGACCGACTCGATAAACGAGCGGTCGAACGTGGCGTTATGTGCGATCACCGGGCAACCACCGACAAAATCGGCGAGAGCGGCGACGGCCTCAACGGCCGACGGGGCATCTGCCACATCGGCATTTGTAATGCGCGAGAGCTCGGTAATCTCGGCGGGAATCAGCTGCTTGGGATGCACGAAGGTATCGAAACGGTCGACGATCTCGCGGCCCGAAAGACGGGCCGCCGAGATCTCGATCAGTTCATTGTCCTGCACCGAAAGACCTGTGGTCTCGGTATCGAGGACAATTACATCTTCCTCGATAAGACCAAAGGACTGCGTTTTGGCGCGTTCGGCTAGCGTGGCATAGGAGTCGATGACAAACTGCGGCGTTCCTGACGAAACCGCGTCCTCGATTAGCATGCAATGCCCGCTCGACGAAGGCCCATCCGGATCAGGCTGTCTCAGACCTGCGGGAACGTCATGTCGTCGGTGTGGCGGAGCTCATCCGGATACAGCGACGTATCGGTCATGCCGGGAATGGTATTGGTCTCGAGGATAACGGGGCCGTCCTCACTCACAATAAAATCGCTGCGCGAGATACCTAGGCAACCGAGGGCCTTGTGAGCGGCGCAGGCAAGCTCCTGAGCGCGAGCGTAATTCTCGGGTGAAATCTGCGCCGGAATGCGATGGATGTCCGTAGGGTCGACATACTTCACGTCCAGATCGTAGAACTCGCAGTCCTCGGGCTTACGAATCTCGACAATCGGCAGAGCGCGCACGTCATCTTCGCCGTATACGCCGACGGTGATCTCGGTACCCTCGATGCACTTCTCGGCCAGCACTTTGTCGCCGTACTCAAACGCCTTGGCGATTGCCGCGGGCAGCTCGGAGGGCTCATGGACCAGAGAAATGCCATAGCTGGAACCGTTAACGGCCGGCTTCACAAAGCAGCGCTCGCCACAAACCTCGACGATATGATCGATATCGACTTCATCGCCCACCTCGAGCGCAAGGCCGGGGGCAACAGGAATGCCCGCCTTGGCGTACAGGAGCTTAGAGACCTCCTTGTCGGCACCGCAGGCGCTAGCAAGCACGCCCGAGGCCGTGTAGGGGATACCCAGGGTCTCCATGGCGCCCTGCATAGCACCATCCTCGCCGCCGGCACCGTGCATGGCGATAAACGCCACGTCAAAGCCGCCGGTTGCCATGGTTACCATAAAGTCATCAGCGGCCGTATCGAGCAGCTCCACCGAGGTGTAGCCGGCTTCCTTCAGTGCCACTACAACGTTCTTTCCCGAATTGAGCGAGATCTCGCGCTCAGCGGAATGACCGCCCGCCAAGACCGCTACATGCATGTTCTCTAGGCTTTTACCCGGCATGGGCAGACTCCTCCTCTATAATTTCTGCAGCTGATACCATATTGTAGCGATACCCTCTACGTTTCCCCAAAATCGAAAGGCTTCCATGAATCCCAGGACTAAATCTCAGGACATTCGCGACTTGAGCCAAAACGATATTCGCGAGCTCGTGGTCGAACTTGGCCAGCCAGCCTTCCGCGCGAAGCAGCTTATCGAATGGGTCTTCGAGAAGAACGTTTGTTCGTTTGACGATATGACCAACCTTCCCAAGGCTTTCCGCGAGCAGCTTAAAGAGGCTTTTGCCTTTGACACGCCCACTGAACTCACCAAGCAGGTTTCCAAAGATGGCTCGCGCAAGTATCTGCTCGAGTACCACGACGGCGTTTCCGTCGAGACTGTCGGCATGCCCCGTCGTAACAAGCTTTCCGTCTGCGTTTCCACCCAGGCAGGCTGCGGCATGGGCTGTGCCTTTTGCGCTACCGGTCTCAACGGCCTCAAGCGCTCTCTGACCGCTCAAGAGATCGTCGACCAGGTACTTCATGTATCCAACGACTTTGGCGAGCGTGCCACGAGCGTCGTCTTCATGGGCCAGGGCGAGCCGTTTGCCAACTACGACGAGGTTCTCAAGGCGCTGCGAATCCTCAATGACCCCGATGGCATCGGTTTCGGCGCTCGTCACCTCACCGTCTCTACCAGCGGCGTTATTACCGGTATTCGCAAATTTGCCGACATCCCCGAGCAGTTCACGCTTGCCGTTTCCCTGCATTCCGCCATCCAGTCGACGCGCAATAAGCTCATGCCCGGTGTTAAGAAGTACACGCTGCTTCGCCTTCACGAAGCGCTTCAGCTCTACACCGAGAAGACCGGCCGCCGCCCGACCTATGAGTATGCCATGATCGAAGGCGTCAACGATACGAATCCCGAAATGCAGGCGCTCTGCGACTTCTGCGAGGGAACGCTGTGCCACGTTAACCTCATTCAGCTTAACGACATCGAGGGTAGCCCGCTCAAGCCGTCGCCGATTCATAAGGTTGAGGATCTTCAGCGTCGTCTTGAGTCCCGTGGCATCGAGACCACGATTCGTAACTCCCGTGGTAACGATATTGACGCCGCTTGCGGACAGCTGAAGCAGCGCTTCAAAGTTCAGAAGAACGCATAGGGGAGTCGCATCCCAAAACGTTTCATGTGAAACATCGAACGACCCCGGTTACAGAATATGCAACCGGGGTCGTTTCATTTATTGACCTTAATTTTGAATCAGCTGCTACCTGTCCCATTTTTACGGCCAAAATAAGGGGTCCTTGTCTCATGAATCAGACAAGGACCCCTCAAAATATGCTGAGTAATTGTTAGGTACCTAATAGCCTACATTTTCCCATTGGTTGCTGACCCAACCTTGATTAATCTTGGGATTCTTCGTTACCTGAGCAGTACGCATGGCAACATCTTCTGTCATAACATCCATTTTCTTTTTGGAAGTATCGACGATATCTTGCGCGCTACGAAGCAAACGACCTCGAAGTTCATCGTCTGTCACGATCCTATAGCCAGCAAAGGCACCAGCCGCGACAGTCGTCACCAATGCAATCGCTGTTAAAATCTTATTCCTCATCTTGGCCTCCTTGATCAAACTGAATCATTTCGCCAAGAATACGAGAGAGCTCTTCCTCGTCTTTAAACTCAATCTCAATCTTATTCTTTCCACGCGAGCTCTTCACACGCACGTTGGTATTAAAAACCTGACGAAGCACGCGGGCAGCCTTTTTAAAAGACTGAGGCGTTGCAGGCCTCGGCGTCTTAGGTGTCTCTCCGGCAGAAAACAACGGAGCAAGATTTTCTGTCGCTCTTACGGAAAGACCCTCTGTAACAACTTTCTCTGCAAGTCGAATACGCGCGTCCTCATAGGGAACTGCAAGACTCGCACGTGCATGACCAGCAGTAAGTTTGCCCTCAAAAATCATCTGCTGAACTTCTTCGGGGAGATCGAGAAGACGCAGCGAGTTTGTAATTGCAGAGCGTGACTTGCTTACTGCCTTCGACAATGCCTCCTGGGTCATCCCGCTGGCATCAATGAGTTGGCGATAGCCCTTAGCCTCTTCGACGGGATTCAGATCAGAACGCTGAAGGTTTTCGATAAGAGCAAGAGCCAGCATCTCTTCCTAATTAACTTCTTTAATGATGACAGGCAGTTCCTCAAGACCAGCAAGCTTTGACGCCTGGTAACGACGCTCACCAGCGATGATCTCATAGCCGTTTCCATGCTTGCGAACCAAAAGCGGCTGCAAAACGCCATGTTCCTGGATTGACTCGCTCAACTCGCGAAGTTCAGTTTCGTTAAAGTGAATTCGCGGCTGATTAGGGTTGGGAACGATATCCTCAATAGGTAGTTTTGTTTCAGATGCGGCATTTGAAGCCGATGCAGCCGAACCGCCGGTCTCATACTCGGCCTCTGAGACCAAAGCATTGAGCCCACGTCCCAATCCGCCACGTTTTTTTGCACTAGGCACGCTTGATCACCTCTTTTGCAAGGTTCATATACGCTTTTGCACCCTTATTTTGAGGTGCATAAGTAATTACCGGTTCTCCAAAAGACGGAGCTTCGGAGATTTTAACCGTACGGGGAATCAGCGTTTTAAATGCCTTATCGCCAAAGTACGATTGAACCTCTTCTACAACCTGATTCGACAGAGAAGTACGCGAGTCATACATTGTCATAAGCACACCATAGGTGTCTAAGCTCTTGTTCAGACGTGATTTAACCATCTTCATAGACTCAAGCAGCTTCGTAACGCCCTCGAGTGCGTAATATTCGCACTGGATCGGAATCAAAACGCTGTCTGCTGCGGTCAAGGCGTTGATAGTAAGAAGGCCGAGCGAAGGAGGGCAGTCAATGAAAATGAAATCGAACTCGTCCTGAATCGGCTCAAGCAAATCTTTGAGGCGGGTTTCACGAGCAATTGCGCTTACAAGCTCAATTTCGGCTCCTGCAAGCTGAATTGTAGCCGGAATTACGAATACCTTTTTGCAATTTGTATCAAGAACAAGCGATTCTGCCGGCACATCATTCAACAATGCATCATAAATGCAGTGATCAAGGTCTTCTTTTTCAATTCCGAATCCACTGGTGCTGTTTCCCTGTGGATCAAAATCGACAATCAGTGTCTTACGACCCTGCTCACCCAGTGCTGCTGCAAGGTTTACAGCCGTCGTTGACTTACCGACGCCGCCTTTTTGATTGATGATTGCAATGATACGCGTGTCTTTTGCGCTCTTAGAACGCTTAACGTCGCGAAATCCCACGGTCCCTCCTGGTGTGTATTAAAGCTGTCAAACGGAGGATGTTTCACGTGAAACATTCCGATTCGATATCAACCGCCATGTTTCACGTGAAACACTGCAAGTTGTTAGTATCCATTATGTTTCACGTGAAACATCTAGGCAAGCGGATTCTTCTTTGCCATGCCATTTGCACGAGGCAATGAAACGGATGCTGGATGACTCTTCTTAAGAACAATGAACTCCCTGTGACCCAAGCCTTCAGGCAAATCAATTGCGTCATTTAGAAGCAAAGTGAAGCCGCAAATCTTAGCTGCTGACATGCCGGAAGCAAGCTCATCATCTGAAGGATTACCCTTAGTTATAACAAATAGCCCTCCATCCTTGAGGTACGGAGCCGCATACTCAACAAGAATCGGTAGAGGAGCCAGTGCGCGGGCGGTTACAACAGAGAACTGCTTCTTATGGCTTCGAGCATATTCTTCAAGACGATCATGAACCGCATGAGCATGTTTCAATCCAAGAGCATGGACAAAAGAATTGACAGCATCAACCTTCTTGCCAACAGAGTCGATATAAGTTGCTTTACGATGCGTAGCTATGGTTAACGGAATACCAGGGAAGCCCGCACCTGTACCCATATCGAGCAAAGCTCCCTCTGGAGCCTTATTGATATAGGGGAGCAAAACAAGTGAGTCGAGGATATGAAGTACGGCAGCATCTTCTACGTTAAGAATACGGGTGAGATTGATTGTCTTATTTGTTTCAAGAACAAAATCCAAATGCTGAATACATTTCCTCAGCTCAAGATCAGTTACGCTCAAGGAATACTCTTTGCAATAGGAAGTTAGACGACTCAACATCTCGTCAGCCTGCTGATCAGTAAGTACTAACAACGAAAACTCCTTTCTGACAGAAATCAGTGTATCGAGAACTTTTGACAAAAAAAGGGGACGTGGAAACCACGTCCCCTTAGCATAAGCTCGAGTAGATTATCGAGCAACAATCACCACATGGCGATCAGGGTCAGAACCCTCAGAATGAGTATCGACGGCATCATTGCCACGAAGTGCAATGTGAACCAGTCGGCGCTCGTAGGCATTCATGGGCGGAAGCGAAACACTCTTATGAGTGCGGATGGCACGCTCGGCAGCAGACTGAGCCATGGAGGCAACCTTGTCCTGACGGCGGCTCTTGTATCCCTCGACGTCCACTACAACCGGATACCTAAAGCCAAGCTTGCGGCTCACCAGCAAAGAGAACATAACCTGAAGGGCATCAAGGGTGCGACCATGACGGCCAATGAGAACAGCAAGGTCGGGAGCGGTTACATCCAAAATCAGCTCACCCTCGTCGCCCTCATACTCATCGATAGGAGAGTTGGCGGCATCGAAGTGCGAAAGGATGGAACGCAGGATGGAAATCGCTACATCGGCAATGGTGTCGAGCTCCTCATCGGTCAGCTCTTCACCAGCCTTGTAGCGCTGTGCAATCTCGGGATAATCGCCCGCGACCTGCGGGGCAACCTCCTCAAGCATATCCTCGACGATCTCTTCAGACATAACGTACTCCAAAAGTTAGGTACCTAAATAAGATTGATATCCCACTACTTCTTCTTGTGCGGGCGCGGCTTCTTCTCTCGACGAGTGACCTCAACCTGCAGCGGCGCGTTCTTAAGACGCTGCTCCTCATCGGCCTTCGCCTTGTCGATGACCTTCTGCGTCACAAAAATCTGCTGAATAACCTGCCAAGCAGACGAGACGTCGTAGTACAGCAGAACACCAACGGGAAGGCTCCAGCCCATCCAAAGCATCATGACCGTCATGACAACGGCCATCATGCGCATGCTCTGCGCCTGCTGACCGGTCTGGTTGCGCGACATATAGAGCTGCGGAATCAGGGTCAGGACGGCGAACAGAATCAGGCAGACCAGCGCAGGCAGCGCAACCATAAAGCCATCGGCAAAGGAAGCGCTCGGCGTGGTGGTCAGGTCGGGCAGGATGTTGAAGAACGAGAACGTGCCGTCGTTAAAGTACTGCGGCAGGTTGCGCAGCAACGTAAACAGGGCGAACAGGACAGGCATCTGGATCAACAGCGGCAGACAACCAGCCATCGGGTTGAACTTGTTCTCGCTGTAGAACTTCTGCATTTCCTCGGCCTGGCGCTGAGGATCGTCGGCATAGCGCTCCTGAATCTCGAGCATCTTGGGCTGCAGCACCTGCATGCGAGCCGTCGACTTGGTCGACTTGAGCATGAGCGGCGTTAGCGTCAGACGGATGATGACCACCAGGATGATGATGGACAGGCCCCAGTCGACCGCAAAGGTCTGGATGAGCTTGAGCAGCTCGAAAAGGATGTTAACGATCCAATCCCACATGTAAGTTTTCCTCCGATAGCGAGTGCCCGCTAGGGCACAGGGTCATAACCGCCGACGTGCAGGGGATTGCAGCGAGCGATGCGCCTCACGGCAAGCCAGCAGCCTCTCAAAACACCGTGCTTCTCAATCGCCTGGATGGCGTATTGCGAGCACGTTGGGTAATAAATGCAGGCGTCAGGCAATAAGGGCGAAATAACCTGTTGATATATGCGAATAGGAGCGATGGCAACACGTCGCAAAACGTGATTGCTCATCGCTCCTCCCCGGCAACGCCGGCGCGTTTCATAAGCGAACGCAACGCCTTGTCCATCTCCTGCGGCGAGGAAACCCTCGTCTTGGGAGTTGCGAACAAGATGATGTCATAACCCGCAACGGGAAATCCACAGCTGCGGGCGGCCTCGCGCATCACACGCTTAGAACGGTTGCGCACGACAGCACAACCGAGCCGTTTAGCACCAACGAAGGCGACCCTTCCGGAGTCGCCTTCGCCAACCGATTCACATATGGTCATTCGAATCAGAGGATGATTGAAACGACGCCCCTGACTGAACACATGCTCGAAATCTTGCCGAGACTTAATAGTCTTCATGCGAGATGTGTGTATCGCTGCTAGACAGTGAGACGCTTGCGGCCCTTGGCGCGACGACGGGCGAGCACGGCACGACCACCCTTAGTGGCCATACGGGCACGGAAGCCATGGGTCTTGGCACGCTTACGCTTATTAGGCTGATACGTACGCTTCATCTTAAGTTCCTCCTGCTGCATTTCGAGTGTCCGCGGGGACGCGGACGCAGATATAGACACGTGAGCTTGAAGATTGTAGGGAAATCAATGTTCAAATGTCAAGAAATCAAAGGTAAAAGGTTGCGCAGTTCACACGGTTCCCCCATAAGCCAAGCTCGATTTAGCGGTGCATGGCAACTTTTCACGATATTTCATCTAGTTTTCAACAGGTCATGTTGGCAATGTTGAGAACTTTTCGCCCGTTTTCCAAAGTTTTCAACAGGTTTTGAAAAGTTGTCGAAAGATGAGAAACGTTGCACGGTGAGCTACTATTTGTTCGAAACCTTTTGAAAGATTGCGAGCGGCATGTCTGACGACTTTTACACCATGGTCGATTCCGGAGACCCGGCACCCGACAACGAGCACATCACCGGCGTGCGCGAAGAGCGTGCGGAAGGCGAGCAGACGACCACGCAGGCGCCGAAAGCCATGTACGCCGCGCGCATCGCCGTCTATGACGACATGCTGTCGACACCGCGTGTAATCGTCATTGATCCGCAGGATGTCCGCACGTATTTGGAAGAGACGACCAACACCGTCTACCAGTGCATGAAAGAACAAGGTGGCCATATCTCGCTCATGGTCATCCGCGAGATTGTCGAAAACTTTATCCACGCGCACTTTGCCGAGCCCATCATCTCGATTCTGGACAGCGGAGACACCATCCGCTTTGCTGATCAAGGACCCGGCATCGACGACAAGGAGCGCGCTTTCGACTTTGGCGTTACCAGCGCAAGCAGCAAGATGAAGCGCTATATCCGTGGAACCGGAGCAGGGTTTCCCATGGTGCAGGAGTATTTGGAAAACGCCGGCGGTGCCGTATCCATCGAGGACAACATGGGCAACGGCACCGTGGTTACGATAAGCCTGAACCCTAAACGCGTGCAGGAAATCGAGCGTGCCGGCGGACGCGGTGCTGCCGTGCGGCCCGAGACGGAGCAGCCCACATATCCCCTGCCGGGAGCTTTTGCGCAGCAGCCCATGGCAACGCAGCAGATGCAGCCCCCCGTGGGGCAGATGCAGCAGCCCGGAATGTTTCCTACACAAGAGCCCCAGGCGACACCGATGTCGATGCCGCCAAACATGCCAGAGACCATGCCGCTGGCGGATCAGGATGCAGCAGCAATGCAGCAGGCGGCGGGGGCACCGGGTGGCCAGCAAATGGGCTATCAGCCGTACCAACAGGGATATCCATATCAGCAGATGCCGCCACTGGGGTATGGCCAGCAGTTCCCGCAGCAGTTCCCGAAGCAGTACCAGCAGGGATATCAGCAGCCGTACCAGCAGATGCCGTACCAGCAGATGCCGCAGCAGCAGTACAGCCCCTGGGCCCAGCAGATGCCTCCGCAGCCTTACCAACAGTGGCCTCAAAGTTTTCAACAGCAAATGCCGCCGATGCAGAGTTCTCAACAACCAGCAGCTCAAATGATGTATCCTAATGCAGCAAATCAGTATGCACAGCCACAACCGGACGTGTTCGTAAGCGATCGCGGCAACGCCGCGCTGGGCTATCTAGCGCAAAATCAAGCGTGCGGTGCAACCGATCTGGCGAGGGTGTTTGGAAACTCGGCCCCCACTTGGTCACGCACGCTCAATGACTTGGCGCAGGCCGGCTTGGTCATCAAGCATGGCCAGAAATACCATCTGACCGAACTCGGCGCCGCTCGCGTGCGAGCTCAGAGCTAAAGAACGGGAGAGACAGTGGACGAGGAAGCAAGCATCATCCTGGGGGATGCCATCGCCTTTTGCCAGCGCGACGGCCAAGATGCACGCCTCATCAACATGCTGGGGCAATCGCGCGCCATAAGCCTGACCGAAGATACGCTCACGATCGAGGCCCCCTCGCGTTTTGCCATCGCACAGCTCAAAAAGCATCAGCCGACTATTGAGGCCTATCTGGAAGAAATCGCCTTTGCACCGATTGCGCTCGACATCGTGGCACCACAAGGTGCCGCGACGGAATCCGCTGCCGCGGCGGTGCCCGCCACGGCTCCCACCGCTTCCCCGGCGGTGCCGGCCTCCGCAGGCGACGTGCCGACAATCGAGCACCAGCACAGCGATGTTTCCCGTGAAACCATGGCACCGTTGCCGGCCGCGGCGGCGACGTCAACGAACGCACCCGTCACGCACATGCCCATCGCTCACGACGCAGCGGCGGGCGCGGATTCGGGCATTGCAATCAAGAACACGCTCTCGGCCGATGATTTTCGTCGCATGATGAACCAGATGAAGGGCGGAGCGCCGACTAAATCCACGCAAGCTGCGACCCCCGCCTCACCCATGCCAGCACCGACCGTGCCGGCCGAGCAGAATACGGATGGAGCCCCGCTCGCCGCGAACTCAAAATTTACCTTTGAGAACTTTGTCTACGGCCCCGAGAACAGCCATGCCTATCGCTCGGCACTCAAGTTTGCCGCCCTCGCGGACGAGCGCGGCACGTGCACATCACTGTTCATCTACGGCAAATCGGGCCTAGGCAAGACGCACCTGCTGCTTGCCATCAAAAACGAGCTCGCCGAGAAGTCGCCCGAGATCAAGGTCAAGTATGCCAACTCCCAGGCATATCTGGACGACCTGATGACCGAGTTCGACCGCCAAAAGAAGAGCAACGCTCCCATCATGCAGGCGTACCACGGCGTGGACGTGCTCATCATCGATGACATCCAAAACATCATCGGCAAGCGCGCGAGCGTGGACTACTTTTTCCAGCTCATGGACGAGTTCATCCGCAACAACAAGAAGGTCGTCATCGCGGCAGACCGCGCCCCCAAGGACCTGAGCATGGACGAGCGTCTGACCAGCCGCTTCAACGCCGGCATGCTCTGCCTGGTCGCAGAGCCCAGCTACGAGATGAAATACAAGATCTTGCAGCGCTATTACGAGAACACCATCGTCGCCGCTCCCGAGGCGGGCGACGACTCGCTGCTGGCGGCCTATGGGGGCGACGGCGGGCACCTGACCGACGAGCACTTTAAACACATGGCAGAGGTGTCGGGCACCAACATCCGCGAACTCGAGAGCTTCTGCGAGCGCTGCGCCGGCGAGGCGGGCGACCGCGAGCGCGAGGGCGGGGAACTCACCTTTGACGATATCGACGCCATCGCCAGCCAGTACTTCGACACATCGGCCAAAAAGATCAACGTCCAGACGGTTCAGTCCGTCATCGAAGAGCAGTACGGCGTGACGCACGAGGAGCTCATCGGCCCGCGTCGCAACGCCAATATCGCCAAAGCACGCCATATCGCTATCTACCTGGCCATCGAGATGTGCGAGATGACGACCACGGCGGTGGGCGCCGAATTTGGCAACCGCAACCACTCGACCGTCAGCACGAGCTACAAAAAGGTCCAGAAGATGATCCAGGA
The DNA here is from genome assembly GCA_900552155.1 of uncultured Collinsella sp. GTDB lineage: Bacteria > Actinomycetota > Coriobacteriia > Coriobacteriales > Coriobacteriaceae > Collinsella. The sequence continues at coordinate 33,732 of URYU01000002.1, forward strand.
AGACCGCACCGTCACCGAAGATCTCAAATCGTTGCGCGATAAAATTACACTGCGCTCGTAGGGAAATAGAGACACCTGTTGAAAACTTGTCAAAACCACGGGCATAAGGTGTCTAAAACCCAACCCGCGGTGATGAAAAGTTTTGCGCAGGTTTTGAACGTGGAAAACCACCCCCGTTGCACACAGGTTGCTGTCGATTTTCTTTCTGGGTCTGACCTGCGTCTTTGGGAGTAATCAACAGTTTCGTCAGTGCTATTACTATTATTAAGATATTTATATCTAAAGAAAGGTATTAAAAGATGAAGTTCACCGTCAGCCAGAGCTCGCTTACACAAGCCATCGGCGTCGTTATGAAGGGTGTCGCTTCGGCATCCACCCTTCCCATCCTGTCGGGCGTGCTCGTCAAGGCGCAAGACGGCATCTTGGAATTCCAGACCTCTAACTACACCATCTCGATCCGTCATCGCATCGCGGCGCATGTCGAAGAAGAGGGCGAGATGGTTATCCCCTGTAAGATGCTCTCCAATATCACCAAGACTCTCCCCGATGCCCCGGTCACCTTTGAGCTGTCCGAGCGCCAGGTGCTGATTGGTTGCGAGAAGAGCTCGTTCCGCCTGAACACGCTCGATGCCAATGACTTCCCCGAGTTTCCGGCCTATGCCATCGAGAGCGCCGTGGAGCTGCCGACCGATATCTTGTCCGAAATGGTCGGTCGCGTGTGGCGCGTCACCTCGACCGACAAGGCCCGCCCCATCCTGGGCGGCGTGCACATGAAGGTCGAGAACAATACCGTGCGCCTGGTGGCGACCGATTCCTTCCGCTTGGCCGTGTGCGATACGCAGGTCGAGACCTCGACCCTCGAGGGCTCCTTTGAGCTCAACGTTCCGGCTGACGCCTTTAACGACGCGCTGAACATCATGGCCAGCCAGGCGACCATCATGATCGGGGCTACCGACACCCAGGTCGTCTTTGAGGCCGGCAACACCACCTACGTGTCGCGCCGCATCGAGGGCGTGTACCCCAACTACAAGCAGCTCATCCCCGATTCGTGCGTGACGAGCGTCAAGATCGACGTCGCCGCCTTTAACGCCGCCCTCAAGCGCGTGGCCGTTATCGCGAGCGCCAACCCAGCCGTCAAGTTCGAGATCGATGTCGAGAACGGGCAGATGGGCCTGTCCTCCATTTCCAATGACCAGGACCTTGCGCAGGAGACGATCGATGTCGAGGCCGAGGGCGAGTCGGGTACCATCGCCTTCAACTACCACTACATCTTCGGCTGCCTCAATGCTCTGTCCAAGGAGAAGGAGATCACGCTGGAGCTCAAGAGCTACTCGCAGGCGGGCATCTTCAAGTCCTACGACAAGATCAACTACCTGTACCTGGTCATGCCGGTCCGCATCTAGCGCTTCGCCATGACCATGTTCGCCCGCGATCTTTCCGTCGCGCACTACCGCAGTTTCGAGAGCTATCGTCTTGCCCTGGACGAGGGCGTGACGATACTTGCGGGACCCAACGCGGCGGGAAAGACCAATCTCATAGAGGCGCTGCCGCTGCTGACGCGCGGCGCCTCGTTTAGGCATCCGACCGCCGCCGCGCTCGTCCATGACGGCGTGGGCTCGTGCAAGGTCGAGCTGAGGCTCGAGGGCGACGGCCGCGTGCTTGATATGGGATTGAGCGCGGAGGACGGTAAACGCTCGTTTAGCCGCAACGGCAAGAGATGCTCTGCCGCCGGCGTGCGCGGGGTCCTGCCGAGCGTGCTGTTTTGCCCCGACCATCTGGACATGGTTAAGCGAGGCGCCAGCGTGCGCCGCGCCGCCCTCGATGACTTTGGCATGCAACTGAGCGCACGCTATGCCGATCTTGCGAGCACCTATGGTCGTTGCGTGACCCAGCGTAACGCCTTGCTCAAGGAGGCCTGGTGCTGCCGCGAGATGCTCGGCGCGTGGAACGATTCGATTGCCCGCGCGGGCTCGGCCCTGCTCGTGCACCGGTTGGCCCTGCTCGACCGGCTGGTGGGCCATGTGCACACTGCCTACGGGCAAGTGGCGTCCGGTGAGGCTGCCAACGTGACCTATACGTCCACACTGGGGGATTTGCCCCAGGTGGAGGATCGCGAAGAGCTGAAGGGCTGGGCGTACGAGCGCATGCTGGCTGCCCTTGATGAGCACGCCGACGAGGAAATTCGCCGCGGCGTGACGTTGGTGGGACCGCATCGCGATGAGATTGAGTTTACCGTGGCGGGTCGCTCCGCCCGTTCGTTTGCCAGCCAAGGCCAGCAGCGAACGTTGGTGCTGGCCTGGAAGGTGGCGGAGGTGGCCGTGGCTCGCGATGTCCTGGGCACCGCCCCGCTGCTGCTTTTGGATGACGTGATGAGCGAACTCGACGGCGAGCGCCGCGGTGCTTTTCTGCGGTTGATCGGCGATGATATCCAGACGGTCATAACCACGACCAACCTGGGGTACTTTACCGATGACCTGCTTGGTCGAGCCAAGGTGGTGAGCATGGGTGAGACGTGCTAATTACGAGCGCGAGAGCGAAACGGTCGCCTTCAGTGGCTTTTTGAACGCAGAACGCCAGCGCATCCTGGCGGCTGCAACACCTGAGCGCCGTGCGCAGATGGAGGTCGCCGAGGAGTCGCGCGCGGTCTATCGCGCGTGGAACGCGGTGTGCTCGGGCACGCGCGAGGGGCGGCATGTGACGGGCCTGCGCTACCTGCCCGAGTCCAATGAGCTGCTGGTATATCTCGATTCGCCCTCGTGGACGCAGGAAATGACGCTGTTGCGTGAGATCATCCGCGCGCGCATGGAGCGCGCCGGTGCGCATGTGGACGGCCTGGTGTTCAAAACCACCGCACCCGGTCACACGCCGCCCGCCGCCAAGGAGCGCCTGCGCCCGGCGACGACCGAGCGCCCGCCGGCCCCGCACGCCGACCTAAGCGAGGCCGAGCGCACCCAGATTGAGCGCCAAGTGGCACCCATCGAAGACCAAAAACTGCGCGAGGCCCTCGAGAATGCCATGAGAGCCAGTGCCGAGTGGGCCAAGGGCGTGCAAAGCAAAAAAGAGCCTTAAATCGCATCTGGTGGCCTTGTAGAGCCAAATACCCTCGTTCCCGAGGGTATTTTTTTACGATAAACTAGTAAGGCTGTACACATTTTCTTGACTGAAGGAGGACGTGTGGCAAACGAAAACGATTACGATGGCGGCGAGATTAAGATTCTCGAAGGTCTCGAGGCCGTTCGTAAGCGCCCGGGCATGTATATCGGCTCGACGAGCGCCAGCGGTCTACATCACCTGGTGTGGGAGATCGTTGACAACTCCGTCGACGAGGCCATGGCCGGTTTCTGCACCGAGATCCAGGTGACGGTCCACGCCGACAACTCCATCACGGTCGTCGACAACGGGCGCGGCATCCCCGTCGACGAGCACCCTGTTAAAAAGATCCCGACGCTCGAGGTCGTCATGACGATTTTGCACGCCGGCGGTAAGTTCGATAACTCGGCCTATAAGGTCTCGGGCGGCCTGCACGGCGTTGGCATCTCCGTCGTCAACGCACTGTCCAAGCGCGTGGTCGTTCAGGTTCGTCGCGACGGCAACACCTACGAGATGGAGTTCTCGCGCGGCAAGACCGTCAAGAAGATGGAGGTCGTGGGCACCTCGGATTCGACGGGCACCACCGTCACCTTCTGGCCCGACGACGAGATCTTCGAGACCTGCATTTACGATTTCGATACGCTGCACAACCGTCTGCAGGAGACGGCGTTCCTCAATAAGAACCTCAAAATCGTGCTGACCGACGAGCGCGAAGCGACTCCCCACGTGGAGGAGTTTTGCTACGAGGGCGGCATCATCGACTTCGTCAAGTTCCTCAACGAGGGCAAGGACGTCCCCGAGGCCTTTAAGGAGCCCATCTACATCGAGGGCAAATCGGACCCGGACGCGCCTGTGGCCAAGATGGGCGAGGTCGAGGTTTCCCTGCAGTGGAATAGCGGCTACGGCGAGAACGTCATGTCGTTTGCCAACGACATCTACACCCCCGAAGGCGGCATGCACCTTGAGGGCTTCCGTACCGCGCTCACCCGCGTGATCAACGATTACGCGCGCAAGCAGAACCTGCTCAAGGAAAAAGACGCCAACCTGACCGGCGACGATGTGCGCGAGGGCCTTTCGGCCGTTATCTCGGTCAAGCTGCCCGATCCGCAGTTTGAGGGCCAGACCAAGGCCAAGCTCGGCAGCTCCTATATGCGCGCGCTCACACTCAAGATCGTGACCGACGGCCTCGCCGATTACTTGGAGGAGCATCCCAAGCCCGCGCGCGAGATCGTCAAGAAGGCGCAACAGGCCTGCAAGGCGCGCAACGCCGCCCGCAAGGCGCGCGAGGCGACCCGCCGCAAGAGCCTGCTCGAGACGGCGTCCCTGCCCGGTAAGCTCGCCGACTGCTCGGTGCGCGATGCCGAGCTGACCGAGCTCTTCATCGTAGAGGGCGACTCGGCAGGCGGTTCGGCCAAGGACGGCCGTCGCCGAGACATCCAGGCGATTCTGCCCCTGCGCGGCAAGATTTTGAACGTCGAACGCGTTGGTGACCATCGCGCGTTCTCGAGTGACACCATCCAGTCGCTGATTACCGCGATCGGCTGCGGCGTCACGACGAGTGCCGGCGACGGCGGCGATTTCGATATCACCAAGGCGCGCTACCACAAGATCATCATCATGACCGATGCAGACGTCGACGGTGCGCATATCCGCATTCTGCTGCTGACGTTCTTCTACAAGTACATGCGTCCGCTGATCGATGCCGGCTACGTCTATGTTGCCTGCCCGCCCATCTTTGGCATTAAGGTGCGCAACAAGATCCACTACGTGTATCCCAACGGCCGCCAGCCCGAAGACGAGATCCTGCGCGACACCATCCAGAGCCTGGGCCTGAACCCCGACGATAACGACGAGGACGGCAAGGCCAAGGACGGCAAAATCACCAAAAAGCGCAAGGGCTATACCGTCCAGCGCTACAAGGGCCTGGGCGAGATGGACCCCAAGCAGCTTGCCTCGACGACGATGGACCCCAAGACCCGCATTCTGCAGCGCGTGTCGATCGAGGACGCCGTGGTGGCGGACCGCGCCGTGCGCGAGCTGATGGGTTCCGAGGTCGGCTATCGCCGCGAGTACATTGAAAAACACGCGCATGATGCTCGATTCCTTGACGCCTAGCTTTCCCAGGCACCCCATCTTGCCCTTCAGGATTTCGGGCGCCGCACGCAAGGCGTGCGCCCTCATCCTTCAGGGCAACCTGGGGCACCTGGAAAACCTAGGAGGGTTATCCGGTGTTCCCGGTAATCCGTCTCCGTGGTAGGGAACTAATGGACCACGCAAACCATGAGGAGGTAACGTGGCAGACGATATCAACAACAACGAGGGTATGGACGAGGCCGGCGATGCCGGTATGCCCGATGATCTGAAGCGCCTGCTTGCCCGTGCTGAGCAGGGCGAGGACGGCGATCCGGACGCCTATAACCCCGATGCCGATGATGATGAGGAAGAAGACGACGACGCCGAGCTCGAGGAGAGCTTTGGCGAAGTCGATCGCGGCGCCTCGGCCGGCGAGGATATCAACGGCGGCCAGCTCCAGATTTCGGAGTTTGGCCGCGAGATGAAGCAGTCGTTCATCGAGTATTCGATGTCGGTCATCACGGCGCGCGCCCTGCCGGACGTGCGCGACGGCTTAAAGCCGGTGCACCGCCGCATCCTGTACGCGATGAACGAGAGCGGCATCTACCCCAACCGACCGCACAAGAAGTCGGCCTGGACGGTCGGCGAAGTTATCGGTAAGTACCACCCGCACGGCGATTCCGCGGTCTATGAGGCCATGGTCCGCCTGGCGCAGTGGTTCTCCATGCGCACGCCGCTCATCGACGGTCACGGCAACTTCGGCAACATCGACGGCGACGGCGCGGCGGCCATGCGTTACACCGAGAGCCGCCTGGCCAAGCCCGCCATGGAACTGCTGCGTGACTTGCAGAAGGATACCGTCGACTGGCAGCCCAACTACGACGAATCGCTCGCCGAGCCCGTGGCGCTGCCTGCGCGCTTCCCCAACCTGCTGGTCAACGGCAGCCAGGGCATCGCCGTCGGCATGGCCACCAACATCGCCCCGCATAACCTCACCGCGGCGATTGAGGCCACCTGCTACCTGCTCGCCACCCCCGACGCCCCCGTCGACGAGCTCATGCAGATCATGCCCGGTCCGGACTTCCCCACCGGCGCCATCATCATGGGCAGCGCCGGCATTAAGCAGAGCTACGAGACCGGCCGCGGCTCCATTACCGTGCGTGCCAAGGCACATGTGGAGTCCACCAAGACCGGTCGCAGCCGCCTGGTCTTTACCGAGATTCCCTACATGGTCAACAAGGGCACCCTGCAGGAGAAGATCGCCCAACTCGTCAACGACAAGCGCATCGAGGGCATCTCGGATATGCGCGATGAGTCCAACCAGAAGGGCATCCGTCTGGTCATCGAGCTCAAGAAGGGCGTCATTCCGCAGGTCGTGCTCAACAACCTGTATAAGTACACCTCGCTGCAGACGACCTTTGGCGCCAACAACCTGGCGCTCGTCAACGGCGTGCCCAAATGCCTGAGCCTGCGCGAGATGCTGCAACACTACATCGACCACCAGGTCGACGTAGTCACCCGCCGCACCCGCTTCGACCTTAAGAAGGCCCAGGCGCGTGCCCATATCCTCGAGGGCTACCTGATGGCCCTTGACCATATCGACGAGGTCATTAGCATCATACGCTCCTCGCAGACCGACTCCGAGGCCAGCAGCCGCCTGATTGAGCGCTTTGGCTTTACGCCCGAGCAGACCACGGCCATCCTCGAGATGAAGCTGCGCCGCCTGACCGGCCTGGAGCGCGACAAGATCCAAGAAGAGTTGGACGGCCTGCGCCGCGCCATCGCCTACTACGAGGACCTGCTGGCGCACGAGGAGAAGATTCTGGGCGTCATCAAGGAAGAGATGCGCGAGATCTCCAAGAAGTTTGGCGACAAGCGCCGCACCGAGATCAGCCAGGTTGAGAAGGACCTGGATGTCGAGGACCTCATCGCCGACGAGGACATGGTCGTGACCATCACCCACACCGGCTACGTTAAGCGTATCCCGGTGGCCGCCTACCGCGCCCAGAAGCGCGGCGGCAAGGGCGTGTCGGGCGTCAACCTCAAAGAGGACGACGTCATCGACGAGATGTTCATCGCGTCCACGCACGAGTACGTGCTGTTCTTCTCGAGCAAGGGCAAGGTCTATCGCCTGAAGGTGCACGAGCTGCCGGTGGGTACGCGCCAGGCGCGCGGTACCGCGATCGTCAACCTGTTGCCCTTCGAGGAGGGCGAGAAGATCGCGAGCGTCATCAGCTGCCGCGAGTTCCCGGTCGACGAGTACCTGATGTTTGCCACCAAGAGTGGCATGGTCAAGAAGACCGTGATGAGCGCTTACGATCGTAGCCGCCGTGATGGCCTGATCGCTATCAACCTGCGTGACGACGACGCGCTGCTGAACGTGCGCCGCGTGCGCGAGGGCGACAAGATTATCCTGGCCACCACCGCGGGCAAGGCGATCATGTTCTCCGAGGAGCAGGTGCGCGCCACCGGCCGCGATACCAGCGGCGTTCGCGGTATCGGTATGAAGGACGGCGTGAGCGTTCTGGGCATGGAAGTCACTAACGGCAACGGCGATCTGTTCGTCATCACCGAGCGCGGCTACGGCAAACGCACACCGGTTGCGGACTACCCGGAGCAGAATCGCGGCGGCCAGGGTGTCTACACCATCCAAATGACCGAGCGTAAGGGTAACCTTGCGGCCATGAAGACGGTGGGTCCGCAGCACGAGCTGTTCATCGTGACGGAGGGCGCGACGGTCATTCGCGTTAAGACCGACGAGATCAGCCAGACTGGCCGCGCCACCCAGGGCGTCAAGATGATGACCGTCGACGACAACGACCGCATCTGCGCCGTAGCCCGCATGACAGCAGCCAAGGAAAAGCCCGAAGGCGAAGGCGCCGAGGCCGCAGCCGACACCGAAGAGGCCCCAGTCGACCTAGGCGACGGCAACGACATGCCAGAGGATCTCCTAGACGAGTAAGAGGCCCTAGCTGCTAAAAATCATCAGACCCCATATATCGGCGGTCGGCGCACTGCGCGTCGACCGCTTTTTTGAAAACCTCGGGACTCGCGTTCGCCCCGGCCGCACGGCGGCCAGTGGAGTGGAACCAGCGTTGCGGCCGAGCCAGCGGGCAGAACATGGGGGATGTGGGCGAGGCAGGGAGGTCGG
>URYU01000003.1 GCA_900552155.1 uncultured Collinsella sp.
GAGGGTGAGGGGGGTGAAGTCGTAACAAGGTAGCCGTACCGGAAGGTGCGGCTGGATCACCTCCTTTCTAGGGAGATACATTCTTAGAGAGACATACTTTAACTCGAATGGAGGGCAGGAGCCCGTCCGGTAGATGTCCGCCAGGATAAGTCCCCGCAGCACCCGGTCCCCGGGGTCGCACCCGCGTACCTTGAGAGCCGCATAGCGATAGGAGAGAGATGGAAGAGTATCCTCTTCCAGACTCGATTCTTTTCTGCGATTAAACGTAAGAATGATAGCAATCATTCATCCGATCCAAACAAGAAGAATTCACTTATTAATGAGTGAGGAGCATCTGATCGCGAGCACAGTTCAACTACTGTGCCGCGGTATGAGATACCCGAATTGCGACATACGAGCGCTATTCATGATATCGATTAATTTTTATTAGCGACACGTGGATATCCCGCGGGCCCGAGTGCGGTCCCGCAAGATACCACGGGCGCACGGCGGATGCCTTGGCACAGGGAGCCGATGAAGGACGCGGCAAGCTGCGATAATCCCCGGCGAGGAGCACACATCCTTCGACCCGGGGGTCTCCGAATGGGCGAACCCATCCACAGAGGTGTGGATATCCCCGGCCCGAACACATAGGGCCGGGGAGGACAACCCGGGGAACTGAAACATCTAAGTACCCGGAGGAGAGGAAATCAATCTCGAGACTCCCCGAGTAGCGGCGAGCGAAAGGGGACCGATGGCCAAACCGTCGAGCGGGCATACCCGGCAGGGGTTCCGCCGACGGGGTTGCAGGGCCGCGCATCCGGGGGCTGCCGCCCCCGGGCGCAGGTCCGGCTGGGGAGCGGAACGGCATGGGAGGGCCGGCCGCAGCGGGTGACAGCCCCGTACGCGAACCCAGACCGGACGGCGCGACGCGGTCCCTGAGTAGGGCCGGGCACGTGAAACCCGGTCCGAACCTGGGTGGACCACCATCCAAGCCTGAGTACTACCCTGTGACCGATAGCGCACCAGTACCGTGAGGGAAAGGTGAAAAGCACCCCGGGAGGGGAGTGAAACAGTACCTGAAACCGTGCGCCCACGAGCAGTCGGAGCACCTTTATGGTGTGACGGCGTGCCTTTTGTAGAATGAGCCAGCGAGTCGCTGGCGCGGGGCGAGGTTAACCGAAAGGGAGCCGGAGCGAAAGCGAGCCTTAACAGGGCGACTTGAGTCCCGCGCCGCGGACGCGAAGCCGGGTGAGCTATCCGTGGGCAGGCTGAAGCGGGGGTAAGACCCCGTGGAGGGCCGAACGCACGTCGGTTGAAAACGGCGGCGATGACCTGCGGATAGGGGTGAAAGGCCAATCAAACCCGGAGATATCTCGTTCTCCCCGAAATAGCTTTAGGGCTAGCGTCGCGCGTTCACCGCCGGAGGTAGAGCACCGGATGGACGAGGGGGCTTCGCCGCCTACCGAATCCAACCGAACTCCGAATGCCGGCGGCCCAGAGCGCGGCAGTCAGAGCATGTGGGCTAAGCTGTGTGCTCGAGAGGGAAACAGCCCGGACCGCCCGCTAAGGTCCCCAAGTTCCAGCCGAGTGGCAAAGGATGTGCGTCCGCCCAGACAACCAGGATGTTGGCTTAGAAGCAGCCATCCATTCAAAGAGTGCGTAACAGCTCACTGGTCGAGTGGACATGCGCCGACAATACACGGGGCTAAGCTGGACACCGAAGCGGCGGGATTTTAATTCATTAGAATCGGTAGGGGAGCTTCCCATGGGCGGAGAAGCCGGAGGGCGACCGACGGTGGAGCGCATGGGAGTGAGAATGCTGGCATGAGTAGCGAGAGACGAGAGAGTAACTCGTCCGCCGTGAACCCGAGGTTTCCTGGGCAAGGCTAATCCTCCCAGGGTCAGTCGGGGGCTAAGGCGAGGCCGGTAGGCGTAGCCGACGCGCAGCAGGCAGACATTCCTGCACCGCGCACGCGGCGCTACGACCGACGGGGCGACGGATGGGGGTGGCTCGGCGGGGTTCTGGACGTCCCCGTGATGGAGCGCGGCCCGCGGACCAGGGAAATCCGGTCCGCATCGAGGGCGAGGCTCCGGACGAAGCACTTAAGCGAAGCGAGTGAGCCCGAGGTCCCTAGAAAAACCCCTAGGCAGGCGCGTGCGCGCCCGTACCGCAAACCGACACAGGTGGGTGGGTAGAACATACCGAGGCGATCGGGTCAACCATGGTCAAGGAACTCGGCACAATGGCCCCGTAACTTCGGGAGAAGGGGTGCCCGCGCGTACGTGAACCGGCTCGCCCGGGGAGCGGAGGCGGGCCGCAGTGGAGAGGCCCAAGCGACTGTTTACCAAAAACACAGGACTCTGCAGAAGCCGCAAGGCGACGTATAGGGTCTGACGCCTGCCCGGTGCCGGAAGGTCACGCGGAGGAGTTAGCGCATCGCGCGAAGCCCCGAAGCCAAGCCCCGGTAAACGGCGGCCGTAACTATAACGGTCCTAAGGTAGCGAAATTCCTTGTCGGGTAAGTTCCGACCTGCACGAAAGGCGCAACGACTTGGGCGCTGTCTCGACCATGGACCCGGTGAAATTGCACTGGTCGTGAAGATGCGACTTACCCGCGGAAGGACGGAAAGACCCCGTGAACCTTCACTGCAGCTTGGCATTGGCCGCTGGTCCCGCGTGTAGAGGATAGGCAGGAGGCATCGATCCGGAGGCGCCAGCCCCCGGGGAGCCGCCCTTGGAATACTGCCCTCGCGCGACCGGCGTCCTAACCCGAGGCCGTCAACCGGCTCGGGGACCGTGCCAGGCGGGCAGTTTGACTGGGGCGGTCGCCTCCTAAAGGGTAACGGAGGCGCGCGAAGGTCCGCTCGGGACGGTCGGCAACCGTCCTTTTGAATGCAAGAGTACAAGCGGGCTTGACTGCGAGGCCCACAAGCCGAGCAGGTGCGAAAGCAGGCTCTAGTGATCCGGCGGCCCCGAGTGGGTGGGCCGTCGCTCAACGGATAAAAGGTACTCCGGGGATAACAGGCTGATCTTGCCCAAGAGTCCACATCGACGGCAAGGTTTGGCACCTCGATGTCGGCTCATCGCATCCTGGGGCTGGAGCAGGTCCCAAGGGTACGGCTGTTCGCCGTTTAAAGCGGTACGCGAGCTGGGTTCAGAACGTCGTGAGACAGTTCGGTCCCTATCCTCCGTGGGCGCAGGAGAATCGATGGAGGCTGCCCCCAGTACGAGAGGACCGGGGTGGACGCACCTCCGGTGAACCGGTTGTCGACCAACGGCACGGCCGGGTAGCCGCGTGCGGCGCGGATAACCGCTGAAGGCATCTAAGCGGGAAGCCGTTCCAGGGATTAGTTCTCCTTCCGGTAAGGGCCCAGGTAGACTACCTGGTCGATAGACGGCAGGTGCAAGGACGGCGACGTCCTCAGCCGAGCCGCACTAATCGCCCGAGCTCTTCCGGAACCGCACCTCGCGGCCCGCGGGACAAGCGCTCACGCGCGGTCCGGGCACGAGGATGCCCCCGAGTCACCTTTCCTATGCGCCATGCGGCCCCCAGGGCACGTGAGTAGACACCGGACACCGTAACGGTGGGCGCCGCCCACCGGTCAGCGGCCAGAGCATGGGGGGCACGCCCGGTCCCGTTCCGAACCCGGAAGCTAAGCCCCATCGCGCCGAGAGTACTGCGGGGTCAGCCCGTGGGAGGCCAGGGCGCCGCTGACCGGTGGACGGCACCGAGCCGTACGCTTGAACTGAGAAGGGGGAGGCCTCGCGTCCTCCCCCTTTTTGCGTTTATGGGGCGTAAATGACTCTATTACACCAGACGATCTTATCGTTTTTGGTATTGAGCCTTTATTTAAAGAAGATAAATCGAATAACAAGGGCAACTGCTATGGCCACAATGATCAAAAGCAGGATTGTCAGTCGATGCTGCTTGCGTCGTTTACTTGATGAAACGAAGATTGATTTTCCCTGTTTTGGCGTTTCGAGATAGCGAGCCGAATGCGTCAAGGTTTGCTTTGGTCGAGGACCTCTTTGTTGATGAGTGGCGGATGCTTTCATCGGCTCATCACTAGCTGCGCTGTTTTTAGATAATGGTGCGTCTTTCAGATATACAGGGTCTCCCGAGGCGACGCCCATATGTTTACGCCCCGTTTGGGCATCCTCGAGTGTTTGATATCGATTTCTCGTCACATACTCGGGCTCCGGATCATTAATGGGCTCTTGCGAGATGTGGGGGCGATGGAACCGTGGCGGCTGCGTGGAAGTATCTTCCCCCTGCGTCGGCATAAACATTTTGTTCTGGTTTTGGTCGTCCATGATGCCCTTTAGCTCGTTACCAACAACGTGTACGCGCTCATTGTAAGCCCCTTGTTATTTGTAGCTGGGGACATACTCGGTATTTAAGCTCTGGTTCAAAGAACCTTAACCTTCCTAAAACATAAGTCATACGCACTTAGATATGCTTATAGTACTGGACTCAAAAAACTTTATAGTCGATGTATATATGAGCACTGGGTGGGCATATATAAGAGCGTCAAAAGAAGTCCCAGTCACCTGGAAGATGACTCGGCAGTCCTATAAAGGAGTGGTAAACATGGCAAGCATGGTTCCTTATCGTTCGGTTTTTGGCGTTCGTCCCTCTGCAAGCTCGCTGTTCGATCTGTTTGATGATATGAGCGACCTAGCGAACAGCTCGATTGCCTCTAAGGCGTTCCCCGTTGACGTTGAGGATAAGGGCGATGGCTATGAGGTCAAGGCTTATCTGACCGGCGTCGCCAAGGACGATATCGATGTCGAGCTTAACGAGGGCCGTCTGTCCATTAGCGTGAATGTCGAGGAAGACGAGGAGAACGAGGGCAAGAACTTCCTGCAGAAGGAGTTCAGCTCGTACAGCGCGACGCGTGGCGTGTATCTTAAGGACGCTTCGAGCGAGGGCCTCTCGGCTAAGTACGCTGACGGCATCCTGACCGTTACGGTTCCCAAGATCGTCGAGAAGAAGAACGTTACGAAGATCTCCATCGAATAACTTCGTTGGTGTTCTTCGCTATTAAAAGACAACAAAAGGGGCTGGGAAGCGATTCCCGGCCCCTTTTGTTGTTTAGGACAGTCTATTGAATGGTTGCCGGTTGATACTGACTCGCAGGGCGTATCGAGAGTTTTCGCGATCCTTGGAGAAGGGTTGCGGAGCTGCCGACCTCGTCATCCAGGGTTGCGGCCAGAGCTTTGGCATAGCTTTTGACGGTAAGGCTCGGACGATTGTTATCTTGGCTGATATGCATGGCAATGAGCTGTTCGGTGCGATCGGTAACAAGTTCGCGCGCGGCTTCGGCGGCTTGGCCATTGGAGAGGTGTCCCCTTTCAGACAGGATGCGCTCCTGAAGAAAGCGGGGATATTCTCCCTCGCGCAGCATGGTCACATCGTGGTTGCTTTCGAGTGCGAGGACTCGACAATCTTTGAGGGTGTTCATGGCTTGGCTCGATAGCTCTCCGGTGTCGGTGGCAAAGCCGATGGAATCATCGAGGGTGTCGAATCGATAGCCGACTGGATTGATGACATCGTGTGACGTTGAGTAGGTTTGCACGTGGATGCCGGCAATGGATAGGGTGTCACCGGGATCGAATTCCTCGACAGGCAGATGCGAAAGATTTTCTTTGTTCGAAAGAGTGCCCCTGCTGGCAAAGAGGGGGCCGTGCCAGTGCTTGCACCAGACATCGAGGCCCTTGATGTGATCGCTATGCTCATGAGTAATGAGAAGAGCCGAGACGTTGTCTGCCGAGAGCCCCAGTTCTGCCATGCGCTTTAATGTCTCGCGGCGAGACAGTCCGTCATCGACCATAATGAGCCCCTGCGGGCCCTCGATGAGTGCGCAGTTGCCTTTAGAGCCACTGCCGAGGATATGAAGGTGCAGACGAGACATAAGATTCCAAAGGATACAATGGGTGCGGACGAATAGAGGAGGAAGCAAATGCCTACGGTATCTCAGCATTATGGACACCATGCCGTGCCTGGGGCAGTCGATGAGACCCGGACGAGGCAGCAGGCTGCTCCTGTCGTGCTCATGGTATCAGGCGGCGCGGACTCGACGGCACTGCTTCTTATGGCGTGCACATCAAAGCTGGATATCCAAGACGGACGCGGTGTTGCCCCCATTGCTCGCGAGCGCCTGCATGTGCTGCATGTAAACCATCATCTGCGCGGCAAGGCGTCCGATGGCGACGAGGCCTTTGTGCGTGAGCTCTGCGCGAAATATGGTTTACCGCTGTGCGTGGAGCACGCTTATTTTGATGGGGAGTCGGGCAATATTGAGGCCGCGGCCCGCGAGGTGCGCTATGCCGCGGCGCGGAGGTATGTTCGCGCGCTCTGCGCCCAGACGGGGGCACCGCGAACGGCGGCTCGTATCTGCACCGCGCACACGTCTTCGGATCGCGCGGAAACGTTTTTGATGAACGCGATTAAGGGTTCGGGGCCCGCTGGCCTATCGAGCATTCCTCGCCGGAGGAATATCGTGGTGCGTCCCTTGCTCGACCTAACTCATGGCGAGCTCGTGGGCTATCTACAGGTACATGGTCAGCCGTGGCGTGAAGACGAGAGCAATGAGGATATCTCGTATCTGCGAAACTACGTGCGCCATCGAGTGATGCCGGTGGTGGCGCAGCGCAACGCGAGCGTCTGCAAGACGATTGGCGCCGCCTGCGAGATCTTAGGCGATGAGGACGCGTTTTTGTCTCAGCTTTCGGCACAGGCGTTTCGAAGCTGCCTGCGTAAGGAGGCGGCGGGCGCGCTGGTGCTCGATGCCAGGCGCCTTGCTGCGGCCGAGGTGGTAATCGCGCGGCGCATCGTGCGACTGGCGATTAAGCGCATCGATCCGGACGCTCGTCCAGAGATGCGACATGTGGAGCGAGTCCTTTCCTGCGTTGCCGAGGGCGCCGGCTCGGTCACGCTTCCGGCGGGGATTGACGCACGCATTGAGTTTGGCATGCTGGCGTTCAAGGCGCCGGCGGCTCGCGAGGGCCTGGTCGCGGACTGGGTTACCGTACCCGGTCGTTTGCCGTTGGGCGGGGGACGTATACTGGTCACAGAACCGATGGCCGTTGAGCCGGGATGCGATATCGTGCGCCGCGCCCGTGAGCTTGCAGCTGCCGGGGAAGTGACAGCTTTGGTAGACGCGGCTGCCCTGGGTTTTGCCGACAGCGATAGTGAGCGGATCCTGGCGGGCTCGCGTGGCGAGATCCCTGCAGAGGCGCGATTGGCGCGCCTGTGGGTGGACGGTCCTGTACCGGGAGACGTGATGTGCCCGTTAGGGATGAGTGGTCGAAGCAAGAAAGTATCCGACTTGCTAGGTGAGGCTCGCATTCCCGTTTCCGAGCGCGCCGGCGTGCCCATGGTGAGGACGGCGCCGGGGGGCGCCGTGGTGTGGGTCGCCGGAGTTCGCGCGGACGAGCGTTTTAAGTGCACGGCCGCAACGCGCGTGGCATATCTGCTCCGCGTGGTCGATGCGGAATAGCGTCCCACGCCAGCTATTCTGTGCGACGTTGACGGTATTCCCGCGCTGATGGCGTACGGGCTGGAAAATATACCCCGTGCGCTGCTAAAATGTGAAGTTCGCGTCCATACGGCGGTGTGTGGGCGATAAGCACAAGAAAGGGTTGTCATGGCTTCTCAACATCCGGATATCGAGAAGGTTCTGTTCACGCAGGAGGATATCGACGGTATCGTTTCTCGCCTGGGCGAGGAGATTACGCGCGACTACGCTGGTAAGGATCTGGTGCTGATCGCGGTTCTGCGCGGCGCTGTTGTCTTTATGGGCGACCTGATGCGCAAGATCGAGCTGCCGACCAACATCGATTTCATGGCTGTTTCGAGCTATGGCGACGGCGTGAAGTCTTCGGGCATCGTGCGTATCATTAAAGACCTGGATATCGACATCCGCGGTCGCGACGTGCTGATCGTCGAGGACATTCTGGACTCGGGCCTGACCCTCAAGTACCTGATGAAGAACCTCGAGAGCCGCAAGCCCGCCTCGCTGGAGGTCGCTGCCTTCCTGTGGAAGGACGTTGAGGACCGTACCTCGGCCATCACGCCCAAGTATGTTGGAACCCATTGCCCCGATGCCTTTGTGGTGGGCTACGGCCTCGATTATGCCGAGCGCTATCGCAACCTTCCGTATCTGGGCATTTTGAAACCGGAGGTTTATTCGTAAGATGCCCGACGACCGTAACGATAATAATTCTCAGGCTCCCCGGGACCCAAAGATCCCGGGGATGCCCGGAGGCAAGAAGCCCACGCGTACGGGCTGGCTGTATTTCCTTTTGGCTTGCGCGCTTCTGGGTTATGCCTTCTTTAATATGGGTTCCGGCTTTGCCAACTCCAGCAATACCGTTAAGCTCGCGACGAGCGAGATGGTCAACGCCATTAAGCAGGATCGCGTCGAAGATTTGACCTATACGGTTCAAGACGGAAGCGTGGCGGGTCATTACTGGAAGACGAAAAAGGACAAGGGCGATACGAGCGAGCTCAAGAGCTTCTCTTCGACCTATGTCGGCTCCGATTCGCTTGCCGAGCTTATGGCGGAGCACCCCGATACCAAGTACATCGTCAACACCAACGACCCCGATTTTTGGGGCGACTTGGCGATGAGCGTGCTTCCGACGATCGCCCTGATCGCCATCATGTTCTACTTTATGCGCCAGATGATGGGCGCCAACAACAGGAACATGCAGTTTGGCAAGACCAACGCCAAGACCAACGAGGCCACGCGCCCCAAGGTCAAGTTCGAGGACGTTGCCGGCGTGGACGAGGCCGTCGAGGAGCTCGAGGAGCTCCGCGACTTCCTGAGCGCTCCGGCCCGCTATCGCAAGCTGGGCGCCAAGATCCCGCGTGGCGTTTTGCTGGTTGGTCCTCCGGGTACCGGTAAGACGCTGCTGGCTAAGGCCGTTGCCGGCGAGGCGGGCGTGCCGTTCTTTAGCATCTCGGGTTCCGACTTTGTCGAGATGTTCGTGGGCGTCGGCGCCAGCCGCGTGCGCGACCTCTTTAAGGAGGCCAAGTCTCAGGCTCCGTCGATTATCTTTATTGACGAGATTGATGTCGTGGGACGTCAGCGCGGAGCCGGTCTGGGTGGCGGTCACGACGAGCGCGAGCAGACGCTCAACCAGCTGCTGGTCGAGATGGACGGTTTTGAGGAGAGCGAGTCGGTCATCCTGATCGCCGCAACCAATCGCCCCGATATTCTGGATCCGGCATTGCTGCGCCCCGGTCGTTTTGACCGTCAGGTCACGGTCGACCGTCCGGACGTAAAGGGCCGCGAGCAGATCTTGCGCGTGCATGCCGAGAATAAGCCGATGGACGAGGACGTTAAGTTTGAGAAGCTCGCCCAGATGACCGTTGGCTTTACCGGTGCCGATCTGGCAAACCTGCTCAACGAATCTGCGCTGCTGGCTGCTCGCCGCCATCGTTCCGTGATCTCGATGGACGAGGTCGAGGAATCGATGGAGCGCGTGATTGCCGGACCGCAACGCAAGGGTCGTGTGATGACCGAAGCCGAGCGCACCACGATTGCCTACCATGAGAGCGGCCATGCCCTGGTGGGTCACATCTTGGAGCACTCCGATCCGGTTCATAAGATTTCGATTGTCAGCCGCGGTCAGGCTCTGGGCTACACGTTGCAGCTTCCGCAGGAGGATCACTTCCTCAAGACCAAGAACGAGATGCTCGACGAGCTTGCCGTGTTCTTGGGCGGCCGCGTTGCCGAGGAGCTCATGTGCGATGACATCACGTCGGGCGCGAGCAACGACCTGGAGCGCGCGACCAAGATGGCGCGCGAGATGGTTACGCGTCTGGGCATGAGCGAGGAACTGGGCACGCAGGTGTTTGGCGAGGCGCAGCATCAGGTGTTCCTTGGTCGCGATTACGCCGATCACCAGGATTACTCCGAGGAGACGGCGCGCCGCATCGATATCGAGGTTCAGCGCATCATGCGCGAGGCCCATCGCCGCGCGGTCGAGATTTTGGATGCCCGTCGCGATCAGCTTGATCTGATGGCGAAGGTGCTGCTTGAGCGCGAGACCGTCGAGGGCGACGCCGTGAACGCCCTGCTCGATAACGAGTGGGATGCCTACCTTGAGCGCGAGGGCGATATCCTGGCGGCCAAGGAGGAGCGCAACGCCAAGGCGGCTGGCATGCCGACCAAGAAGCGCGCGCCTCGTATGAGCGAGGAGGAGCTGGCGGCTGATGCCGCGGCCTTTGCGCAGGCGGCCATGCGGGAAGATGCCGAAGCCGCATCCGATGACGCCGGCGATGACTGTGCCGTCAACGCTGATACCGACACCGACAAATAGTCCTTCTAACAAAAGCCTCCGCCGGGAAACCTGCGGAGGCTTTTTCTTTTGAGCGATATGGAGACTGCCCGCCGCTTACTGGTGAAGCCGATAAATTTCGGGTCACATTGCTGCGGCACTTTGCTCGGCTAAAGCGTACAATAGCGCCTATGCGAAAGGGGAACAGATGATCAACGAAACTATGTATGCTCGCGGTGCGGAAAGCTCCATCATCCGCGAGATCTTTAGCTATGGTCTTGAGCGCAAGGCGCAGATCGGTGCGGAGAACGTATTCGATTTTTCGCTGGGCAACCCGAGTGTTCCGGCGCCCGCTGCCGTGGCGGAGTCCATTAAGAAGGCCTTAGAGCTGCCGAGCGACCAGCTGCACGGTTATACGCCCGCACCGGGTCTGCCGCAATGTCGAGCAGCCGTCGCCGAATCGCTCAACCGTCGCTTTGGCACGAGCTATGAGGGCAAGGACGTCTTTATGACGGTGGGCGCCGCGGCTTCGCTCACCTGCACGCTCAATGCCGTTACGAACCCGGGCGACGAGGTTATTGTTATCGCCCCGTACTTTCCGGAGTATCGCGTGTGGATTGAGAAGGCAGGCTGCACGTGTGTCGAGGCGCCTGCCGATGAAGACACGTTCCGGCTGAGCGTGGACAACGTGCTCAAGGCGATTAGCGATAAGACAGCGGCCGTCATTATCGATTCGCCCAACAACCCGACAGGTGCCGTGTATACGCGCGACACGCTGACGCGACTGGCCGATGTTTTGCGCGAGGTTAACGCCAAGCGCGATCCCGAGAATCCGATTATGCTCATCTCGGATGAGCCGTACCGCGAGATCGTGTACGGTGCCGAGGTGCCCTGGGTGCCCTCGATCTACGAGAACACCGTGGTGTGCTACTCGTATTCTAAGTCGCTATCGCTGCCTGGTGAGCGCGTGGGTTGGATCTTGGTTCCCAACACCAATCCGCAGGCTGCGCGTCTGATGCCGGCTGTTGCGGGCGCTGCCCGTACGCTGGGTTTTGTATGCGCACCGGCGCTCTTCCAGCGCGTGATTATCGATTGTATCGATGAGCCGAGCGATATCGATGCCTATGCCCGCAACCGCACGGCGCTCACCGACGCATTGGCGGAGTACGGCTACACCTACGTTGAGCCGGACGGTGCTTTCTACCTGTGGGTGAAGGCGCTCGAGCCCGATGCGAATGCGTTTTGCGAGCGCGCAAAGAAGTATGAGTTGCTTGCGGTTCCCTCGGACAGCTTTGGTATGCCGGGTTGGTTCCGCCTGGGCTATTGCGTGAGTTACGAAACGATTGTCAATTCGCTACCTGCTTGGAAGCAGTTGGCGGACGAGTATCGTTAAAAGTAAAGCGCTCTGCCTACAATGTTTTACGTGAAACGGGGTTTTGTGTTAAGCCGAACCCCGTTGTCATGGACGTTGTGTCTTTGGGATGGAGTGGTTTTACGACTATCGAAGGCTATGCGTACAATGAATATAAGCGACGGCCGTGCCAGATAAGGAGACCCGATGCCCTACCTGCTTTCTTGTGACATTCATACCCATACGATGTTCTCTGCGCATGCATATTCGACTATTGAGGAGAATGTGTACTGGGCGGCAGAGCGTGGCCTGCAGGTGCTCGGATCTGCCGACCATCTGAGCTCTATGGTTACGGCTTGCCCTAATGACCTGCGCAGTTACCAGTTCTTTATCAACCAGGATATCTGGCCGCGTATATGGAGCGGCGTGCTGGTGCTGCGTGGTGCCGAGGCCGATATCGTTTCACTGGACGGAAGCCTGTTTGGCGAGGACACTCCTGTCACGCTCGATATTGCCGGCGATTCATACAGCCGTCAGCATTCACTGTTCGATTTGGTTACGCGTAATTTGGATTATTTGGTTGCGAGCGTGCATAATCCGCAGATTGCTGAAGGCGCGGCACTGGCCCAGACGACCGAGATGTATATCAATGCCCTGGAGCACCCCAAGGTGTTTATGCTGGGCCACACGGGTCGCTCGGGCGTGTCGTTCGATATCGACGAGGTGCTGCTGGCGGCTAAGGCCAAGCACAAGATTATCGAGATCAACAACCATAGTCTTGAACACGGTGTCGACACTGAGCATTGGGCCGTATGCCGCAAGATTGCCGAGCGTTGCGCCGAGCTGGGCGTGGGTATTGGTGTGTCGACCGATGCCCACATTGGTATGGCCATTGGCAAGCTCGATCACGCCCGCAAGTTGCTCGACGAGATTCACTTCCCGCTGGACCTGATCGTGACACGCGACCGCGAGACGCTGCTGCGCGAGATGGCGGCAGCCGGCGTGTGCGACCTGCGCAAGAGGATGTAACGAGACTCATATGCCCAATGAAAGGGGGCGGTCCAGACGGGCCGCCCCCTTTCATGTTCCAAAAATCTACCTGGGTTGGTTAGCGGCGCTCGAGGACCGCTACGGTTTCGGTGTGGTCGGTATGGGGGAACATGTCGACGGGCGTGATCTTGAGCAGGCGATAGCCTCCGCCGAGGAGCTGGTGCAGGTCGCGCTCTTGGGTCACGGGGTTGCAGCTGATATAGGTGATGCGGCGTGGCTTAAGCGCGCAGGCGGCTTCGAGGAACTCGGGGGTGGAGCCGGCTCGCGGCGGATCGATGGAAAGGACGTCGACGCGCTCGTTGTTGTCGGCGGCATCCAGGATGTAGTCGGTGGCATCGTCGGCCATAAACCAGGCGCTGCGGGTAAGACCGTTGAGCTCGGCATTGCGGCGTGCATCGGCAATGCCTGCCGGGTTGCGCTCCACGCCGAGCAGCATGATGCCGATACCCTTGTTCTGGGCATCTTTAGCTGCGCAAAGACCGATGGTGCCGCTGCCGCAGTAAGCATCCATGAGCACATCGCCCTGGTGCAGATCCATGCCGTCGATAGCGAGCTGATAGAGCAGCTCGGTCTGCTGCGGGTTGGTCTGGTAGAACGCGGTGGGGGAGATATCGAACTCGCAGCCGAGCAGCTGGTCGCGCATGCACTCGGCGCCATATACAATGCGAGTTTCCTCGCCGAGGATGGCGTTGCCGGGACGTCCGTTGATGTTTTGGGCGACGGTGACGATGCGCGGATCGAGTGCAGCGACGGCCTTAAAGAAATCCTGTGCATGCGGCAGGTCGCGCTGGGCGGTCACGAGGGTGACCATGATCTGGTCGGTGCGCCAGCCGCAGCGAACGACGGCATAGCGAAGCAAGCCCAGGTGCTTGTCCTCGTTAAAGGCGGGAATGTGCAGGCGCTCAGCTTCACGCGCGATGCCGTTAAGGATCTGTCGGGCGCCCGGTGCCTCGACAGGGCATTCGGGAACAGCAACGATTCTGTGCGTGCCACGTTCAAAAAAGCCGCATCGAACAGAGCCCTCTTTGCCGGGAGCAAAGGGAGTGGCGGCCTTATGGCGAAACCCGCGCGGCGCAGGATATTTGCCTGGGTCGCCCAGGGTGACGCCCATACCGCGAATGGGGTCGACGCAAATACCCTCGCGCTCGCAAAGAGCAGCAAAAAGCTCCTCCATGGCAGCCTGCTTAGCTGCCAACTGCTTTTTATAAGGACGATTGAGCGTCGTGCACCCACCGCAGGCTTTCATGATGGAACAGGGAGACTTGGGATCCACAGCCTTACGCGCAGACGAAACCGAATCATTATGCGGGCGTTTGGAACGAGTCCGAGGCGCTTTGTCCCCGCCTCGACGAGAGTCAGAACGCTTGGTCTTAGCCCTGCTCTTGGTCGATTTGCTTTTTGCAGCTTTAGAAGACTTGGATTTCGTAGAAGATTTCTCCTCCTTCGACCCCTCAGCCGCCTCCACCAAAGCACGACGAGCCCTACGCTCCGCACGAGATTCTGCCATCAATAACTCCACTAATTCATGAATTAAAGCTGCAAGTATTGTACCGTGCCAAGCTAGCAGACGATATGCAAGCGGTTTAATCGTGTCAGTGATAAGCCCAGCGGCGGGCAAACTCGCCTTGTGCTCTATCACGCTAAAGTGTATGATTCTGAACGTTACATGACTCACTTTACTTAACTAAAGTGCCACCAAGGGGGAATACCATGAATACCGATATGTCTCGTCGTCAGTTTGTTGGTCTAGCCGGCTCGTTTGCCACGGTGCTCGGCCTTGGTCTTGTCGGCTGCGGCGGTGGTGCCGGCAAGGGCTCTGCTGCCGGATCTACCGCGGCCAAGGATGTAAAGGGCGCTGCGGAGTCCAAGAAGCTCGTGGTGGGCTTTGATAAGTCCTATCCTCCGTACGGCTTTGTGGGCGACGACGGCGAGTACACCGGCTTTGATCTCGATCTGGCCAAGGCTGTTGCCGATAAGCAGGGCTGGGAGGTCAAATACGAGGCCATCGACTGGGACGCTAAAGACACGCTGCTCAACTCGGGCGCCATCAACTGCATCTGGAACGGCTTTACCATGGAGGGCCGCGAGGACGACTACACGTTCTCCGAGCCGTATATGCTCAACGAGCAGGTGCTGGTGGTAAAGAAGCATGCGGGCATCAAGAGCTGGGATGATCTTGCTGGAAAGACCGTGATTACCCAGACCGATTCCGCTGCGCAGGATGTGCTCGAGGGTGACCAGAAGGATCTGGCGGCGACGTTTGCCACGCTCGACACGATCGGCGAGTACAATACGGCTTTTATGCAGCTCGAGAGCGGCGCGGTCGATGCCGTGGCTTGCGACCTTTCGATTGCCCAGTACCAGCTTGCCGCCAAGTCCGATGCCTATACACAGCTTGATGAGCCGCTGTCCAGCGAGCACTACGCCGTCGGCTTTAAGAAGGGCGACACCAAGTCGGCCGACGCCGTGACCGAGTCGCTCAAGGCGCTCTACGAGGACGGCACGGTCAAGGACCTGTGCGACAAGTATTCAAGCTATGGTCTATCTTTCGATAATTGGGTGCTCAAGTAATGTCTATTCAGGTCATGATGCAGATGCTTGGCCAGGGATTCTTGGTCAGCTTGCAGCTGTTTGTGTTGACGCTGCTCGGGTCGATTCCGTTGGGAATCCCCGTGGCGTTCATGCGCATGAGCAAAATTGCGCCGCTCCGCTGGATTGCGCGCATCTACATTTCGGTGATGCGCGGCACGCCGCTCATGCTGCAGATGTTTGCCATCTACTTTGCCCCGTACTACGTGTTCGGCATCTCGCTCACGCCCGATTCCAAGTGGACGGCGTGCGTTGTGGCGTTCATCATCAACTACGCCGGCTACTTTGCCGAGATCTATCGCTCGGGCCTGCAGTCCATTCCGCGCGGTCAATACGAGGCCGCCGAGGTGCTGGGTTACTCTCGTCTGCAGACGTTTTTGTACATCGTGATGCCGCAGGTCGCCAAACGCATTTTGCCGGCGATGGGCAACGAGATCATCACGCTGGTCAAGGACACGTCGCTGGCGTTTGCCATTGGCGTGGGGGAGATGTTCTCGACGGCCAAGGCGCTGGTCGCCTCGCAGGTGAGCATGGTGCCGTTTGCAATCGCGGCGCTGATTTACTGGGTCTTTAACTTTGTGGTTGAGATGCTGCTGGGCGCTGCCGAGAAAAAATTGGATTACTACCATGATTAATTCGGTAATGGATATAGCGAACGCACGCAAGGCGTTTGGCGGCAATGAGGTGCTCAAGGATATCTCGTTCGAGGTAAAGCGCGGCGAGGTCGTGGCGATTATCGGGCCTTCGGGCGGCGGTAAGTCCACGCTTCTGCGCTGCGCCACACTGCTCGAGACACTCGACGGTGGTTCGCTTTCGTTTGGCGACCTTGCCGTTGCGACGGACGCGGGGTCGGGTGCGGTATATGCGAAAGGCGACGTGCCCAAGCAGGCACGCTCGCGATTTGGCCTGGTGTTTCAGAACTACAATCTGTTTCCGCACTATACCGTGATGAAAAACATCACCGATGCTCCGGTTCGCGTACTCAAGCGCCCGCGCGAGCAGGCCGAAGCGCGTGCGCGTGAGCTGATCGCGCAGATGGGGCTTACGGGCAACGAGAACAAGGTACCATGTGAGCTTTCGGGTGGTCAGCAACAGCGCGTGAGCATCGCCCGCGCCTTGGCGCTCGACCCGGAGATCCTGTTCTTTGACGAGCCGACTTCGGCGCTCGATCCCGAGCTAACGGCCGAGGTGCTGCGTGTCATTAAAGACCTTGCCGCGCAGGATATGACGATGGTAATCGTGACCCACGCGATGCGGTTTGCGCGCGATGTTGCCGACCGCGTGGTCTTTATGGACGGCGGCCGCATTGTCGAGGAGGGTCCGGCCGAGCAGGTTATCGACCATCCGCGCGAGCAACGCACCCGTGAGTTCTTGAGCCGTATCGAGGAGTAGGCTCAACCATGTATTGAGATGAAGCCGCCGCGGGTCTTATGGTCTGCGGCGGCTTTTATTTGTATCGATGGGGTTTAATAATCGCCCCACAAGCTTGTCTCTTCCTCTCGCCGCCTGTATCCATACGTGCGCCGAAAGGTATGCATGGACAGCCGCCCGTGAGGGTAGGGTGGTGGCATAGGACATTTGGAGGGTGAGTCGGCTCGGCTGCCGACCATGCTGCTCCCGGGATGGCACCGACCGCGAACTCTCCCCGTTGGCGTCGCGCAATGCGCGCGGCCCTGCAAGGAGGTCATCATGGGTGCTCCCAAGACCGGTAATGTAAGGAACGTGGTGCTCGTAGGCCAAGGCGGGGTGGGCAAGACTTCACTCGCCGAGGCCATGCTCCACCTTTCCGGCAAGACCGCCCGCCTGGGCGGACACGACGGCACCAAGCCCACGCTCGACTATGACCCCGAAGAGGTCAAGCGTGCATTTTCCATCTCGACCACCATTGCGCCGATCGACTGGAAGGGCGCGCGCATCAATGTGCTCGATGCCCCGTGCTACCCCGATTTTATCGGCGACGCCTTTGCCGCGATGAGCGTCTGCGAGACGGCTCTGTTTGTGGTCGATGCCGAGGCCGGCCCGCAGCCTACGACGGTTAAGCTCTGGTATGCCGCCGAGGACCTGCGCCTGGCGCGTGCGGTGTTCGTAAACCGCCTGTCGCGCTCCGAGGCCAGCTTTGCGACCACGATGGACCTGCTGCAAGAGCGCTTTGGCACGCGCCTGGGCGCCGTGACCCTTCCCTGGGGCGAGGGCGAGGACTTTGATGGCATCATCGACCTGGTGCGCATGAAGGCACGCCATTGCAACGGCACCGAAGCCGTTGAGTCGGAGATTCCTGAGGAGTATCGTGCCCAGGCCGAGGAGGCCCATGACCATCTGTGCGAGCTGGTGGCCGAGGCTGACGACGAGCTGATGATGAAGTACTTGGAAGGCGAGGAGACGCTGACACAGGAGGAGCTCGAAGGCCTGCTGTCGAAGGCGATCGCCGAGCGCATCTTTGTGCCGGTCTTTGCGGGCGATTGCATTAAGGAGCAGGGCGTCAACTCGCTGATGGACGATATCGCCACATACTTCCCGGCGCCGACGGATTACGGCGAGATGCCGCTCATCGACGGTGATTCGCTTAAGATCTCGAGTGACGATGACCGTCCGGTGGCGTTTGTGTTTAAGACTCTGGCCGATCCGCAGCAGGGTCGTATCAGCTTTATCAAGGTGCTGACGGGAACGCATGAGCCGGGCTTCGAGCTGATCAATGCACGTACGCGCAAGGGCGAGCGTTTGGCTCACCTGTATGTGATGTGCGGCCGTGACATGACCGAGGTCGGCCACGCTTATGCCGGCGATATCATCGTGGCACCCAAGCTGGCGGCCGAGACGGGCGATACGCTCTCGATTACCGGCAAGGTCGAGGCTGCGGCGTTTAAGTTTCCCAACTCGCAGTACCGCATCGCCATTGAGGCCGAGAATCGCGGCGACGAAGAGAAGCTCTACACGTTTATCGAGAAGGCCTGCAAGGCCGATCCGACCATGAGCATCGACCGCGACGAGGAGACCGGTCAGACCATCATTTCGGCGGTGGGCGAGGCACAGGTTTCGGTCCTGCTCAATCGCCTTGAGGACCGTACCAAGGTCGCGGCCAAGAGCGTGCCGATTCGTATTCCGTATCGCGAGACCATTCGCCGCACGGCGAGCGCACAGGGCCGCCACAAGAAGCAGACCGGCGGCGCCGGCCAGTATGGTGACTGCTGGCTGCGCGTTGAGCCGCTCATTGGGCCCGACGGTATGAGCGACGGCTATGAGTTTGTGGACGAGGTCGTAGGCGGCCGTATTCCGCGCTCGCTGATTCCCGCCGTGGACAAGGGCGTCCAGGAGACCATGAAGGACGGCATCATTGCCGGCTACCCGCTCACGGGCATTCGCGTGGCTGTGTACGACGGCTCGTATCACAGCGTCGACTCCAACGAGATGGCGTTCCGCGCGGCGGCTCGCATCGGCCTGCGCAAGGCATGCGCCGATGCCGACCCGGTGGTGCTGGAGCCCATCGAGGAAATCACCGTGACTATCCCCGAGAGCTACGCCGGCGCCGTGATGGGCGACATCTCGGCCTCGCGTGGTCGCGTGACGGGCATGGAGACCGATGAGCGCGGAGACACCGTGGTCATTGCCCAGGCGCCGCTGGCCGAGCTGACGGATTATTCGACGCGCCTGCGCTCCATCACGCGCGGCACGGGCGACTTTACCATGAAGCCCGCGGGCTATGAGCAGGTGCCTTATGACGTTCAGGCCAAACTGGTCGAGCGCTATGAGGAGGGCCGCGCCAAGTAACGCGTGACTTTGCCTGCAACATATATGCCGATGTAAGGGCCGCTCTGGGCAATCCAGGGCGGCCCTTTTTGATCCCTAGGGGACGGAGGAAAACGGATCATTTTAGGTTCGGGGGCAGCTTGGACGGCCCTAGTCCCCCGAGGCCTGGTTGCGGCCGGTGGCATAGTCGATCTGCACATGCGGCTGCAGGTTGTAGCAGTACACGTGGAAGCAGAGGGTCTGGCCGTGGTCCTCGACCGATTGCGCCTCAAGGCGTACGCCACGGCAGACAAGTTCCTCTTCGTTATACATGGGCGTGACGCGGTAGAGCACATGGTTACCCGTATCGCGAATATAGTTGAGAATCTGCTCTTCAAACGGCAGCATGCCCGTTTCGTTGAGATAGCGCGTGCCGGTGAGGAGATTTTTGCGGTTGGCGTTTTCGCCGCAGAGCGACCAGGCGATAAGGTGGCAGCGGTTGTACAGGCTCTGGCCCGGAATAAAGTCGTAGCGCTGCTGGTGCCAGCCGGCGGGGTGGATGCGCGAGATATCGCCGCGCTCGCCTTGACCAAGCGATTCGGGGCCCACGCAGGCGAGCGCTTTGCGGGTGCGGCCCAAGCTGTCGAGCTTGGAGAACTTCTTAAAGCAACCCTCTTCTGTAGCGCGCTCGTATTCATCGAGCGTGAATGACGGCGTGCCGAGCGGGTGCGTGCTGTCAGTACGCAGGGCAACGTAGGGGTTGCCGGCGTAGTCGGGAATGCTGCTGAGATATACGCCGCGGGCGCGGTCGAGATCGGGGTTTTCGACCTCGTCGATAGGGGTGGCGGCACTGTCCGCGGAGGCGTCGTCACCGGTGTCGGTCGCGGCGGAATCGGAGTCATCGCCAGCGTCCTGGCTATTTTGAGGGTCCGAGGAGCTCGCTGTTCCCGATTCGAGCCGGGCAACCAGGTCTGCCTCGTCGTCGGTGCGGCTGGGACTCTCGTTTTGTTTTTCGGCCAGAGCCGCCGCCTGCTCATCGCTTTGCGGCGATAACAACTTGGGCGCTCCGTCGAGCGACCCTGTGAACAGCGCAAACCCCAGCACCACGGCGGTGCCGATGGAAAGTACTTGCTTGTAGGCGGACTTGCGCGACATGGAGGCTCCTGGATGGACGGTTGGGAATCTACCAGTCTAGCAGGAGCCGGCAGGGGCCGTTCTGTCGAACAAATACTCAAGATTAGGGATAGACGCTACTGATTCATTTGCCTCATATTTGACGTATGGCTAGATCGAGGTGGGGTCGAGCCAGTTGAACTTGCACTCCGTTTTGGTTGAGAGCGGCTGACAGACAAGGGCGTCCGCATGGGTTGCGGGCGCCCTATTTTTACGGGTAAACGGTCGGAAAAGTCAGGTGAACGGGCAAATCGGAACATTTCAAACGAAATATCATACGGACATCCGAATATACGGACGTTTGTGATAACCAAGTTGTCGATCAAGAACGGCGACCGGCACCCCCTGTGCGGTCGCCACTTGATACATCCAGTGGAGACAACAGGAGGCAAACACTATGTACGTAACCTTGCGCGAAGTTCTGGCAGAGGCTAACCAGCTCAACATGGCCGTTGGTGCTTTCAACACCCATAACCTCGAGATGTGCCCGTCGATTATTCGCGTCGCGGCTCGCCTGCACACCCCCGTGATCATCCAGACCTCCGAGGGCACCGCTAGCTATGTCGGTCACCGCAACCTGGTTGCTGTGTGCAAGTCCATGGCCGAGGAGTACGGCGTCACCGTTGTTCTCCACCTCGACCACGCCAAGAACTTCGACGAGATCCGCAAGGCTCTCGAGGCCGGCTATAGCTCGGTAATGTTTGACGGCTCCGCGCTTCCCTTCAAGGAGAACATCCTTGGTACCAAACGCATCGTCGAGATGGCTCAGGCCCACGGCGCTTCCGTTGAGGCCGAGCGCGGTACCGTCGGCGGTACCGAGGATGGCGTCGCCGTCGCCGATGCCGACGTGCGCTATACCGATCCCGAGCAGGCTGTTGAGTTCATCGAGAAGACCGGCATCGACGCCCTTGCCGTCGCTATCGGCACCAACCATGGTCAGTACAAGTCCAAGACCAACATCTCCTTCGATCAGCTCGAGAAGATCCGCGATGCCGTGAACGGCTTCCCCCTGGTCATCCATGGTGGCACCGGTGTTAAGGACGAGGACGTTCGTCACGTCATCGACCTGGGTATCCGTAAGTTCAATGTTGGTACCGATCTGCTCGTCAACTGGAACAAGACCTCCAAGCAGTGCTATGACGAGCTCAAGGAGAACGCCTCCAACCGCAACATGGTTATGCCTGCTCAGAAGGCCGTCGAAGAGGTTGTCGAGCATCGCATCAGCCTCTTCAAGAATATCGTCGCTTAGGGACGAGGCGCACCGATGCAGATTACGGAGATGCTCAAGCGCGAAAACGTTCGCCTTGCCGATTCTGTCGATTCCTGGCAGGATGCGATCAAGCTCGCCATCGCTCCGCTCAACGAGGGCGGTTACGTCGAGGATCGCTATGCGGATGAGATTATCCGCGCCACCAACGAGATGGGTCCCTACTATGTGCTCACCGAAGACGTCGCGCTGATTCACGGTCGCCCCGAGGATGGCTGCATTAAAGGTCAGCTTGCCGTGACGGTTCTGAAGAAGCCCGTTAGGTTCTCGGAAGACAGCTTCGATGTTCGTCTTTTGGTCGCACTTGCGGCAGAGGATTCCAATTCACATATTGAGGCTATGCAGGTACTTGCTGGCATCTTTATGGATGAGGACAAGATTGCGCAGATCGTCGCTTCTGATGATGCCGACGAGATTTATCAGGCATTTACGGGTGCGGCAGCGTAAAACAGTGTCGCTTGGTGCGGGCGAGTCTATGTATTCGCCCGCATCTACCCCGAGGTGGGGCACGTGCCCCCAAAGGAAAGGAAATGAACATGGTCAAGATTTTGTGCTGCTGCGGCAATGGTCTTGGAAGCAGCTTTGCCTGCCAGATGGCTATTGAACAGGTCATGAAGAAGCTCGGGGTCCAGTGCAAGATGGACCACGACAGCGTTTCCAGCGCCGCGGGTGCCTCCAAGGGCTTTGACATGATCGTCGCTGCCGAGAACTTCAAGACGCAGATCGAGAGCTACAACACCGGTCTTCCCTGCGTGTTCCTTAAGCGCCTTGTCGATAAGAAGGAAATCGAGGAGAAGCTGACTCCGGTGCTCAAGGAGATGGGCGTCCTAGAGTAAGGGTCTTTTCACCCAGATTGATAGAAATGTACATGAGAAAAAGGGGTGTACAACATGGCTGTTCTTGAGTTTATTATCAATAACATCCTGACGCAGGCCGCCGTTGTTATCGGTCTCGTCGCCTGCCTGGGCCTTGTGCTTCAGAAGAAGTCGGCCAACGACGTGTTGCTCGGCACGTTTAAGACGATGCTCGGCTTCCTTGTTCTGGCTGCCGGCTCGAGCGTCATGCAAGGCTCTCTTGCCTACTTTGGCGATATGTTCAACTCCGCCTTCGGCTTCAACGGCATGACCGCCGTCGTCGCTTCCATCGAGGGCATCAACGGTCAGGCAATGACCGACCTCGGCCTTGGCTCCGAGATCGCCATCTGCCTCGCTGGCATCTTCGTGGTGAACATCATCCTCGCTCGTTTCACCAAGTTTAAGTATGTGTTCCTGACTGGCCAGGCCCTTCTGTGGGAGTCCACGCTCTGCGTCGTGTTCGCCTTCTTCTGCGGTCTTCGCGGTATCCCCCTGATCGTCGTCAGCTCCATCGTCGGTGGCGCCTTCGCTACCCTCATGCCTGCCTTCGCTCAGCCCGTTGTCCGCAAGATTACCGAGTCCGATGACATCGCCCTGGGTCACTTCTGCACCTTTGGCTATATGTTCACCGCCCTTATCGCAAGCATCACCAAGAAGCTCGCTGGCGGCAAGGAGTCCAAGTCCACCGAGGACCTCGAGATTCCGCAGTCCCTGTCCTTCCTCCAGGATACCTACGCTGCTGTCGGCCTGGTCATGATCGTTTTCTACCTGGTCGTCGCTGCTTTCGCTGGTCCCGCTGCTGCTGCTGACTACTGCGGCGCCACCAACTTCATGGTCTACGCTTTCCTCCAGGCCATGCAGTTCGTCGTCGGTCTGTACGTCCTGCTCGCCGGCGTCCGCCTGCTGCTCGCCGAGCGCGTCCCCGCCTTCCAGGGCATCTCGATGAAGCTCGTCCCCGATGCGCGCCCCGCTCTGGACTGCCCTGTCCTGTTCACCTATGCCCCTAACGCCGTTATCTTCGGCTTCGTGTTCACCACGCTTGGCTCGCTGATCGGCATGGCTATCACCGGCTTCATGGGCACCCTCGTCATCCCCGGCGTTATGTCCAACTTCTTCGCTGGCGGCACTGCTGGTGTCTTCGGTAACGCCATCGACGGTCGTCGCGGCGCCATCATCGGCTGCATCTTCCACGGCATCTTCATCATGATCCTGCCTGCGCTCCTGTCCCCGATGCTCGCTCAGATTGGCTTCGTGAACATGACCTGCACCGACGTCGACACCGTCGTCACCGGCTTCTTCTTCATGGCCATCAAGTCCATCCTCAGCGTCTTTGGTATCGCATAAGGATTCTTGTAGCGCCTGACGAAGGTCCAAGTCTTTCTTTAAGGGGGTTGTTCCTGTGCCTGGTCCCCGGCAGGGGAACAACCCCTTTCGTTTATTACTGCTAGTGGAGGTTTCCAATGGGTTTGTTTGGATTTGGCAAGAAAAAGGAGAAGGTGGCCTCCGCTGCAGCCGAGACCGCACCCGTTCTCGATCGAGATGCCGTTCTCGACGCCGTTAAGGCAAAGCGTTCCGAGCTCGAGGGCAAGGAAGGCGTCGCTGCCGCAAACGTTCTAAACGAGATTGGCAAGCTTTATGCCGATGCCAACATGGTCGACGAGGCCGTTGAGGCATACGAGCAAAGCCTGGAAGTCAATCGCACGATGGGCAAGGCGTCTGCGGCACTGGTCAAGCTGTACAACAAGAAGCGTGCGGCTGCCGCCGAAGCGAAAGACGATGAGGCTATCAAGTATTACATGGACAAGGTTACCGAGATGCTTGCTATCTCCAAAGACCAGCTTCGTGGCAAATAATTGGGTAGTAAGAAGGGTTTCCCAGCATGGAGAAGACGCTGATTTTGCTTGCCGGACCTCCGGCTACGGGCAAAACCGATTTGGCAGATCGCATCAAGGCTCGCCATACATCCGAGAGCTTTTTGAGCGTCTCGCTTGACGACGTTAAAGAAGAGTATTGGGATACGTACGGCTTTAACAATGCCGAGGAAAAGGCGCAGGTTGATGCGAACGCTCTTCAGGAGTGGTTCCGTCGCCTCGATGTCGCCATGGCGGATGGGCCGCAGATTATGTGCGATTATCCGTTTTCCGCTAAGCAGCACGACAGGCTCGCCGAGCTGGCAGACAAGCACGGCTACCGTGTGCTCACGATTCGTCTTGTCGCCGATCCCGTTATGATCAGCAAGCGCTACCGTGCTCGCGATCTTAAGCCGACGCGTCATCTTGCGCACATTGTGACGCATTATCACAAGGGCGATGTGCTCGAAGATCGTAGCAAGGGCGACGACCTGGTCGATTTGGATATCCTTGTCGACCGCATCAAAAACCGCGGCTATGATACGTTTGAGCTGGGTCATACCATTGAGCTTGACGTGACCAATGTCGATACCGTTGACTATCCGGGCTTTTTGGCCAAGGTCGATGAGTATCTGGACGATCCCTCGTCGGTTGCCGCCATTGCCGCCAAGGCGGGGGCAGAGTTTACTGATGAGGACCTCTGCTCGCGCATCGATTATACATTGCTTAAGCCGACGGCGACTTGGGATCAGATTGATGCCGTTTGTGCCGAGGCATTCGAGTACGGTTGTGCCAGCGCATGCATCCCGCCTTCGTATATCGCCCGTGCTCACAAGGCCTATCCCGACCTTGCGCTCACCACGGTCATCGCTTTCCCGCTTGGCTATATGACGAGCGCTGCGAAAGCGGCCGAAGCGGCCGATGCCTACGCCAACGGTGCCTCCGAAATCGACATGGTGATCGATCAGGGCATGGTCAAAGCCCGCGATTACCAGGCAATCGAGGACGATATTCGAGCCGTGCGCGAGGCTGTGCCCAACGCGACGCTCAAGGTTATTGTCGAAACGTGCTATTTGGCGCAGGAAACCAAAAAGCCGATCTGTCATGCCGTCGAGGCTGCCGGCGCAGACTTTATTAAGACGTCTACGGGCTTTGGTACGGCTGGTGCCCAGGTTGAGGATGTCTATCTGTTTGCTCAAGAGTTGGGCGGCCGTGTAAAGGTCAAGGCATCGGGCGGCGTTCGCACGAAAGAAGATCTTGCACTTATGTCGGGCGCCGGTGCCGATCGTATCGGCGCGAGTGCCAGCCCGCGCAAGCTTTTCGGCGCGCGCTAGAGGCAGTCTGGGGCATTCTTTGCATAAAGAATGCCCCAAGATGGTGGTGAGTCGGTGAAGTATGCTCGGCTGGAGTGGAATATACGCGGGCAGCGTTATCGATGTGTGTCTTTTGAGATTTTGCAGTTAACATTTGTTAAAAGACAGTACCTGATATCAAGGATTTAGAGAATTAGTCTAGATAGGGGAGGGATGATGACCGATACGTCTGAGCTCGATTTTAGCGGCAAGGAACAGCTGTACTCTCAGCTGTACGATATCTTGTTCCAGGGAATTACGAGCGGTGCCTACAAGATTGGCGATTACATTCCCTCCGAAAGCGATCTTATGAAGCGCTATGACGTTTCGCGTGCAACGGCGCGCAAAGCGATGGAGCTGCTTTCTAATAATGGCTTGATTGAGAAGAAGCGTGGCCGCGGATCCGAGGTTATTGCCAACGTGCCACTTAGCTCGCCTAAGCGTGTCTCGAGCTATATCAAGAAGAATGTGGACGAGTTTGCAGTGCCGCAAAAACGCTTGATTGAGTCTGGCGTTGTAACCATGCCTCAGCACGTTGCCCACGAGCTGGGCTTGGCGGAGGGCGCAAAGGCCTTCTGCCTTCGCCGTGTGCGCGTGTCGGGCGATCGCCCGTTCTATCTGGAGACGATTTATTACGAAGACGGCTATGTCCCGCATATTGCGGAGCGCGACTTTTCCAAGGAATCGCTTCGCGCTTATCTCAATAACTCGTGCGATATCCGCTGGAGCCGTGTGAGCCAAAAGATTGGAGCTTGCGTTGCTACCGACGAGCAGGCCGAGCTTTTGGGCATCAGCGCCGGTGCTCCGTTGCTTAACATTACGAGGGTTTCTCATGACCAGCAGAATGTGCCCCGTGAGTATGTGGAGTCGTTCTACCGCGCCGACCTCTACCGCCTCGAGATCGAACTCGATTAAGGGGCTCTCCGTTCCGCTCTGACGCGGCGGCACTTTTGACAAACAATTCAGTCCGCACATTTCTATATCATCATGTATGTAAGGAGTACATTATGGCAATCAAGGTATTTGCCGACGGTGCCAATCTCGAGGGCATGCTCGACATGGCCGAGAACGGTAACGTTCAGGGCTTTACGACTAACCCATCGCTTATGAAGGCGGGTGGCATGACCGATTATCGCGAGTTCGCCAAGACCGTGCTCGAGCACATCACCGATGTCTCGGTTTCGTTTGAGGTCTTCGCGGACGATGAGGCGGGCATGGAGGCCGAGGCTCGCGAGATTGCGACTTGGGCTGACAATGTGTATGTCAAGATTCCCGCACTCAATACCAAGGGTGAGTCGACCGCGGCGCTCGTTAAACGTCTTTCCGCTGACGGCATTAAGGTAAACGTTACGACGATCTTTACTCCCGAGCAGGTCGATGAGTTTGTGGACGCTGTCTCCGCTGAGACGCCGTCTATCATCTCTATCTTCGCCGGCCGTATTGCCGATACCGGCGTTGATCCGCTGCCGTTGATGGCTGAGTCTGTCAAAAAGGCCGCGGCAGAGCCGCAGTGTGAGGTGCTCTGGGCGTCTACCCGTGAGCTGCTGAATATCTATCAGGCCGAGTCCGTGGGGTGCCAGATCATTACCGTTCCCAACAGCATCCTGGCCAAGCGCAAGAACGTCGGTAAGGACCTCATGGAGTATTCGCTCGACACCGTTAAGGGTTTCGCGCGTGATATCGAAACGCTTGGATTCCATATCCTGCCGTAACCGGACAAGCCGAGTCGTCCATATCGGTTGATGGCAGAAGGAGTAAGGGTCGTCGTTGCCTGTACGGCGGCGACTCGTAATGCCCCAAGTTGGCAAAGGCTCCTGGCTTTTGTTGACTTGGGGCTTTTGTGTTTCAGGGTGAAATTTCCGTCTGGCACGCCATCTGAAAAATGAAGATCGCAGGCGGTGCCGTCTGTACCTTGGGTATCGCCTACGCGTATATGGCCCAGAAGGCGATTCAGAATGAATGCGCCGCCTATGGCATTGAGCGCAAGGTTGAGGCCAGGGTGGCCTGGGTATCGAGAAGGAGCTGACGCAGGAAGACGTTGACTCCGCCGACATCGCGACCGTGCCTATGCCCGCGCTCAAGAAGTGGCTGCGCCACCCGCTGACCGATCAAGGTCTCGCCTCCCTCGAAGCTGACTGGAAAAGGTCGTCGCGCGGGCTTAAACGAGTGAATTGCCCCGGCATCGCATCATCCAGTGCCGGGGTTGTTTTCAAGAGAGGAATTCGTATGACCAACCAGGAACTGGCGAAGGTCGCCAATGAGGTCAGGAAGGGTGTCGTGACTGCGGTTCATGCCGCCAAGTCGGGGCATCCGGGTGGATCGCTTGGCGCCGCCGAAATTATGACCTACCTCTACTTTGAGGAAATGGATGTTGACCCGGCGAATCCGAGCCGCGCTGAGCGCGATCGCTTTGTGCTCTCCAAGGGACATTGCGCTCCGGCACTCTACGCCGTGCTCGCCGAACGCGGGTTCTTTCCTAAGGAGGAGCTCGAGACGCTCCGTCATATCGGCAGTCGCCTGCAGGGCCATCCCAATATGAATGACACGCCGGGCGTCGACATGTCTACCGGATCGCTCGGTCAGGGTATCTCCGCCGCGGTTGGAATGGCACTTGCCGCAAAGCACTGGGGTGACAGTTACCGCGTCTACGCGCTGTTGGGCGACGGCGAGTGCGAGGAAGGCCAGGTGTGGGAGGCGGCTATGTTCGCCGGCAACCACGACCTGGATAACCTCGTCGCTATCGTCGATCACAATGGCCTGCAAATTGACGGCAGTATCGACGAAGTTAACTCGGCTATGCCACTTGCCGACAAGTTCCGCGCCTTTAAGTGGCATGTGATCGAGCTCGCCGACGGTAACGACATGGCGCAGGTTGCCGCCGCCTTTGCCGAGGCTCGCAAAGTGAGCGCCTCACCTGTGGCCATTATCGCCGAGACGGTGAAGGGCAAGGGCGTTTCCTTTATGGAAAACCAGGTGGGCTGGCACGGCAAGGCACCCAACGATGAACAGTTTGAGCAGGCCATGGCCGAGCTCGCAGCAGCAGGGGAGGAGCTCTAATGGCAGACGTCATGAAAGTCGCCACGCGCGTTAGCTATGGCGAGGCACTTGTCGAGCTGGGCAATGAGCGCGATGACTTTGTGGTTCTCGATGCCGACTTGGCCGCCGCCACGCAGACCGGTAAGTTTAAGGCTGCGCACCCTGAGCGCTTCTACGATGCCGGCATTGCCGAAAGCAACTTGATGGGACTTGCCGCCGGCATTGCGACCACGGGCCACGTTGCCTTTGCGAGCACCTTTGCCATGTTCGCCGCCGGCCGCGCGTACGAGCAAGTTCGTAATTCCATCGGCTATCCGCACCTCAACGTCAAAATCGGCGCCACGCATGCGGGCATCTCGGTCGGCGAAGACGGCGCCACGCATCAGTGCTGCGAGGACATTGCGCTCATGCGCACGATCCCGGGTATGACGGTGATCGTTCCCGCCGATGACATCGAGGCTCGTGCTTGCGTGCGCGCCGCCTATGAGTTTGAGGGTCCGGTCTACATGCGTTTCGGCCGCCTGGCAACACCGGTCATCAACGACCGCGAGGACTATGAGTTCAAGATTGGCCGCGGCGTGGTCGTGCGCGAGGGGTCCGATGTGACTATCGTCGCATGCGGCCTCATGGTCGCCGAGGCGCTTGAGGCTGCCGAGGCGCTCGCTGCCGATGGTATTGACGCCGAGGTCATCAACATGCACACGATCAAGCCGCTTGATGAGCGTCTGGTGGTTGCCAGCGCCAAGAAGACCGGTCGCGTGGTCACCGCCGGGGAGCATTCGATTATCGGTGGTCTTGGCGAGGCTGTGGCCTCGGTGCTCGCGGAGCAGCATCCGGTGCCGATGCGACGCGTCGGCGTGCGTGATGTGTACGGCGAGTCCGGCCCTGCGGTCGATTTGCTGCACAAGTACGGTTTGGACGCCGACGGTATCGAAGCTACGGTCAGGTCTGTGTTGTAAGGAAGACTTCCGCGGGATTGGTATCTGCCAACCAAGGACGATCGGGTATACCGCCGCCTCTCGCGAGCACCGATCCCGTTGAGATCGCGGAGCTCATCAATAGCGGACTCGAAGACTAGAGCGGTCATCCCGCTCAACTAATCGATCCCTCTCCAAGGAAAAGGGCCGCGACGCCATATAAGTGTCGCGGCCCTGTTTACGTTTCCCCAGATAAAACCTGCCAAAACAAACCTGTCCCTTTTTGGTAGGTTACTGATTCATGTTGCCGTGGATGTAGGGAGTGACCTCGGGGGAGATGTGGCCGCAGCCCAGCTCGCGCAGCGCAGACTCGATGGCGGCGGGCGGCGGGGTTTTGCCCTCGTCGTCGACGGCGGTTCCGCCGAGGGCGGCAATCTTGGCGACATCTGCGGGAGCGGCTTCGATATGCATGCAGCCGCCGACCAGGCGTGCGCGGACCTGAGCCAGGTCAAGATCATGTAGGTAATCCTCGCAGGCGCGAATCAGGTCGACCTTCTCGTGCGTAAGCTCCTCGCCCGTGGGGACGCGCGTGGCAAGACAGGCTCCCGCCGGCAGGTTCCAGACGGGATAGCCCCATGCGCGCAGCAGCTCGCGCTCTTCGTCCTTGGTAAAGCCGACCTCCATAAGAGGGGAGCGTACACCGAGCTCTTCTGCCGCGCGCATGCCGGGGCGGTAGTCACCGCGATCGTTTGCATTGCTGCCATCGATGACGGTGGGAAAGCCGAGAGACTTGGCGTGGTTCACGATGGCAGTAAAGCCAGCGTGCTTGCAGTGGTAGCAGCGATTGGCGTCGTTGCAAGCTACTTGGGGGAGCTGCAGCTGATCCACCGAAAGATTGAGCACGGGGAGCTTAAAATGCGGCCCCTCATTGGCCTGTCCATCAACGGACTGCTCAAACGAAGTCTGTTCGGGCGTGCCGATGAGCGGCGTGGTGAGATGGACGAGGAGGGCATTGGTAGGCATGATGCGGGCGCAGACCGCGGCCAAAAAGCTGCTGTCGACACCACCGGAAAAGCCGATGGCGACGCGTCCGTATGCCAAAAGCAGCTGCTCGAGTGCTGCGAGTTTGTCCTGAAGTACCTCTGCGGGTGCGGCGGTGTCTGAAAGCATGAAAGTTCCTTACAGTTATTAAAGCTCGGATGAAACTATAATCCCACCGAGCTGCTTGTCATAAGACTTCCAGCTATGTAACGAAAGTGCAATATGCTATATACGTTATATACAAGCTTGTAAAGTGCGGTAGAGTGGCAGTAATGCAATCCGGTGAGGGGGCCGATATGATCAAGGCTGTTATTTTTGACATGGATGGAACGCTGGTCGATACCGAGCGTTTGGGGATTAAGGCCTGGAAGGCAGGCGCCGCTGAGCTGGGGCTCGCGATTGATGATGCGCTGATCCATCAGTTTATCGGTCGCACACTGCCCGATGTCATGGACATTCTTGAGGCACATTACGGCGGCAGAGAAACCGCTGTGGCGATCTATCATCGCCACAAGGAGATTCGCGACGAGATAGTCAAGACCGAACTGGAACTAAAGGCCGGCGCCGCCGAGTGCCTAGACGAGCTGCTGGCTGCGGGCTATCACGTGGGCCTTGCGACCTCGTCGCGCCACGTTACAGCGGAGCGCAACCTTAAGATGGTCGGTCTTTTTGACAAGTTTGAGACGGTGACCTGCGGCGAGGACGTCGTGCACGGCAAGCCCGACCCCGAGATGTATCTGCTTGCCTGCGAGCGCGCGGGCTTTGCCCCCGAGGAGTGTGCCGTGGTCGAGGATTCGCGCAACGGCTGCGTCTCGGGCATTACGGCCGGCTGCCATGTCTTTGCCGTCCCCGACATCGTGCCGCTGCCGCAGGACGTGGTGGATGGCTGCGAGGCCGTGCTCGATACGCTGTTCGATCTGACGGCGGCGGTCAAGGCCGTGCGCTAGACAATTGCGGAGCTGAAACGAACAATCGGTTGACTTTGCGCTTAAGCAAAAGAGGCCCGGCAATGGTCGGGCCTCTTTTGCTTAAGCGGCGTTTTGGCATACTGGCCGACGTGCTAGAGATATGCGCCTAGGTTGATGGCCGTGGCGTCGGTCTGGGTGCTCGCCTGGGTGCTGGCGCGCTCCAAGAGGAATGGCCGCACGAGTTCCTGACGGTTGATGTCCTCGGTTGCCGTGCCCGCGGGGACGGGGCGCGCAGCGGAGCCGATGCGGACGCGTTTGGCCTTGGCGATGGGCTTGTTCTCGATCTGCTCCATGAGGAGCTGTACGCCCTTGCGGCCAATTTCGTAACCCGGCGGTGCCACCGTGGTGAGGGGGACCGACCCGCTCCATGCAAGTGGGTTGCCGTCGCAGCCGGCCACGCGGACCTGCTCGGGGACGGAGATGCCTTTGTCGATCAACGCCGAGATAACGCCCGAGGCCAATACATCGGAAAGGCCGATGACAAAATCGGGGCGCTCGTCGGAAGAGCGCTCGGCAATCTGAGCGCCGATGCTGTAGCCGTCGACTGCGGTATTCCACTCTCCGGCGTCAATGACCTCAATTTTGATATCGGGATGCAGGGCGAGGGCCTTGTGAATGCCAAGTACGCGCAGGGTGAGCTGCATGAATGCCGCTCTTCCCACAACGGTGATATGGTGTGCGCCGCGGGCAATGGCGAGCTCGGCGATAATGCGCCCCTGTGCCTCGTTATCGGCGGCAACGTAGTAACCGGGCTCGGAGCAGTGGATGTCCAGATAGACGATCGGCACGGGCATTTTGGTCATTGCGGGGTGCCAGTCGGGGGACGCCATGGGCTGAACCATGACACCGGACATCTGCGTGCCCATAAAATAACGCAGGTAATGGTCCTCGAGAATATCGTCGTTATCGGCGTTGGCGATGAGCAGGTCGTAACCGTGCTTGCGGGCCTCGTTATGGGCGCCGCTGGCAATTTGGAGCGAGAAGCCGTGATCGAGACGGGGGAGGACCAGGCCAAAGGACTTGGTAGTGCCGCCCGCGAGCTGACGGGCACTTTGGTTGGGCAGGTAGCCAAGGCGATTGATGGTCTCGTTGATGAGTTTGAGGGTCTCGGGGCGCAGCTTTTCGGGGTGGTTGAGCGCGTTGGATACCGTGCCCAGCGAGACCCCTGCCTCGCGCGCGACGTCGCTGATTTTAACCTTTGCCATAGCGGCCCCTTTGATGCGTTTCAAGTACAAGTCAGATTGTAGCATCGCCCGTCCCGAGGGCGTCAAAACCTGCTAATTAGGGACAGGTTTATTTTGGCAGGTTTTATCTGGGCAAACATCGTTGCAAGCGCGACCACCACAATGGGGACAGGTACCTTTGTGGCGGTTTGAGCTGCCCGGGCCTTCAATTGACTCGATCTGTAACATCTGGACGGCAAAACCGGCTCTACCTGTTACAGATCGAGACATAGTGCAGGGGCTGAATCGTAATGTCTTGATCTGTAACACTAAGCCGGCTTCCGGAGGCCCAGATGTTACAGATCGAGATCTTTCACCGGGGCAGGCCGCCGCCCCGGTCCAAGCAACCATAAAGGCGCCTGTCCCAATCGCGGTGGTTTGGGCATGTGTGCATCGGGTGGTATCTAAGTTGAGATACCACTTCTGGTATATCAGCTTGCGTTTGCGTGAGTACAATACTCGAACGTTATACGTCTCAGCGCCCCCTGTGCGTGGACGTCTTGCAGTCACGCGAACGAAGGGATTTATCCTATGTGCGGAATCGTCGGCTACACCGGCTCTGATATTGCAAAGAACATCCTGGTCACGGGCCTCAAGCGTATGGAGTATCGCGGCTATGACTCCTCGGGTGTCGCGCTCGAGGTGGGCGAGGGCGCCGCGGCGCACCTCGATGTCGTCCGCCGCGTGGGGAGGGTCGCTGGCCGGGAGAGCGGGCTTTCCGGCATCGGCG
>URYU01000004.1 GCA_900552155.1 uncultured Collinsella sp.
ATGTCGGGCCACAGCATGTCGGTCTTGTCCTCGGAGGCGTAGCCGCTCCACCAACCGGTCATGCAGAAGATGTTGATGATACCGGCGATGCCGTTGAACACGTTGTTCCAGCCGGCCAGCTGCGTAGCACCTTCGGAGGTGACCCAGGTGGACTCGCCCAGGACAAAGAAGTGATAGGCGCTCTCGAAATCGGACACGACGGCGATCATGATGTTGATGGCGACGATCACAAACGGCCACGCGCGGAACCAATGCGCCTTGCCGATCTTTCCCCACTGGTACTTAATGGCAATGAAGCCCCAGCAACCGGCCAGTGCCGCGTATACCTTGGCGTAGTGGAACCAGCTGTTCTGGTACACATGGGTGGGGTTGGTGAGCGCCCACTCGGCACCCTGCGAAACACCGACGGCGATGGCGACACAGTAGATGGTCATGGCCAGCGGAGCCACGCCAAAGATGATTGCCGCGCCCAGCTTGGTGCGGCGGCCGACCTCGTTGAGCACGATCAGGCCAATAAAGACCATGGCCCAGCCGGCCCAGTGGATAAGGGTATCGCTACCCCAAACATCGAACAGCATGCTGCTCTCCTTTCACACGCCCGCGGCCCCTCTTCTGATCGCGGGCAGTTTGGCCAAATGTCGTCAGTTCTGGGGCTTGCGCTCCGGATACTTGGCGGTATAGCCCTCGATGTGGAGTGTCGAGGCGATGATTTCCTTGACCGTCTCGTCGGGCACATCGGGGTGCGTGCGGATATACATCAAAAGACCCATGATGAGGGTGTAGAACGTTTCGTAGACATGGTCGATGCGCAGCTCGTGGTGGGCGACAAAATCCACCACGGTGGTGTCGCAGATATACTGCGCCACACGCTGGACCACGTTGTGCAAAAAGCCGCCGTAGAGCGCGCCGCTGTTGGAGGTCAGAGTGTGCGGCAGTTCGTGGCCGCTGGCGACCAGGCGCTTAAAGAGCGGGGCGACAGTGTCGAGCGCGCCCTCGATATCACCGACGGTGCGGTTGGCATTCCACTGCTCGAGCTCGGAGATAAAACCGTCGATTGCCTCGTCCATGACGGCGGTGACGGCGGCGTCCATATCGGCAAAGTAATGGTAGAACAATGAACGCGTGCAGCCGGCTCGCTTGGTCACGGCCGATACCGATAGGTGGGACACGCCCAGCTCG
The DNA here is from genome assembly GCA_900552155.1 of uncultured Collinsella sp. GTDB lineage: Bacteria > Actinomycetota > Coriobacteriia > Coriobacteriales > Coriobacteriaceae > Collinsella. The sequence goes on from URYU01000004.1 coordinate 1,180, forward strand.
GAGCTTACGGTGCGCACGGCATCGAGGATCTCGCGACGGCGTTCGTCGCCCGTCAGGCGCTTTGCCGCGCTATCGGATGCGGGAACGGCATCGACCACAGAGGTATCTGCTGTGTTGTTGCCCATGTTTTGCCGCCTTTCATCCTCTTTTGCCTGACCGTTCGCCTAACAGTCTTGAATATTGTTGACGGTTCGTCAATACTATTTTTGACACAATGTCAACAATGGCGGGTGAACGGCATGGGGGGCATGCCCGGCCTGCAAAAAAGAGGGGCGCTGCGGCCTCGTCGGGCTGTGGCAAGAGAAGGGACAACCATGATTCTCAACGGACCGGGGATTAGCTACACCGAGCCCGACATCGGTTCGGAGTTCGTGCCGCCGCTGCCGGATCATCCGCGCGAGGCCATCGTCAAGCTGTGCGAGCACTGCACCAACCGTCTGCTGCATCGCGATGAGCTGCTGGGCTACGAGTACTGGTCGTTTGCCGAGGCCGCAACCGACGAGCAGGCCGAAGTGCTCTGCAAGATGAAGATGCGCCGTCCCTATACGCTGCCCGAGATGGTCAAGCTCACCGGCATGCCCGAGGCCGATATCGAGAAGATGCTCGACGATATGAGCTACACGGGCCTGCTCGAGTACAACTGGGAAAACCCCGAGCGCGCCAAGCAGTGGGTCCTGCCCATGCTGGTGCCGGGTTCCGCCGAGTTCCTCAACATGCGCGTGAGCCAGCTCGAGGAGCACCCGGTCTACGCCAAGTTCTTTGAACAGGCATCCAAGGGCCCGCTGTCCAAGGCCACGCCGATGGTGCCGCCCGGAGGCGCCGGCATCGGCATGCACGTCATTCCGGTCGAGAAGGCTATCGATGCTTCGAGCACCTCGGTGCCGATCGAGCATATCGAGCACTGGCTCGACAAATACGAGGGTAAGTATGCCGCCAGCACCTGCAGCTGCCGCGCGAGCCGTCGCGTGATGGGTGAGGGCTGCGCCGACGACCCGGCCGATTGGTGCATCGCCGTGGGCGATATGGCCGACTACGTGGTCGAGACCGACCGTGGCCACTATGTGACGCGCGAAGAGGTCTACGACATCTTGCGCCAGGCCGAGGACAACGGCTTTGTGCACCAGATTACCAACATTGCCGGCGAGAACAAGATCTTCGCCATCTGCAACTGCAACGTCAACGTGTGCTACGCCCTGCGCACCTCTCAGCTGTTCAACACGCCCAACCTGTCGCGCTCGGCCTATGTCGCCAAGGTCGAGAAGGACAAGTGCGTGGCCTGCGGTCGCTGCGTTGAGGTGTGTCCGGCCGGCGCCGCCAAACTGGGCCAGAAGCTCTGCAGCAAAAAGGCGGGCGGACAGGTGCCCGAGTATCCGCGCCAGGAGCTGCCCGATGCCACCAAGTGGGACCACACCAAGTGGTCGCCCAACTACCGCAACGACAACCGCATCGAGACGCATGAGTCCGGCACCGCTCCCTGCAAGACGGCCTGCCCCGCGCACGTTGCCGTTCAGGGCTATTTGAAGCTCGTGGCGCAGGGGCGCTATGACGAGGCCCTAGCACTCATTAAGCGCGAGAACCCGCTGCCCGCTATCTGCGGCCGTGTGTGCAACCGCCGCTGCGAGGATGCCTGCACCCGCGGCCGTGTGGACGCCGCCGTGGCTATCGACGAGGTCAAGAAGTTTATCGCCCAGCGCGATCTGGACGCCGCGACCCGCTATGTCCCACCTGTGGTGACCCCGACGCGCGCTGGCGGCTTCGACCAGAAGATTGCCATCATCGGTGCCGGCCCGGCTGGCCTGTCCTGTGCTTTCTATCTTGCCGAGAAGGGCTACAAGCCCGTCGTGTTCGAGAAAAACGAGCGCCCGGGCGGCATGCTCACCTACGGCATTCCCAGCTTTAAGCTGCAGAAGGACGTCATTGAGGCCGAGGTCGAGGTCATTCGCCTGATGGGTGCCGAGTTCCGCTATGGCGTTGAGGTCGGTCGCGACGTGACGCTCGACGAGCTGCGCGCGCAGGGCTTTAAGGCCTTCTATGTTGCCATCGGCTGCCAGGGCGGCCGCCTCGCCGGTATTCCGGGCGAGGATGCCGAGGACGTGACCGTGGCCGTCGACTTTTTGCGCGAGGTCAACAGTGGCAAGATCGACGCGCTGCCCGGTCGCACCATCGTGGTGGGCGGCGGCAACGTGGCTATCGACGTCGCGCGCAACGCCTGCCGTCTGGGTTCCGTGCACGTTGAGATGTTCTGCCTGGAGAGCGAGGCCCAGATGCCCGCTAGCGAGGAGGAGCGTCGCGAGGCCGTTGAGGACGGCACCCACATCAGTTGCGGCTGGGGCCCCAAGGAGGTTCACCTGGACGAGGCCGGTCGTGTGTGCGGTATCACCTTCAAGCACTGCGCGCGTGTCTTTGACGACGAGGGCCGGTTTGCGCCCGAGTACGACGAGAACGATCTGCGCCGTGTCGATGCCGACCGTGTCGTCATGTCGATTGGCCAGTCCATTGTGTGGGGCGATCTGCTGGCTGGCTCCAAGGTGGAGCTTGGCCGCGGCCAGGGCGCCCTTGCCGATCCCCAGACCTATCAGACCGCCGAGCCCGACATCTTTGTGGGCGGCGACGTCTACACCGGTCCGAGCTTTGCCATCGACGCTATCGCCGCCGGTCACGAGGCCGCCGTGTCCATCCATCGCTTTGTGCAGCCGGGCTCCACGCTCACCATCGGTCGCAATCAGCGCCGCTACACCGCGCTCGACCGCGACGATGTCGTGATTGAGAGCTACGACAACGCGAGCCGCGAGGTGGCACATGTCGATCGCGAGCGCGAGAAGGCTGCGCCCTTTAGCGAGTACGTCGAGACCTTTACCGAGGAGCAGGTACGCGCCGAGACCGCCCGCTGCCTGGGTTGCGGTGCCTCGATCGTCGACCCCAACAAGTGCATCGGCTGCGGTCTGTGCACTACCAAGTGCGCGTTTGACGCCATCCATCTGGATCGCGACCGCCCCGAGTGCTCCACGATGGTCAAATACGAGCAAAAGCTCCCAAGCCTCGGCAAGTATGCGCTCAAGCGTGCTATCAAGATTAAGTTTGGTCATTAGGTTCCGACGTTCTAACGAACGGCGGCACTGCCGACGCTGCGCGGCGCCCAGGCACCCCATCTTGCCCCTCAACTTCGGCGCCGCGGGCAAAAGCCCAGCGGACGCCTTGTTTCGGGGCAACCTGGGGCACCTGGATCGCCGCTCGCTGACGTTTGGCTGACATCGCATCAACCATTGTTGAAAGGTATTCGCCTTGCATGAATTGGGAATCGTCTATCACATCATTCGCGATGTCGAGAATGTGGCGCGCGCTCATGGCGTGCGTCGCGTTTCGAGCGTGACGTTGCTGTTGGGCGAGGTCTCGGGCGTCGTTCCCGACTTGCTGCTCGACGCTTGGCGCTGGGCGGCAGATAAAAAGTCCATCACCGAGGGTGCGGAGCTTATTGTGGAACCTGTCGAGGCCGTGACGCATTGCGAGGCGTGCGGCCGCGACTATGCGACAGTCGAGCACGGCAAGACCTGCCCCCATTGCGGCAGCGGCGAAACATACCTGCTGCAGGGCCAGGAGGTCATGATCAAGCAGATCGAGACCCCCGACGAGGACCCGGCAGACGCTGCTCCTGACGGCCTCTCCGACGCCCCCGATGCCGTCGACGCCGCCAACCCTCTCCACATCGCCTAACATCCAATGACTACATGGGCTAGAGTTCTAAACATATTTGCTTCGGTTAGTCAAGTCATGTCTGTTTAAACAAAATGGTGGCACACAGACGCATTGGGATCCACCTAAAAGAGGTCTTAACGAACAGTGCACCTTTATATATGTCTTTGAAAGCAATCAGCAAATCACGTTTTAACAGGCAATAAGCTGTAAACCGGCAACGTAATCAATTTGTAACAAACTTAGACGTTTAAACAAATAAACCAACCTTTTGCGAATTTAGCTATAATTCCACAATCCAAACAGGTATACTCCTTTCATGTCGTGTAGGAAATACGTAGACAAAAAGGAGGTTATGTGATGGTAAGTATTGTTCTTGCTAGCCACGGGGACTTGGCAGCTGGAATCAAGCAGACGGGCTCGATGGTCTTTGGCGATCAGCCGTCTGTTGCCGTGGTCTCGCTCGAGCCGAGCATGGGCCCCGACGATTTCCGTGCCAAGGTCGAGGAAGCAGTCGCTTCCTTCGAGGACCAGGAGCAGGTGCTCTTCCTCGTTGATCTGTGGGGCGGCACGCCGTTCAACCAGATCAGCGGACTCATCGAGGGCCACGATTCCTGGGCTATCGTCACCGGTGTCAACCTGCCTATGCTCATCGAGGCATATTCGCAGCGCTTTGACGCAAAGAACACTGCACATGCGATCGCAAAACATCTCGTGACTGAGGCTAAGGCTGGCGTGCGTGTCAAGCCCGAGTCTCTGGAGCCCGAGGAGAAGAAGCCGGCTGCGGCCGCCGCTGCTCCTGCAGGCGCCATCCCTCCGGGAACGGTCATCGGCGACGGGCACATCAAGATCGCCCACGTCCGTCTCGCCGCCCGTCTGCTTCATGGTCAGGTGGCCACCACGTGGACCAAGCAGATCAACCCCAACCGCATCATCGTGGTTTCCGACGGCGTTGCTCACGACGAGCTCCGCAAGACCATGATCGAGCAGGCTGCCCCTCCGGGAGTCCATGCCAACGTCGTGCCCATCAAGAAGATGGCCGAGGTCGTCAAGGACACGCGCTTTGGTGACACCAAGGCCATGCTGCTCTTCGAGAACCCGCAGGATCTGCTCAGGGCCATCGAGGCCGGCGTTGACATCAAGGAAGTCAACATCGGTTCCATGGCTCACTCCAAGGGCAAGGTCGTCGTCACCAACGCCGTCGCTATGGGCGATGATGACGTTAAGACTCTTGAGGCCCTCAAGGCCAAGGGCGTCAAGTTCGAGGTCCGCAAGGTTCCTTCGGATTCCTCCGAGGATCTCGACGCCATGTTGAAGAAAGCTAAGGCCGAACTGGCCGCTCAAGCATAGTAAAGGAGGGTCCGATACATGTCTGCAATCACTATTCTGCTTGTTGCGATTGTCGCGTTGCTTGCCGGTATGGAAGGCATTCTGGGTGAGTTCCAGTTCCATCAGCCGCTCGTGGCATGCACGCTTATCGGTCTCGTAACCGGTCACCTTCAGGAGGGCATCCTCCTGGGCGGTTCGCTCCAGATGATGGCCCTTGGCTGGGCTAACGTCGGCGCCGCCGTCGCGCCTGATGCCGCTCTGGCTTCGGTCGCTTCTTCGATCATCATGGTGCTCGCCCTCAACGGCGGCGCCACCGATTCGGCCAAGGCTGTTACCGCCGCCATCGCCGTCGCCGTCCCGCTGTCGGTCGCTGGCCTGTTCCTGACCATGATCTGCCGTACCCTGGCTACCGCTATCGCTCACGCCATGGACGGTTGCGCCGAGAAGGGCGACTTCTCCGGCATCGAGCGCTGGCAGTACGCTGCCATCCTCATGCAGGGCCTTCGTATCGCCATCCCGGCAGTACTTCTGTGCATCATCCCGGCCGAGGCTGTTACCAACGCGCTTAACGCTATGCCCGACTGGCTGTCCGGCGGCATGGCTGTCGGCGGCGGCATGGTCGCTTCCGTCGGTTACGCCATGGTCATCAACATGATGGCCACCAAGGAGACCTGGCCGTTCTTCATCCTCGGCTTTGTCCTTGCTGCCATCCCTCAGCTCACGCTGATCGCCCTTGGCCTCATCGGCATCTCCCTTGCCCTCATCTACCTTGGCCTTAAGGATCTGGCCAAGCAGGGTGGCGGCATGGGCGGCGGCTCCGGTGACCCGCTCGGCGACATTCTGAACGATTACGAGTAGGAGGGGAGTGATACATATGGCAGAGAACAAGATTCAGCTCACCAAGGCTGACCGCAAGAAGGTTTGCTTCCGTCATCAGTTCCTTCAGGGCTCGTGGAACTACGAGCGTATGCAGAACGGCGGCTGGTGCTTCGCAATGATCCCTGCGATCAAGAAGCTCTACACCAGCAAGGATGACCAGATTGCTGCTCTTAAGCGCCACCTGGAGTTCTATAACACCCACCCCTATGTTTCCGCCCCCGTCATTGGCGTTACCCTCGCTCTCGAGGAGGAGCGCGCCAACGGTGCCCCGATTGACGACGTCGCCATTCAGGGCGTCAAGGTCGGTATGATGGGCCCGCTCGCCGGCGTCGGCGACCCCGCCTTCTGGTTCACCCTTCGCCCGATTCTGGGCGCTCTGGGCGCTTCCCTGGCCCTGTCCGGCAGCATCGCCGGTCCGTTGCTGTTCTTCTTCGCGTGGAACATCATCCGTTACGCCTTCCTGTGGTACACGCAGGAGTTTGGCTACAAGGTCGGCTCCTCCATCGCCAAGGACCTCTCCGGCGGTCTGATGGGCAAGGTCACCGAGGGTGCTTCCATCCTGGGTATGTTCATCATCGGCGCCCTGGTCGAGCGCTGGGTGTCTATCTCCTTCACCCCGGTCGTCTCCAAGGTCACGCAGTCTGCTGGCGCCTTTATCGACTGGGCTAACCTGCCCTCCGGTTCTGAGGGTGTCAAGGAAGCACTGACGATGTATAACTCCATCGGTGCTAACGCCCTTGATCAGGTGAAGGTCACCACGCTTCAGGCCAACCTCGATCAGCTCATCCCTGGCCTTGCCGCCGTGTGCCTGACCCTGCTGGTCTGCAAGCTCCTCAAGAAGAAGGTCAGCCCGATCGTCATCATCCTGGCTCTCTTCGCCATCGGCATCATCGGTCGAGTCTGCGGCTTCATGTAAGCACGCTTCGGCTTAAGACCGAGAGTAGCTAGACAAGGGCTTTTGAGCCATTGAAACGGACCGCACCCGGTGGGTACACTGGATGCGGTCCGATTGTTTTATTTGGAGGGCGAGGCGCGCATGGCGCAATCTCAGAACAGCACGGTCGATCTGGCAACGCCGGCGACCTGCCTCATGGGGCTTACCAGCCACGGTAACGTGATGGTGGGAAACAAGGCGTTTGAGTACTATAACGAGCGCAATCCCGAGGATTATATCCAAATCCCGTGGGATGAGGTCGACTACATCGCCGCCGAGGTTTTGCGCGGCACCAAGAAGATTACGCGTTTTGCCATCTTCACCAAGGACAACGGTCACTTTACGTTTTCGACGCGCGACGACAAAGAGACGCTTCGTGCGGTCCGCAAGTATGTCGACGAGGATAAGCTCGTGCGTTCGCCTGACTTTATCGATGTGACCGCCAAGGGCGCCAAGAGCATCCCCTCCGTCATCAAAGGCCTCTTCCACAAAGGCAACTAGTCGCCTGCGACGTTCTTAAACGTCTAGTCATTAAAGAACGTCTGCAATGACTACCCGTGACGATAGTGTAAATCTGCTACACTAGTACAACATGCCTCCGTAGCTCAGGGGATAGAGCACCGCTCTCCTAAAGCGGGTGTCGACGGTTCGAATCCGCCCGGGGGCACCAGAGATTTGCCGAGCCCGGTACCACCACGGTGCCGGGCTCTTCTGGTTCATACCATGTCAAAAACGAAGCGCCCGCTGCTGGGGGAGCAAGCGGGCGCCTGTGAGCGAATATGTTTGCGGCGAGAGCCGTGATGAGCGGTGGGGTGGCGACTAGTTGGTCGTACCGGAATCGTCACCCGTGCCCGAGCCAGAGCCCGAACCCGAGCCAGAAAGTGCGACCGTCAGCGTGATCGTGCTGTCGGTGGACTGCTTGCCGGTGGGGGAGACGCCCGTAACGGTGGCATCCTCGTTACCGCTCACGGGATTGCCGTTCTGGTCACAGAAGCCGATGTTATAGAAACCGGCGTTGTTGAGTGCGGTGACGGCGGCGGAAATGCTCTTACCGTACAGGTTGCCCGGGACGGCGGCCTTGCCGGACTTCTTGGCAATGACGACGGTAATCGTGGCGCCGGGCTTCTGCTTGCCGCTGGGGTTCCAGCTGATCACGGTGCCCTCGGTAACCGAGTCGTTCTCCTGGTAGCTAACGTCGACGCCAAAGCCTGCCATATCGAGGGCGTTGCGCGCCTGGGCCTCGGTCATGTCGGTCAGATCGGGGACGGACGTGGTATCCGGGCCGCCCGAGACCTTGTACGAGATGGTCGTGCCCTTCGCGACTTCCTTACCGGCATCGGTGCCCTGCTCAAAGACCTGGCCCTCATCGGCCTCGTTGGCCTCCTCGGAGGCGTTGCCCTTCAGGCCAACGCTTGCCAGCGCGGCTTCTGCCTGGTCCTTAGTCAGGCCGACAAGCTGGGGAACCTCAACCTTCTCGGAGGGCTTGGGGCCCTTGGAGATTACCAGGTTCACCTTGGTGCCCTTGGCCTTCTTGGTGTTGCCGTTGGGCGTCTGCTCGGCGACCTTGCCCTCGTCGACATCGTCGTTGTAGCTTTGGTCGATGGTGCCGACCTCGAGGCCGGCTTCCTTGATCAGCTCGACGGCAGTCTGCTGGTCCTTGCCCAGCACATCGGGCACGGTGACCTGCTCGCCGCCAAAGAGTCCTGTGGCAAAGGCCACCACGATGCCGATGACGGCAACGGCTGCCACCACGGCGGCGATGATCTTGTTCTTGTTGGATTTGGGCTTTTCGACCTCGTAGGAGCCGGTGGAGCCCGAAACCGAGCTACGGGCGGTATTCTGGCCGCTCACGCCCGAGACGGGGCGTACCATGGCGCGCGTCTGGTCGGATAGCTCTCGGGTCTTGGTGGCACCCAGGTCGCCAGCGGCGCCGATAACGCGCGTAGGCTCCGGCACGTTGACGGCGCGACCAGACAGGTAGCTGTTGAGCACCTGACGCAGCTCGTCGGCCGTCTGGAAACGGTTAGCCGGATCTTTTTCCATGCACTTGAGGATAATGCGCTCAAGATCGGCATCGACACCGGAGTTGATCTGGCTCGGCGGCACGGGCAGCTCGTTGACCTGCTTGAGTGCGACCGAGATGGCATCGTCGCCGTCGAAAGGCACGCGGCCGGTGGCGCACTCGTACATCACGACGCCCAGCGAGTAAATGTCCGAGGTGGGGCCTAGATCCTGCCCGCGGGTCTGCTCGGGGCTTACGTAGTGGGCGGTGCCCAAAACGTTGTTGTCCTGCGTAAGGTGGCTGTTCTTGGCGCGCGCGATGCCAAAGTCCATGACCTTGATGTTGCCGTCGGGCAGCACCATGATGTTCTGCGGCTTAATATCGCGGTGGATGATCTCGTGCTTGTGGGCGACCGAAAGTGCGGAGCTGATCTGCGAGCCGATCTGAGCGACCTTTTTGGGGTCAAGGGCGCCGTGGCTCTTGATGCCGCTCTTAAGGTCGGTGCCGCGCAGGTATTCCATGACGATGTAATAGGTGTCGCCGTCCTTGCCCCAATCGTAGACGCCGACGATATAGGGGGAGGAGAGGCCGGCGGCTGCCTGGGCCTCCTGCTTAAAGCGTGCGGCAAAGGTGGCGTCGCCGGCATATTGCGGCAGCATGATTTTGATAGCTACCGTGCGGTCGAGGACCTGGTCCTGTGCACGGTAGACGGTCGCCATGCCGCCCGTTCCTACCTTATCCTTGAGGAGGTATCTTCCCCCGAGGACCCTCTGTTCCATTCCTGCTCCTAACATGACTATTCGCTCAACGATGTGTGTAGTACCAAATTTGAGGCCGCTGGGGCCGTGTGGCGCATTGCCGCTAGCGTTATCGGCCGCGGCACGCCCCATGCTTGCGCATCAATCACGGGCATCACGCTCCCTGGGCGGCAAGCGCCGCGGTCAGGACGATGCCGGCGATCTTTGCCGCCTCGACGTCGTGCTTGTCGTAATCCTCCAAGGCTACCGAGATGGCGACCGTGGGTGAATCGTAAGGCGCAAAACCGACGAACATTGAGTTGACGTTGGTACCGACGGTCTCGGCAGAGCCGGTCTTGCCGGCAACCTTGACGCCCGGAATCTGAGCATCGGTGCCGGTGCCGGATTGAACGACGTCGAGCATGGCCTTTTTGACCTGTTCGGCCGTGGTGGCGCTGACGGCCTGGCCCAGTGAGCGGGACTGCGTGGTCTTGACCACGGTTCCGTCTGGGGCGAGCACCTGGGCAACGAAGAACGGGTCCATGACGACGCCGCTGTTGGCGATGGCCGCCGCGATAACGGCGTTCTGCATGACGGTGGTCTGCGGACCCGGCGTGTGGTCCATGCCGACGGGCTGGCCGGCGCCGGCCCAGGCGGTTTCCCACTCGGTCATGAGCGAGGGGTCGGCCATGATGGACGCCGTGGTGGTTAGGTCCTGACCGAGCTTTTGGCCATAGCCAAAGGCGTTGGCGAACTGTACGAGCGAGCTGGCGCCGACCTCGTTTGCCACCTGACCAAAGACGACGTTGGACGACACGGCAAAGGCCTGCTGCAGGCTAATCGTGCCGTAGCTCTCATTGGCGGAGTTGGTGACCGGTGCATTGCCGATATCCATGGAACCGGGCGCCTGATAAGTGCTCGAAAGGCTTGCGGTGCCGGTCTCGAGTGCCGCCGAAAGCGTGACGACCTTAAACGTGGAGCCCGGAGTATAGAGGGCGTCCATGGCGCGGTCGTACATAGAACTGTCCTCACCGCCGCCCGATTGCAGCAGGGCGTCGATGTTGGTGTTGTCGTAGGTGGGCGAACTGGCGCATGCGAGCACCGCGCCAGTGCGCGGGTCCATGACCACAACGGCGCCCTTAAAGCCCTTGAGAGCCTGTTCGGCGGCCGTCTGGATGCGGGAGTCGATGGTGAGTTTGGCGGTGTTGCCCGGCTGGTTTTGGCCCGCGAGCGACGCGATGGCGTTGTTCCAGCTGGAGTAATCCTTGGAACCGGTGAGCGTGTCGTTCATCACGCTCTCGATGCCGGCGGTACCGTACTGCTGGCTCACATAACCAACCACATGGGCGGCCAGGTTGCCGTTAGGGTAGGAGCGTACGTAGGTGCCGTCCTCCTGTTGCAGCGATTCGGCCAGCGTCACGCCGTCGGACGTGATGATGGAGCCGCGCTGGATGTACTTGGAACGGGCGATGGTGTGATTGTTGGTCGGCATGTCCTGGTAATCCTTGGCCTTGATGACCTGGACATAGGTGAGGTTGCCGATGAGGATGGCGAACAGGGCCGTAAAGGCAAACACCGCGCGGGTTAGGCGGTTAGCGAGCGCCACGCGGCCGAGCACGCCAGATTCGGGCGTATCGAGCAGGCGACGACGCATGCGCGAGCCGGTGGAGTGGCTGCCACGGCCGTAGGAAGACGAAGAAGCGAAGCGCGTGCCGGCATGCGCCGCGGCAGAAGCGACCTGGTCGTCAGTGATGGCGGCCATGGTGCCGGTGCCGGTGAGCTCGGCCTCGCGACCGGTGGCCTCGTCACCGGCGCGCAGCAAAAGCGCGACAATGATAAAGCTCGCCAGCAGCGAGGAGCCGCCCTGGCTCATAAAGGGCAGGGTGACGCCGGTCAACGGAATCAGGCGGGTAACGCCGCCAACAATCAAGAAGGCCTGGAAGCTAATGGCGGCCGTGAGGCCCGTGGCGCTAAATGCGGCAAGGTCGGACTTAGCGCGGGCGGCCGTGGTCAGACCTCGCACGGCAAAGAGCATAAACAGGACGAGTACGGCGCCGCCGCCCAAAAGGCCCATTTCCTCGCCGATGGCCGAGAAAATGAAGTCGGACTCGACGACGGGGATGTTATTGGCCATGCCATTACCGATGCCAACGCCGATAAGACCGCCGTCAGCCAACGAGAAAAGGGATTGCACAATCTGGTAGCCCTGGCCCTGGGCATCCTTAAAGGGGTCGGCCCAGATCTGGAAACGTACCTGGACATGCGACAGGAACTTGTAGGCGCCCACGGCACCCACTGCCAAAAGCGCAAGGCCGATGACGACATACGAGAAACGTCCCGTGGCGACGTAGAGCATCAGCAAGAAGATGGTGTAGAACAGCACGGCGGAGCCCAAGTCGCGCTCGAAGACAACGACCAGAAGGCATACACCCCACACAGCGAACAGCGGTAGCAGCAGGCGCAGGCGCGGGACCTTGAGGCCCAAGATCTTACGATTGGAGATGGAGAGTAGCTCGCGGTTCTCGGCTAGGTATCCGGCCAAGAACAATACGATAAAAATCTTGGCGAACTCGCCGGGCTGGATGGTGAAGCCGGCGATGCGAATCCACAGCTTGGAGCCCGAAATGGTGGTGCCGATAAAGATGGGCAGCATCAGCAAGATGATGCCGATGATGCCAAAGGTGTACTTGTAGCGCATGACCACATCGAGATTCTTGATCATCGCGAGCGTGCCCACCATCAGTGCCACCGAGACAAACAGAATGACGAGCTGCGAGATGGCGAGGGCGGGTGCCAGACGCGTTACGAACGTGATGCCGATACCCGAAAGCACAAAGACGATGGGCAGGATGGCCGGATCGGCACCGGGCGCCAGGATGCGCACGGCGATATGCGCCGCGGCGAAGGCGGCAAAGAGACCGATCGGCACGGCAAGCGTTTCAAACGAGATGGAAGCGCCTGCGGTGAGCACGTACATCGCATACAGCAGGATGACGGGGAACGCCGAGGCGATGAGCAAGAGCATTTCGGTGTTGCGGCGACTCATAAGCGGCACTCCCTTTCTAATTCTTATCGGAGGCTTCGGCCTCGGCGGACTGTTCGGCGGTTTTTTCGGAATTCGATTTGGAAGTCGATTCCTGGTCGGTGTTGTCGCGAATCGTTTGCGCGTCGATCACCTGGCGGGTCTGTTCCTCATCGATTTGATGACGGTACTTGGAGATAGTGTCCTGCGCGTCGTCGACACTCGTTTGCGGAATGCCTGCTTTCAGGCGATTCTGCGTGTCTTCGGGTAGGTCGGATAGCTTGATGGCGGTCGTGCTCTCGAGCCAGTGCAGCTTAAGGCCGAGCGGCTTGCCGGGAATGCCCCGGTAGACCGCGACGGTGTCCTTGTAGGTGCCCAGGTAATACGAGCCGGTGACGCCCGCGTAGGCCCAGATGGCTGCCGCCAGCACAAAAGCGATGCCCAGGATGGCGGCAATGGTGACGTTGCGGCGGCGAACACGCTTCGCCTCGCGCATGACGCCGTCGTCGACCAGGTCCACAACGACTACCGTCACGTTGTCGTGGCCGCCGGCAGCGAGCGCGGCGTCCACCAGGTTGTCGACGCAAATCTGCGCCGTAGACGATTGCGTGGCGATGTTTTCGATTTCGCTATCGGGAATCATGCTCGAAAGGCCGTCCGAGCACAGGATCAGGCGATCGCCCTCTTCGATGTGCAGGGTAAAGTGGTCGGCATACATGGCGGGGTCCGAACCCAGCGCACGCGTGATAACCGAGCGGTTGGGATGGACGCGCGCCTCATCGGCCGTAATTTCGCCAGCGTCCACGAGCTCCTCCACATAGGAGTGGTCGCGGGTCACGCGGATGAGCGTGCCCTCGTGGAGCAGGTAGGCGCGCGAGTCGCCCACGTGGGCGATGGCGAGCATGTCGTTTTCGATATAGGCGCAGGTTGCCGTGCAGCCCATACCGGGCTTGCCCAGGCCGTTGAGTGCGGCCTCGATGACGGCGGCGTTGGCAGCTTCGACGGCTGCGGCTAGGCGCGCGGCGTCGGCAGCCTGTGGCGCCGTCTTGGCGATGGTCTCGACCGCGATGGAGGAGGCTACCTCGCCGGCGGCGTGGCCGCCCATGCCGTCGCATACGCAAAAGAGCGGCGATTGCACCAGATAGGAGTCTTCGTTATGCGGGCGCACGCAGCCGACATCGGAGCGGGCGCCCCACATGAGCTGCGTGGTCGTGCCGGCGTCGTAGGTCGAGTCGGTCTCGATGCGCTCGTCGGTCAGCGGCTCAAAACTCATGGTCGAGCCGGGTTCCTTAAGTTTGGCCTCCACGGCGGCAACGTCAATCTCGGCCGTATCGCCGGGCGAGACGGTGTCGGCATCGTTGCTCGGGTCGTCAACGTTAGGCGTGGTGGGCTCTTCGGTTGTGCGGTAGACAGGCTCGTCGTCTTGCGGGGCGACGGCTGCGGGCTCGGGCGTCGCGAAGTGCGCGGGCGTGCCGTGGGGCTGGGAGACATCCTCCGTCGTTGCTGCGGGCACGTCTTCGGCCACAGACTGCATGGCCTCGGGTGCCGATGCGGCCGCGGGGGAGGGAGCCGCCGCGGACTCCGGTGCAGATGCGGGCTCGGGCGCTGCGGCGGGTACCAGCGCTACGGGAAACACCGGTGCCGCGGGCTCGGGAGCCGCAAACACCGCGGAGCTCTCGGTAATCGCCGTGGCGACGGGTTCGGCAAAGTGAGCCGGTGCGGGCGTGTCTTGCGGGACCGCGGGCTGCTCGGCAGCGGCGTGCACACCGATGGGGGCGGTGCCGCCGTCAGCGTTGTCCTCGACATCCTCGTCGTCGGTCAATGTCGGATATTCTTGCGTCACATGCGAAAGAGGCAGGGAGAACACAGTGTCCTCGGGCTCCACGGGCGCAGGGCCCGCCGGGGCGGCATGAGCCGGCGCGGCTGCGGGGGCAGCCGACGTCTCGGGCATGTTTGCGGACTTGTTCTCCTCGTCGATCATCGACGGTTCACCTTCATGACCACGTCGCCAATCTGGACTTCGTCGCCCTCGCGCAGCGTTGCGGGCTCCACCAGCTGGCGGCCGTTGACGAGCGTGCCGTTAAGCGAGTTGAGGTCCTCGATAATAAGTGCCGGGCCCTGCAGCGAAAAGCGCGCATGCGAGGCCGAGACAAACGGTTCGTTGATGCAGATGTCTGACGACGGCGAACGGCCGACGATGACGGGGCCGAGCATATCCACGTGGATGCCGCGGATGCCGCGCGGGCCCTTGTCCACATCGATCGTCCAGATGGCCGAGTCACGGCGCTGGCCGCGGACGAGCCCCACGCCGGTCTTCATAACGGCAAACAGGAAGATGTAGAGCAGGACGACCAGGACAATGCGGCCTGCAAACAGGACGATATCGATGTTCATAAGCGACTATCCCCTAAATTCGAACGTGCTCAGGCCAAACGTCAGCAGGTCGCCGTTGCGCAGCGGGCAGCGCGTGATGCGGCGGTTGTTGACGAGCGTGCCGTTGGTGGAGTTGAGGTCCTCGATCGACCAGTCCGAGCCGGTAAAGGTGAGCTGGGCATGACGGCGCGACACGTTGGGGTCGCGCAGGGCGATGTCAGAAACCGAGCGCTCGCGACCGATGGTCACCTGTGCGGAGGTGATGCTGTGGCTCTCGCCGCTCACGACGTCGACGAGCTGGGCAAGCGGACGCTGCGGGGCGCGAGGGCTTGCCATGTTGGAGGCGATGCTGGTTGCGGCGCCAAGGCCCACGGCGGCGCCGGTCGCGGCGGCTCCACCCATGCCGGCAAGCGCGTCGCGCGAGACGGTTTGGGGCACGGGAATGGGTGCGGCGGCGGGATCGGGCACATTGGGCGCAAAGGGATCGGCCGCGGCAAGCGGATCGGGAGCGGCGGCGCGGGGTGCCGGCTGCTGCTGCGGCATGGCAGCGGGGTGCTGCTGCGGGGCGGCAAACTGCTGCTGGCCGGCGCGCGGGGCACTGGCGGCACGGCTTGTGGCCGAGCTGTTCTGGCCTAGGCCGTTTTGGTAGGCGCGCTCTTCCTCGTACAGGCGACCGAGCGTGGGAGCATCGACGTTCTCGGCAAAGACCGAGAACTTGCCGCCGCGCAGCTGCGGGTCGATCATAAAGCGAACGAGGGGCTCGCCGACAAAGACGTAGCGGCGCTTTTCGGCCTGCGCTTTCACAAACTCGCGGACCTCGCGCGAAAGCTCGGGGTAGAACGGGGCGAGCATGGGGTCGTCGTCGGCGGCAATCAGGATGGAATAGCGTGCCGGCGCGGTGTTGACGCCGTTGATCACCAGAGTCTGATCCTCCATGTCGCGAGCGGCCTGCTTGGCAAGCTTCTTAAAGGAGAACGGGGCACGGGTGGCACCGAAGATGCCGGCCACGTGGTCCTCGAAGATGTTCAGGAAGTTCACGAAAGATCACTCTCCGTATAGGTTCTTTGGTATCCGAGCAAATAAAGGCATATCCCAACGATTATAGAGGATAGGATTCCCGCAACCGCCGCCTTGGCGACGACCGGGCTCGCAAGGCTGGCAATTTCCATATGGTGTGCAAGACAAAACGATACGGCCGAGCCAATGCCGGCGACGGCAATTGCGACGATGGCGGCAAGGTTCGATCCCTGCTCGGCGCGCTTGGCATGAGCGTTGAGCAGCAGCGATGTTGCCGCGGCCGTTGCTGAAGCCAGCACGATTGCAGCGAGAAGGAGCGCGTCTCCCAGCGCTACGGCGACACTGCTAAGCCCCAGTACGCCTCCCGCAGAGAGGGCTGCTGCGGCAAGGCGGGCAAAGAGTGCGCCCATGCCCGTAGCCGCCGCGGCACTTGCCGGAGCGAGCCAAAACGCCGCGAAGCCCCCGGCGGCTCCGGCGGCAAGGAGGGCGTCGCCGGTTAGGCAACCCAGCGCAAGCGCGCAGGTGAGCGCCGCGCTCGCAGCTGCCTCGGTGCGTCCCCAGGCAATCCACCAACCGGACATGGCGGCGGCAAAAATGACCGCGACCGGCAGCATCGACAGGATGCCCTGCGTCTGCATGGTGGCGTTGGCCATGAGCACCAAAAAGCCCACGGCCGAGATGGCCGAGCCGATCTGCGGGGCCAAGCCTGCCGCCGCGCCAATAGCGATGGCCGCCACGACCAGCCCGGGAAGCGCCGCGACGCCCGCTGTCTGCATAAGCAAAAAGCTAAAGGCTCCGCATGAGAGCGCCGAGATGGCGCGCATGGTGTAGTTGCGCGCGCAGCTCCAGCGCGTGCCCGCCCAACCAAGCGCGGGGTCGACTTCGATGGCGTCGTCCTCGTAGGCCGATGGCTCGATACCGTCTGCCGCACACTCGTCGTCCGAAAGCTCGCCCACCATCTGTTCCAAGCTGCGACGGCCTTCGCGCACGCTTCCCAAGCCGGCAAGGAGTCGGTCGCAGAATGTCTCGATGCTATCGGGGCGGTCTTGCGGCATGGGGGAGAGGGCGCTCATGTGCGCCGCCTCGGCTCCCGGGGGAAAGTGTGGGATGAGCTCGCTGGGATAGGTGGCACCGCCGATGATGCGGCCGAGCGAGTCGCCGGGCGTGGCCGCCATAAAGGGAGCGCTGCCGCACATGCCCTCGTAGATCACACAGGCGAGGGCAAAGACATCGGCGCGCTCGTCAACCGTGCCAGTTTCGATGTCGAGCTGCTCGGGTGGCATGTAGCCGATGGTGCCGCCGCGCGATCCGCCAAAGCCGCCGGCAGACGACAGCCGCGCCATGCCAAAGTCGGTGAGCTTTACATTGCCCGAGTGGTCGATGAGCACGTTGGCGGGCTTAATATCCAGGTGGAGCACGCCGTTGCTATGGGCGAAGGTGAGCGCCTGGCCCAGCGCGTCGGCAATGGCAGCGGCCTCGTCAAAGGTGAGCGAATGGCCGTCCACGCGATGCAAAAACTCGGCTAGGGACATGCCGTCGACATATTCCATGACCAGGTAGGCATAGGCGGTGTCGTGCGTAAAGTCGATAACCTGCACGATATTGGGATGTTGAAGCATGGCGGCGGTATGCGCCTCGCGCAGCACATCCATAATGTCGCTGGCGGGCATGCCAGCGCCGTCTGTGAGGGGGATGCGCTTAATGGCCACGCGACGGCGCAGGTGTGTGTCGCGGCAAATCTCGATGGAGCCAAAACCGCCGGTCGCAAGCGTTTCGAGCGGCTGGTACCGCTTGAGCAGCTCGCGAGAGCTAGTGCCCTCCAAGGGAACGTCCGGCGAGAACCGGGCGGTATGTTGCGAGAAAAGCGGCATGGCCAACCCTCGTGCGTTTAAAGTTCGTTTGCGAGCGGCGGGCGCGGGGCCGAGCCATTCGCGGTGGCATAGATGCTGCTAGTGTAGCACGCTCAGGTGCATGGGGAGGATGGCGGGATGCGAGGCTGCCTGTCTGGCTTGGCCTTAGCGCTTCTTCTTGCTCTTCTTCTGCTTGCGCTGCTTGCCCTTGTTGTCCTGGGGCTTGTCGGCCTTGTCGCCCCGCTTGGCCTCGGCGGCAGCCTTCTCGGCCTTCATTTTCTTCTTCTTGGTCTCGATGCGGAGCTTTTTGTTGATGCGCGCCTTAAGGAAGGAGCCAAACTGCTCGGCATCGCCGCGGATAAAGGTGTCCTTAGGGATAGTCACGCCCTGGTCGGCGAACATGGCTACAAAGATGCGCTCGCCGTCGAGTACGTGGTCGAGCTTCTCAAACGGGAAGAACTGCGACTTGCCGCTCTTGCCCCAAACCATCAGGCCGTCCTCGTTGGCAGCGACGCGGCGATAGCGGCCACCCATGGACTCGTCGGCCTCGACGGCGTCGATAAAGTCACGGGCGAGCGTGTGGTGCAGGTTTTTGCTCCACCAGGCCAAAAAGGCGCCGAATACGATCAGGACGACGCCAAACTTGATCCAGTTGTCGCCGGCCACCAGCATGCCGATGCCGAGCAGCGCGGCAATTGCCGCGGCGACATACAGCGAACCGCGACGCCTGGGCGAGGCGACCAGGCGGGCGAAGTCGGTGACCAGGTCGTTTTCGTACTGGTACTCGTTGAGGTACAGGATGCCGTCGTCGGCTGCGGCCTGCTCCTCGAGCGCGACCTCGACCTGGTCGGCTGCTTCGGAGGGGACGAGGTTGCTCTCTGCGTCTGCCATGCTCTTTGGACTCCTATCGCGGCGGGCTCGCCGTACGGGTTATTATGAATGAAGTATGCCGTGCGACCGCATGGCCGTCGCGGCAACAAGACTCAGTATACCCGGGGGAGCACCCATGGAATCGTTGTACCGAAAGTATCGCCCGCTCACCTTCGACTCCGTGGTGGGCCAGCAGCATATCGTCTCGACGCTGGAGCACGCCATCACCGAGGGGCGCCTGTCCCACGCGTACCTGTTCTGCGGACCGCGCGGCACGGGCAAGACCACCATGGCGCGCATTCTTGCCAAGGCACTGCTCTGCCGCAATGCCGAGGCGGCGCGCGCCGAGGGTGCGAGCGGTTGCATGCCCGACGGCACCTGCGAGGAGTGCGAGCTCATCGCCGAGGGCAACCACCCCGATGTCTACGAGCTCGATGCCGCAAGCCGCACGGGCGTGGACAACGTGCGCGAGGAGATCATCAACTCCGTCAACTTTGCCCCGGTGCGCGGCAAGTACAAGATCTATATCATCGACGAGGTCCATATGCTCACGACGGCGGCGTTCAACGCGCTGCTCAAGACGCTCGAGGAGCCGCCGGCGCACGTGATCTTTGTGCTGTGCACCACCGACCCGCAAAAGATTCTGGAGACCATCCTCTCGCGCTGCCAGCGCTTCGATTTCCACCGTATCGGCAACGAGGATATCGAGCATCGCCTGTCCTACGTGTGCGAGCAGGAGGGCTTCGATTACGACGACGAGGCGCTCGCCATCGTGGCGCGCCATGCCAAGGGCGGCATGCGCGACGCGCTTTCCACGCTGGAGCAGCTGAGCGTTTTTGGCAACGGCGCCGTGCATGCGGACGATGCCCGCTCGCTTTTGGGCGAGGTTTCGGACCAGATCCTGGGCGAGTTTGCCCGCGCTATTGCCGAGCGTGATATTGCTGAACTCTATGGGCTCATTCGCGCACAGGTCGAGGAGGGCAATGATCTGCTTGAGCTGACGCGCGACCTGGTGGCGCATGTGCGCGACGTGTATGTGGCCTGCGTTGCCGGCGCCCGTGCCGAGCTGTTTGAGGGCGGGGCCGAGCAGGCCGAGGCGCTTGCTGTCGAGGCTGCTGCCTTTGGCGAGCATCCGGCCGACCGTCTGGCCCGCGTGCTGACGGTGCTCGACGATGCCGCGTTGGAGATGAGGGGCGCGAGCGACGTGCGCCTGGTGCTCGAGATCGCCTGTACGCGTCTGGCACGTCCCGAGGCCGATTTAACGATTGAAGCTTTGGCTGAGCGCGTGGCTCGCTTGGAGGCCATGGTTGCCAACGCCGCCGTGCCGGCGAGCGTGGCTGCTGCTCAGGCCGCCGCGCCTACAGCTGTCGCGGCTGCACCTGCGACGACACAACAGCCGACGCTGATTTCGGGTGCCCGAGCTGCTGCTCCCACGGCGACCGCCGCCCCCGCTGCTACGTCCGCGCATCAGGGTGGCATGCCTTGGGACCGCGGCGCTGCTGTTCCGGCTGCCCAGTCTGCGTCCAAGTCTGCGGCTCCGGCTCCCGCGCCCAAACCTGTAACGCCTGCACCTCAACCCGTTGCGGCTCCGGCTCCCGAGCCTGCTGCATCGACCGTGCCGGTGTCCAAGCCCAACAACGCCGCCCAGGTTGCCGCCGCCGGTGCTGCCGAGACCCCCGCGGTCGAGGACGCCGGTGAGCTCCAGCGCAAATGGGCCGAGGTTGTCGAGCGTGTCAAGGCGCGTCAGGCTTCCTACGCAGGGCTTTTGCTCAACGCCCGCGCCACGGCCGACGACGGCTCCAAGCTTACCGTCTCGTTCCCCGCGGGCTCGACCTTTGCCATCAAGATGCTCGGTCGCGCCGACACGCAGTCGGTGGTCCTGCCGACGGTCTGCGCGGTCTTCGGTCGTCGCACCGTCGACTACGTCCTGGATGGAGGTGGCACGCCGGCTCCTCAACATGAGGAGCATTCTCCATCTGCACGGGCTGCGGTATCTGCGGACCCGCAACCCGTGTCCTCGGTGGCCCCTGCATCCTCGAGCGCTAGCGCGACGCAGCCAAAAGCGGCGCCGGTAGCGGCACCGACCCCGTCGGCGCCTGAACCCGCTGCGCCCAAACCGGCCGCTCCGATCCCCGCGCCCAAGTCCGCTGCCGCGCCTGCGCCCAAGTCATCCGACCTGGCCAAGGCCCCTTGGCTGCGCTCCGACAACCCTGCTGGTGCTCCTGCCACGGGCAAGCTCCCGACCGAGCCCGCGCCCCGAGCGCCCGAGCGCGCGTCCGCCCCCATGGCTCAGCCGCCTGCGCAGGCTGCGCCATGGGAATCCGAGCAGGTGCCCTACGACGACGCCATGGTCGGTGGTTTTGCTGCCGATGCCGGCGGGGACGATCTGCCCCCGTTCGACGTGCCGGGTGCGGCGTCCGCGCCCAAGGCCGCTGCAACTGCCCCCAAAGAGGAGGACGTTCCTGCAACTCCCTGGGAATCCAACCCCGGCGCCGGTAGTCCCTTCGGCCACCAGGGCGCAGCCCCGAGCATCCCGCAGACCGAGGACGAGGCTAAAGCCCTCATCCGCAACGTCTTTGGCCAGGCCACCATCTTCAAGCCGGTGGAGTAACCGTGCGGGCGGGCATACTGCTCAAGAAGAGATCTCTTTGCCCGGGCGCATCTGTATTTCGGACATGTGTAGTGTGGTGCCGCGTATATCGCATTCGAGCAGACAGGCGCGTGACGGTCGGCCTAGGATGCTGAGGTCGATACGATACGTCGCATGGCTGCCCGTGTACTCGACTTGCTCGGCGTTGACGGTTGCTCCGATTGTAAGTAAAGAGCCCAGTTCGGCATCGACAATCTTGGAGTCCTTTATCTTGACCTTGAACTCTTGATAGAGGGACGGGCTGTTGTAGTAAACGGTTCGGGTTCCGTCGGTGCACTCATCGGTCGCTTCCCATTTGACGACGGGCTGGTCCGAGCTGGCTATCAACAGTTCTGCTCCAAAGGCTATGGCATGGGTGATGACAACCAGCAATGCCCAGCCGACAAAGAGATAGAGAACCACATATGCAACGGGGTGTTTTGAGCGGATGTTTTGGAGCATGTCGGGGGCATTCATGGGGCACCTCCAAATTGCTATCTATGGCAATCAGATTATACCCCGTCGTCGTGAGCGCCGCCTCGAGTAGTGGCTCGGCATTTAGCCATTTAGTGGTACGCATTAAATGTCGGATTCCGGCTCTACAAGATTTAGCTTTCAATATTATGCAGATGCGAATCATTCAACTTTGCATAATCTTTGGGTGCGGCTTGCACTCCAGGACATGTATATCGACTGAGGTAGCGTGGCCGCCCCGCTCGCTGGCCTCGCGCCGTGGTACGATTTTTGAGTTTGAAAGTCCCGCCGCGTCCCGGCTGCCCTTGCAGCTCGGCGTGCGGCCGCACGTAAAGGAGCCATCATGGCCGGTATGAACATGCAGCAGATGATGAAGCAGGCTCGTAAGATGCAGGAGCAGCTTGCCGCCGCGCAGGAGAACCTCAAGTCCCAGACCGTCGACGCCTCTGCCGGCGGCGGTATGGTCAAGGTGACCGTTAACGGCGAGATGGAGCTCGTCAATCTCACCATCGATCCCGATGCGCTCGATCCCGAGGACGTCGATATGCTGCAGGACATGATCATGGCTGCCGTCAACGAGGCCGTCCGCGGCGTCAACGAGCTCGCCAACAAGCAGATGGGCGCCATCACCGGCGGCCTCAACATCCCGGGCATGCCGTTCTAAGACACGCATATATATGAGTGCGAATCACAGTCTGCAAAAACTGCTCGATGAGCTGGGCCGCCTGCCGGGCATTGGCCCCAAGTCGGCCCAGCGCATCGCCTATTACCTGCTCGAGGCCGATGCCGAGGAGGCCCGCCGCCTGGCCGAGGCCATCCTGGAGGTTAAGCAGGAGGTCCACTTTTGCAGCCGTTGCTTTAACTACGCCACGGCCGACGAGTGCTCCATCTGCCAGGACCCGATGCGCGATACCACTCGCATTTGCGTGGTGGGCGAGCCGCGCGACGTCCAGGCGATTGAGCGCACGGGCAGCTACCATGGCCTCTACCATGTGCTGGGCGGCGTGATCAGCCCCATGGACAAGATCGGTCCCGAGCAGCTGCATATCCGCGAGCTGCTGGCGCGCCTGGGCCACGAGGACATCCACGAGGTCATTATCGCCACCAACCCCAACATTGAGGGCGAGACCACGGCGAGCTACCTTGCTCGCACCATCAAACCATTGGGCGTTGAGGTATCGCGTCTTGCGAGCGGCCTTCCCGTGGGCGGCGACTTGGAGTATGCCGACGAGCTTACGCTTGGCCGCGCTATCGAGGCCCGCCGCGCGATCTAGGCGGGTCAGCTCCATGGCATGTCCCGTCGGCCTGCCGCACGGGGCACTCATAATTGGGCGCGCGTTTATGCATTTGTTGTGCAACAAATCTGCTTTTCATCCGCTTATCGCGTGGATGGGTCCGCTCGCACCTCGTATTTGCCCATTCGTTGCGCAACCTTTTTGGTTCGCTGATACACTCAAATGTGGATATGAAAGAATGCGCCGCTTTTAAGCGGCGTGTTTTTGTTGGAGGAGAACACATGCGGCCCGGGGGCACTCAGACAAAGCATGGCGCCGCGGTGCGCATGCGGCGCCGGTTGGGCCTGGCGCCTCGGGCGTATGCGCTGCTGTCCTGTTCGCTGGCGCTGGTCGTTGCCGGCGTTTCTGCCTACGGTTTGGCCGTGCCACCTATGGTGCAGGCGCGTACCGCGCGCGAGCTGCGCATGGGGCATAAGGCCAAAAGCGATTTGGGCACCACAACCGGATACGCCTGGGCGAGTGTAGTCACGCACGTCGTGTTTGATGTCGACGACGCGGGCGGCGCCGATGCGCCGGACAACGAGATCACGCTTGCCAACGGCAAGACCATCGTGCTCACCAACACCAAGATCATCCATCACCTTTCCGATAACAGTGTTTCGGCCGTCGTAAACAAGGCCGAGGAGCAAAAGGGTCAGGATGCGCAGCAATCGGGGAAACCTGGCGGCTCCGGTTCGTCTGGTTCCGGCTCCGATTCGTCGAACTCGAGCAGTGGTTCCGGTTCGGGCTCCGCCTCTGGCGGTGGATCTTCGAGTGATAGCTCGACGGACGGTGGTATCGGCGGGGACGCGGGCTCTGGTGGCCTCTCGGCTGCCGAGGAGGAGAGTATTCACGGCTGGCTCGTGACCAAATACAACATGCTCGATGGCTATGTCGCCCGCGCCAACAGCGTGGTTTCGACCTATAACGCTACGGGGGATTATGAACCGTGCAAGAGACTGGTCAGAGAGATGTATGTCATCCGCGCAGAGTTTGGTCGACAGACATTTCCGACCAAGTCGAAGTGGTACAAGCAGTTTGGCAATTTGTGGGGCTGCTACACTAATTTATGCATATGGGTCGAACGCTGTGGTGATGACGACATTGCGCTCAATAACTTCAACAATAGTCTGGCGGCGATCGTCCTATGACGAACGACCTCGCTTCTGCGGCAGCCCAGTCGCTCAACCGTGATCCCATGGTGGGCCTGCGCCTGGCGCGCATCGACGGGTTTGAGCCGGCCGTCGCCCTGGGCACGGACGAGCTTCCCGCCTACCTGCGCCGTTTTACGATGCTGTTTGCCGATGACGCCACCATGCGCCGCGGCGGTATCGGCCGTGTGACGCGTGCCGTCAACGCGCAGGGCGAGGCCATGGCGCTCAAGCAGCTCATCTTGCCAACGCGCGACGAATTTGATGACGATGTCGCCCACGAGGCGCTGGTCGCCAAGTTCAAGGCGGCGTTTCGCGAGGAATATGAATGCCATCGTGCCCTTTCGGGCCTTAAGGGCTTTCCCCGATTATACGGGTGGGGCGAGGTCGACGGCGTGCCCGCGATTGTCATGGAATGGGTCGCGGGCGAGACGCTCGCCCGCCTGCGCCCGCGCCTTGCCGTGGACGATGCCGGTCGCCTGTCGCCGCTCGTGGCCGCTCGCCTGGGCCGCGACCTGTTCGACCTGCTCTGCCGCATGAACCTGGTGGGGGAGGGCTTCGTCCATCGCGACATCTCGCCTGCCAATATTATGGTTCGCACGGCGCGCCTGCCGCTCGCTCAACAACTTGCCGCGGGCACGTTCGATTTGTGCCTCATCGACTTTGGCTCGTCGCTGGCGCTCGAGCCCACCTCTGCGGTGGCGGGAACCGGCGGCAAGGAGTCCTTTACCGAGCGCTACGCCACGTTGCGCCGCGCGACGGTTGCCTACGCTCCGCCCGAGATGCTCACCGACGATATTGTCGACCTGCGCGTTTTGCGCATGTCGCCGGCAATCGACGTGTATGCCGCGGCGAGCACGGTCTATGAGCTCATCGCCGGTGTTGCACCGTACGAGGTGGCACCGAGCACATCGGGTTCGCGCAAAAAGACGCGCGATATTGCCAGCCCCTATCGTCTCAAGATGGATACGCGCCCCGACTATCCCGTTGGCGCCCACGCGCCCGGTTGCGATCTAACCCAGCTGCTCCGGCGTGAGCCCGATGTGGCGCTCGCTGCCGCCGAGCAGGCACAGCAGATGGGGCTCGAGCCGGACTCCGAGGAGCTTCGCGACGCGCTGGCATTTGTCGATGCCCAGTTGTTCGACGTGGTCATGGCCTGCCTGTCGTGTAATCAGGGCGATCGTCCCGAGCCCGCCGCGGTGGAGGCGGCGCTTACGACGTTTTGCGACCACTATGCGCAAAACGTCGGTCGCTCGCTTCGCGGCGAGCCGCTCACGCCCTGTCCCATGGATGCGTCCGGTCGCGTGGCCCGTCGCGCCGCGATGATCGGTGCAGCGGCTGTCTGCGGCCTCGTGTGGGCCGTTGTGGTGGTGTCGGCGGCACTGCTGGTGTCGGGTGCTCGTGTGGCGGTTGCCGTGGGGCACATTTCGTGGTCCGGCACGCTGCCGGGTATCGTTGCCGCGCTCGCGCTGGCACTGCCGGGCATGGCGGGCATTGCCGCCGGTGCCATGGCGCACGATCGTCGCACGGGGTTCCTGCATGGCGTGCTGGCGCTTTCTGCCTGCGAGGTTCCGGTGCTGATTGCGGTTGCCTGCACCGTGTTTTCCCAGCACGCCGTAGTGAGCGGCTTTGTTGCCGCCTTAATTGCAACATACGCGCTCGTATGGTTTTTGCTGTCGATGGGTTTTGCCTTTGAGCTTCCCGTCGCGGCGCCGCGGCGCGCAAAAACCCAGACGGCGACGCCGCTTGCCGGTGATGCCGCGGCGGTTCGCGCCTTTGTCGGGGCGACCGAGACGTTGTCCGATACGAGTTCAACGACCAAGGAGGTCTAGGCCATGGCATCTCAAATCGAGCTCACCCCGTGCGGGGCCATGTTCGACATCTTTAAACGCGCAGCGCACCTGAGCCATATCGAGCTATGTGGCATGGTGCTTTCGAGCCGTCCGCTGGCCGATGGCCGTAGCCCCCAGAGCCGCGCCGCCGATCGCTCCTGGGTCTCGCGTTTTATCGTGCGCGCTCCGGTCGGTACGCTGCAGGAGCGTTATTTTGCCGATTACGGCACCTCGGCCGCGCGCATCATGTCGCATCTGGCCCTGCGCCGCCGCAATCCCATGAATGCCACGGCGGTGATCAACATGGTGTGCGGGCCCGCCGGCGAGCCCATGGTGCGGGCGCTCGAGGAATGCCATCAGGATACGAGCCTCTACCGTAATGCGGTCGAGCGCCTGTCGCAGGTGGCGGAGCTTATGCCCGCCGAGCGTGCCGAGGCCGTGCTGGTGCTGTTTGTCGCCGTTGGCTGCTCGGCGGATGTCCGCTTGTCGGTGACCTATGCCATCGACTACGCTCATGCGACCTGTGGCGTCGCCACGTCGACGCCGCGCTCGCTGAGCACCTCGACGGTCACGGGCGATCACGAGGCGGCGCCTGCGCACCCGCTGGGCCTGCTTCGCGTGCAAGGCGGTTACGTGGTAAGTGCCCCGCGCTGGATTCAGCCGAGTGAGGAAGGCGTTGAGATCGGCGCGCTGGCAACGGGGGAGGGTGACATCACCGACGTCGGCGACGACGTCTCGGCCCGTCATGCCCATATCTGGTGCGACGATTCTGGCACATGGTTTGTCGAGGACCTGGCGTCCACTAACGGCACCGTGGTGGTAAACGGGGCCACGAGTGTGTGTATTCAAGTAGAGCCTGGCCGCTCCGCCCAGCTCAACCCCGGCGACGAGCTCAAACTCGGCGAATCCACCACCTACGCCATCCTCCTCGGCGCCCTCTAGCCAGTCCTGCCAAATGATCCCTTGGGGACGGAGGAAAACGGATCGCCGGGGTCGAACACCTCTTCGGCGATCCGTTTTCCTCCGTCCCCAAGGGATCATTTTTGCTCCCGGCAGTCACCTAAGGTAAACCTTTACCGCCCGCCTATATTTGCCGAAATATGGCTTGGCGGCGGGGTACAATAAGCCCGCATGCGGATTTCCGTTGCGGGCGCTTCCCATCGCCGGGGCGTGCCCGGGAGCATCCGGCATGCGGCCTTTGCGGCGCTCGGCCATGTGCAAGACGGGTAGCTGGGCCTGTGGAGCGCATTTACCGCCCCGCACCTCGGCATGCTTTCTCTCCACGCCATGTACCTGCTGCTCAGTCTGCCTGCCAGATGATCGGAAGCAACAGCGAAAATCCCATCACGCCAACATCCCGGCAATCGCCGGGGCCTGTATACCTATATGAGAGGAGAGGGGTATATGGCGCGTAAGTTTAAGTCTATGGACGGCAACGAGGCGGCCGCATATGTTTCGTATGCGTACACCGAGGTAGCGGGAATTTATCCCATTACGCCGTCCAGCCCGATGGCCGACCATGTCGACCAGTGGGCGGCCCAGGGTCGCAAGAACATCTTTGGCACCCCGGTCAAGGTCGTCGAGATGGAGTCCGAGGCAGGCGCAGCCGGTACCGTTCACGGTTCGCTGGGCGCTGGTGCTCTGACCACCACCTACACGGCTTCTCAGGGCCTGCTCCTGATGATCCCGAACATGTACAAGATCGCGGGTGAGCAGCTCCCGGGCGTCTTCCACGTCTCCGCGCGTTGCGTCGCTTCCCACGCCCTGAACATCTTCGGCGATCACTCCGACGTCATGGCCTGCCGCCAGACCGGTTTCGCCATGCTCGCCGAGGGCAACGTCCAGGAGGTCATGGACCTCTCGCCGGTGGCTCACCTTGCCGCCATCGAGGGTAAGACCCCGTTCCTTAACTTCTTCGACGGCTTCCGCACCAGCCACGAGATCCAGAAGGTCGCCATGTGGGACTACAAGGATCTGGCCGAGATGTGCGACATGGACGCCGTCCAGGCTTTCCGCGACCATGCGCTCAACCCTGAGCACCCGCACACCCGCGGCAGCCACGAGAACGGCGACATCTTCTTCCAGAACCGCGAGGCCTGCAACAAGGTCTACGACGAGCTCCCTGCCGTCGTCGAGGGCTACATGAAGAAGATCAACGAGAAGCTCGGCACCGATTACGGCCTGTTCAACTACTACGGCGCTCCCGATGCCGATCGTGTCGTCGTGTGCATGGGCTCCTTCTGCGACGTGCTCGAGGAAGTCATCGACTACCTCAACGCTCACGGCGAGAAGGTCGGCCTGGTCAAGGTTCGCCTGTTCCGTCCGTTCTCCATCAAGCACTTTGTCGACGTTCTCCCCGAGACCGTCCAGAAGATCGCCGTCATGGACCGCACCAAGGAGCCGGGTTCCATCGGCGAGCCGCTCTACCAGGACGTCGTCTCCGCTCTCTACGAGGCTGGCAAGACGGGCATCAAGGTCGTCGGCGGCCGTTACGGCCTGGGCAGCAAGGACACGCCTCCCGCGTCCGCGTTCGCTGTCTTCGAGGAGCTTAAGAAGGACGAGCCCAAGCGCGAGTTCACCATCGGCATTGTCGATGACGTGACCAACCTGAGCCTGCCCGAGGCCGAGGATGCGCCCAACACCGCAGCCCCCGGCACCATCGAGTGCAAGTTCTGGGGTCTGGGCGGCGACGGCACCGTGGGCGCCAACAAGAACTCCATCAAGATCATCGGCGACCACACCGACAAGTACGTGCAGGCATACTTCCAGTATGACTCCAAGAAGACCGGCGGCGTGACCATCAGCCATCTGCGCTTCGGCGATCACCCCATCCGTTCCCCGTACTATATCAACAAGGCCGACTTCGTGGCCTGCCACAACCCCAGCTACATCACCAAGGGCTTCAAGATGGTCAACGACGTCAAGCCCGGCGGCGTGTTCATGATCAACTGCCAGTGGGACTTCGATGAGCTGAATCATCACCTGAAGGCCGATGCCAAGCGCTATATCGCCCGCAACAACATCCAGCTGTATACCATCGACGCCATTGACCTGGCCATCGAGATCGGTATGGGCAAGCGCAACAACACCATCCTCCAGTCCGCTTTCTTCTCCCTGGCCAAGGTCATGCCCGAGGAGGACGCCATCCGCTTCATGAAGGAGAAGGCCAAGGCCTCCTACCTGAAGAAGGGCCAGGACGTGGTGGATATGAACTACAAGGCCATCGACCTGGGCGCCACCGCCTATAAGAAGATCGATGTGCCCGCCGAGTGGGCCGACGCCGTGGACGAGACCGAGCACAAGCAGCTGGAGGGTAAGCCGGAGCTTGTGAAGATGGTCAAGGAGATCCTGGAGCCCGTGGGCAAGATGGACGGCGACAGCCTGCCCGTCTCCGCCTTTGCCGATCATGTGGACGGCCAGTTCGAGCTGGGCGCCTCCGCCTATGAGAAGCGCGGCGTGGCCGTGTCCGTCCCCACCTGGGACGCCGCCAAGTGCATCCAGTGCAACCAGTGCGCCTATGTCTGCCCCCACGCCACCATCCGTCCCTTCGCCCTGACCGCCGAGGAGGCCAAGAACGCTCCCGAGGCCGCCAAGATCGTGGACGTCAAGGCCGGCAAGGGCAAGGGCACCTACCAGTTCACCATGGCCATCAGTCCTCTGGACTGCATGGGCTGCGGCGTGTGCATCGGCGCCTGCCCCGTGAACGCGCTGTCCATGGTGGCCCAGGAGGGCGAGCTGCCTCAGCAGGATGTGTTCGACTACTGCGTGGCCAAGGTCGCCGAGAAGAAGGATATGCAGGACAACACCGTCAAGGGCAGCCAGTTCAAGCAGCCCATGCTGGAGTTCTCCGGCTCCTGCGCCGGCTGCGCCGAGACCAGCTATGCCCGTCTCGTCACCCAGCTGTTCGGCGATCATATGTACATCTCCAACGCCACCGGCTGCTCCTCCATCTGGGGCGGTCCCGCGGCTACTTCCCCCTACTGCACCAACAAGGAGGGCCACGGCCCCGCATGGTGCAACTCCCTGTTCGAGGATAACGCGGAGCACGGTCTGGGCATGTTCGTGGGCCAGGATAAGATCCGCCAGGATCTGGCCGACGAGACCCGCCAGCTGATCGCCGTGGAGTGGGCCCGTCCCGAGCTGAAAGCCGCCGCTCAGGCATGGCTGGATACCATGGACGACGGCACCGCCAACGCCGAGCCCGCCCGGGCCTATGTGAAGGCCCTGGAGGAGAGCATCGCCACCGTGGAGGAGCTGGCTGCCATTCCTCAGTTCGCTGAGCACGCCGCCCAGCTGAAGGCCCAGGGCAAGCTGCTGTGCGACTGCGCCGCCTGCACCCTGGCTGCCGACATCCTCAGCAAGAAGGAATACCTGGCCAAGAAGTCCATGTGGATCTTCGGCGGCGACGGCTGGGCCTACGACATCGGTTACGGCGGCCTGGACCACGTCATCGCCAGCAAGAAGGACGTCAACATCTTCGTGTTCGACACCGAGGTGTACTCCAACACCGGCGGACAGGCCTCCAAGGCTTCCAACATCGGCCAGGTGGCTCAGTTTGCCGCTGCCGGTAAGGAGACCAAGAAGAAGTCCCTGTCTGAGATCGCTATGAGCTACGGCTATGTTTACGTCGCCCAGGTGGCCATGGGCGCCAACCCCGCTCAGACCATCAAGGCCATCACCGAGGCCGAAGCCTATCACGGCCCGTCCCTGATCATCGGCTACAGCCCCTGCGAGATGCACTCCATCAAGGGCGGCATGATGAACTGCCAGAAGGAAATGAAGAAGGCCGTGGACTGCGGTTACTGGAACCTGTTCCGCTTCAACCCCGCTGCGGAGAAGAAGTTCACCCTGGATTCCAAGGCTCCCGCCGGCGGCTATCACGACTTCCTGATGAACGAGGCCCGCTACAGCCGTCTGACCCGCGAGTTCCCCGACCGTGCGGAGAATCTGTTCGCCCGCAACGAGGCCGAGGCCAAGGCTCGCTACGATCACCTGCTGAAGCTCATCGAAATGTACGACGACTGAGCCATACAACGAACCTTACTCATGTCATAAATAGCAGAAGCGCCGCCCGGATGG
>URYU01000005.1 GCA_900552155.1 uncultured Collinsella sp.
GATTTGTCTACGGGAATGATGCAGAAGGTATCCCTGGTGATCTCACTGGTGCAGGATCCGTAGATCATAATTTTCGATGAGCCCACCAATGGGCTCGACGAGGATTCATGCGACATCGTGGTCACCTTCTTGCTGGCCTACGTCGCGGCGGGTAAGACGGTCTTGATGAGCACGCATCACCAGGATTTGGTGCGACGCCTGGGTGCCCGTGCAATCTATATCGATCGATATCACCATGTGGTCGAGACGCCTTCGCCGTCGTATGGAACCGAAAGCGGTACTACGGACTAGTTGCTGCGTAGAGCGTGCGTAGCCGCCCGCGCGGCTTTGCCGTGATGGTATAGTTATCCAGGTTTTTTATGGGGGTGGCTATGCCAAGTTGGAACATTCATATCGCTCAGACGGAGCGTTTGCTGGAGCGCACCGGTGCACTTGCCAATAGCGTGCGCGACCGCAATGCCTTTTTGTTTGGCTGCGTGGTTCCGGATATTTTCGTGGGCTATATGGTCCCTGGCATCGCCGATCCCATCCCGTACCGCATTACGCACTTTGCCAAGCCCGAGCCTATCCCTAAGCCGCGTGAGCACGAGTTCTGGGATACCTATGTGGCACCGTTGCTTAAAAGTTCGCCCACCGGTGCGCAAGCCGCGGCGACCTCGATTATCGAGGAGCGCGAGCGACTGAATCGCGTGCACTATCCCCAGCGCTACAGGGATGCTGAGCCGGTTGTCGGGCCCGGCGCTCGTGAGTTCTCGCTTGCGTCCGAAGATGTGGCGCAGTCGTTGCTCGATTTGACACTGGGTGTCTGGTCGCATCTGGTGGCCGATACCGTATGGAATACGCGCGTGAATCAGTACCTGGAGGCGCACGGCGGCAAGCCGTGCGAGGAGTTCCGCATTAAAAAGCAAGGCGACTTTGACTGGTTCGGCAAGACGCTCGGCATTGTTTCGATTCCGCGCGCGACCGATCGCCTGTATACTGCGGCGACGCGTTTTGGGCAGTATCCCATCCATAAGGAGTATGTGCTCAAGACCATTGGCGTTATGCTCGAGATTGTACGCGAAAACCCCGGCGAGCCCGATCATCCGCCGTTTCGCTTGCTAACCGAGGAGTTTTTCGATGCAACGTTTACCGAGGTCATCGAGCTGACCGAGGCGGGATTTGCGGCTCGCGGTGCTGCTTCTGACGTCCCTGCAGCCCCCCTGATCGCTAGCTGCTAGCCGGCCGGCTTGACGGTGAACAGCTCATCCCAATTGACCAACAGCTCCCGTCGCAGGGCTTCTTCGGTGGTGCGTTCCTGACTGGTCTTTGGGATGTAGGGGAGCCCCGCCTTTTTATGGATGAGCTCAGCTATGTGGTCGAAGCTCTTCTTCTCCTTGATCTGGTCATAGGTAATTTGGATGACGTCGTAGCCCATGCTTGTGAGTGCGGTGGCGCGCTCGGCATCGGAGAGGCTTGCGGCTTCGCTGTCATGGGCGGAGCGGCCTTGGCATTCCAAGATGACGCCCATGCTGTCGGTGGCGCTTTCGATGAGGATATCGGCGTAGCAGCAGGTTTTGTCATACAGCGAACGTGCGGCTTCACTGAGCGGGATGCGCGCGTTGTTGGCGATCTCGATGCCCTGGCCGCCCTCGTCGCGGGGGAGCGAGATAAGCATGGAGGTCTGTACTTCGAAGGGCGAGGCGGCCTGCCCCGTCATGTGCTCGGCCGCCCAGCGCAGTTGTTTGACGCCGCGCAGGCCTGCGGCTTGCTTGGCGAACGCGGCGATATCCGTTGCGGTAAGAAGCGGCGTGCGCTTCCACAAGTTGGTGTCATTGCCCTTGGTGTCGTTAACTCGCTCCCAGCCGCAGTTGGGTGGAATGAACTTAAGCGAAATAGCTTCATCGAGTTGTTGTTGCGTTCGCTCGCAGGGCTTAAACACTGCAAAGGAGCCGCACATCTCGTAGCACGCCATGAGTAACTGGTTGCGTGAGACCTGCGTGGCAAGGCTGAGCAGCGTGAACTCCGGTGAAGTGACATCAAATCCATGTTCAGTCTGTCTAAACGACCCAGGAGGCGGCTCTTGGGTTAGCAGACGGCTATGAAATAGCTTTCCGTTCGCGCGCTGTTTCCTTTCACTCACGGATCTCCAAACTGGTGTGCCGAGCAAGTCTTTAAATACCGGTTGTTTTGAGTAATGCACCAAGCGATGGTCATGGTCGGGCGGCAGGATTGCTGGATAGAGTCCCAGTATTTGGGGCGGGATGCGATAGTACTGAAAAGCCGTGGGTCCGCAGGCAAGAAATGACATAGCGATCCGATCGTTTGAGCGTTATTTGGGCTAGAAAAGCTATCCGTTTCGGAAGTGCGGTGAAAAAGACAAATAGGTCAGGCACAAGCGGTATTTAAGCCAACTTTATCAGGGGTTTTGTTGAAATAAAAGGACTTATGCTCGGGGGTAAGCAATTTTTCCCCGCACTTCTGAAAACGCGGTTGATCTGGTTCTTGCTAAAACGATTTAGCAGCGTCGGTTAAGGTGTGGGTTTGCCACCGGGCGAACACTTTTAGCGCTTGGGGCTTTATTTTTTGGGCCTCGGAGGGCGGATTTCGCGCTTTTGGTAATGAAATGGGTGCGTGCCATGTCGTGCGGTAGGCATCGGTGCACAGAAAAAGGGTCCGGAAGGCAATGCCTTCCGGACCCTTTGCAATGCAAATTTGCTTGCAAGTACGATTTAGCGCACCTGAGCGACGTAAGCGACGTTGGTCGAGGAGACCTTATCCTCGAGCTGGACGCTCATGCGGGGATCGCCGGCGGTAGCGACGGTCAGATCGCCGGCCTTGACGTAGCCGAGCTCCTTAGCGGTCTCGATCGCCTTGACGATCGTGCCGTTGACGGTGCCCTGGGTAATCTCGGCTTGGTGCGGGATAACGCCCCAGTACATAATCATCTGCTGGACGGCCCACTCGTGGCGGGAGAACGCGCAGATCGGCATGTTGGGACGGAAGTGCGAGATCAGGCGAGCGGTACGACCGGTGGTCGTCGGCACGGTGATGCACTTGGCGCCAACGGTGGTGGCCATGTTCACAGCGGACATACCCACAACGTTGTTGACGACGCGGGTGCCGTGAGCATCGGCCGGAACCTCGAGCGGAGCGTGGGCCGGGAGGTACTTCTCGGTCTCGAGAGCAATGCTGGCCTGCATCTTGACGGCCTCGACCGGGTACTTACCGGCAGCGGACTCGCCAGAGAGCATAACGGCGTCGGTGCCGTCGTAGATGGCGTTTGCAACGTCGGCAACCTCGGCGCGCGTCGGGCGCGGGTTCTGCTGCATGGAGTCGAGCATCTGCGTAGCGGTGATGACGGGCTTGTAGGCCGCGTTGCACTTGGCGATGATCTCCTTCTGGATGTGGGGAACGAGCTCGGGCTTGATCTCGATGCCCAGGTCGCCACGGGCGACCATGATGCCGTCGGAAGCCTCGAGGATCTCGTCGAAGTTCTCGACGCCCAGGGCGCATTCGATCTTCGGGAAGATCGTCACGTGCTCGCCGCCGTTCTCGCGGCAAAGCTCGCGGATGCCGCGGACGGACTCGCCGTCACGGATGAAGGAAGCGGCGATGTAGTCGATGTTCTCGGTCAGGCCAAAGAGGATGTCCTGACGATCGCGCTCGGTGATGGCGGGCAGCGAGATGTTGACGTTGGGCATGTTGACGCCCTTGCGCTCGCCGATCAGGCCGTCATTCTTGACGACGCAGGTCATGTCCTGGCCGCTGACGGA
This sequence comes from uncultured Collinsella sp., assembly GCA_900552155.1. Lineage (GTDB taxonomy): Bacteria > Actinomycetota > Coriobacteriia > Coriobacteriales > Coriobacteriaceae > Collinsella. Next base: position 3,756 of record URYU01000005.1, read on the forward strand.
CTCGACCTCAAGGGCAACCAGGCCGTCATCGATCAGGATGAGGGAGCCCTTCTCGACCTCGGAGGGCAGAGCCAGGTAGTCGAGGGAGATGTGCTCAGCGGTGCCGTGGAAATCCTCGGTCGTGGGCTGAGCAGTAACGACGATCTTGTCGCCGGTCTTGACGGCAACCTTCTTGCCGTCGACCAGAAGGCCGGTGCGGACCTCGGGGCCCTTGGTGTCGAGCAGGATGCCGACGGGCATACCGAGCTCCTTGGAAATACGACGGACGCGCTCGATGCGACCGTGGTGCTCGTCGTAGGATCCGTGCGAGAAGTTAAAACGGGCGACGTTCATGCCCGCCTTGATCATCTCGCGGATGGTCTCGTCGCTATCGCAGGCGGGACCCATGGTGCATACAATCTTGGTGCGCTTGTACATTCAGACCTCCATCTGACATCGTCTTGCGCTGATAGATAAACCATAAGAAATAAAACTGAGATGATTATAACGAAATGACGACCGAATACCCTCAAAAATCGACCGTATGCCGAATTAGAAGTTCTTTTTTTGCGGTAAAAACGGTATATGAAAAATCTTTACCAACCGTTCTGACCGCTGCTATCTGGGCGATATTTCAGTTTGATGATGCACCGAAGAAAAAACGTTTTATCAATGTTGAGCATCACACGGTCTGCATCGTTGCACTCGAGCCGTGTTTCCAATTGGAATGTTTTGGCTAGACGCGCCGCTTTGGGGTACCATAGCCCCACTATCAACTGCCGCTCAGCACGGCAGCCTTGATGAGCCCTTGCCCTTCTCCTGGGAATTATGATCGGGCATCAATCTGCTGAGTGGCCCGAATCCCAGGAGGGGACTCTATATGCAAAAGGAATACCTGTCCGCCGCGGCGGAGGTACTCAGCGACCAAGGTGTCGATGAGAACCTCGGCCTGAGCAGCGACGAGGCGTCGTCGCGCCTCGCCAAGACAGGCCCTAACAAGCTTGAGGAAGCCGAGAAGACGCCGTTGTGGAAGCGCTTCTTTGAGCAGATGGCCGACCCCATGGTCATCATGCTGATCGTTGCCGCCGTCATCAGTGCACTCACGGGCATGGTCAAGGGCGAGGCGGACTTTGCCGATGTCGCCATCATCATGTTCGTCGTTATCGTCAACTCGGTGCTGGGCGTGGTCCAGGAGGCTAAAAGCGAGGAAGCTCTCGAGGCATTGCAGGAGATGAGCGCCGCGCAGTCCAAGGTTCTGCGCGACGGCAAGCTCGTGCACCTGCCGAGCGCCGAGCTCGTGCCCGGTGACGTGATCATGCTCGAGGCGGGCGACTCCGTCCCGGCCGACTGCCGTGTGCTCGAGAGCGCCACGATGAAGATCGAGGAGGCCGCCCTTACCGGCGAGTCCGTGCCCGTCGAGAAGCATGCCAACGTCATTGAGCTCGCCGCCGGCACCGACGACGTGCCGCTCGGCGACCGCAAGAACATGTGCTACATGGGTTCCACCGTGGTATACGGCCGCGGCCGCGCCGTCGTGGTCGGCACCGGCATGAACACCGAGATGGGTAAGATCGCCGGCGCCCTGGCCGAGGCCAAGGAAGAGCTCACGCCGCTGCAGGTGAAGCTTGCCGAGCTCAGCCGCATCCTCACCATCATGGTTATCGTCATCTGCGTCGTTATCTTTGGCGTCGATATCATCCGCCACGGCGTGGGCAACGTTCTTACCGACCCGACCGCCCTGCTCGATACCTTTATGGTCGCCGTCTCGCTCGCCGTCGCTGCCATCCCCGAGGGCCTGGTCGCCGTCGTGACCATCGTGCTGTCGCTTGGCGTGACCAAGATGGCCAAGCGCCAGGCAATCATCCGCAAGCTTTCCGCCGTCGAGACCCTTGGCTGCACACAGACCATCTGCTCCGACAAGACCGGTACCCTCACCCAGAACAAGATGACCGTCGTCAAGCACGAGCTCGCTGCGCCTAAGGAGAAGTTCCTGGCCGGCATGGCGCTGTGCTCCGACGCCCAGTGGGACGAGGAGCTGGGCGAGGCCGTGGGTGAGCCGACTGAGTGCGCGCTCGTCAACGACGCCGGCAAGGCGGGGCTCACCGGCCTGACCGCCGAGCACCCGCGTGTGGGTGAGGCCCCGTTTGACTCGGGCCGCAAGATGATGTCCGTGGTCGTCGAGACCCTGGACGGCGAGTACGAGCAGTACACCAAGGGCGCGCCCGACGTGGTGATCGGCCTGTGCACCCATATCTACGAGGGCGATAAGGTCGTCCCCCTGACCGAGAAGCGTCGTGCCGAGCTCGTGGCCGCCAACAAGGCCATGGCTGACGAGGCCCTGCGCGTGCTGGCGCTGGCGAGCCGCACCTACACCGAGGTCCCGGCCGACTGCAGCCCCGCCGCGCTCGAGCATGACCTGGTCTTCTGCGGCCTGTCCGGCATGATTGACCCGGTCCGCCCCGAGGTCGCCGACGCCATCCGCGAGGCGCACGACGCCGGTATCCGCACCGTCATGATTACGGGCGACCACATCGACACCGCCGTGGCCATCGCCAAGCAGCTGGGCATCGTCACCGATCGCAGCCATGCCATCACCGGTGCCGACCTCGATCGCATGAGCGACGAGGAACTCGACGCGCACATCGAGGACTACGGCGTGTACGCCCGCGTTCAGCCCGAGCATAAGACCCGCATCGTCGAGGCTTGGAAGTCGCGCGACCAGATCGTGGCCATGACGGGCGACGGCGTCAACGACGCCCCGTCCATCAAGCGCGCCGACATCGGCGTCGGTATGGGCATCACCGGCACCGACGTCACCAAGAACGTTGCCGACATGGTGCTTGCCGACGACAACTTTGCCACCATCATCGGTGCCTGCGAAGAGGGCCGTCGCATCTACGACAACATCCGCAAGGTCATCCAGTTCCTGCTTTCGGCCAACCTTGCTGAGGTGTTCTCGGTGTTTATCGCCACGCTCATTGGCTTTACCATCTTCCAGCCGGTGCAGCTGCTGTGGGTGAACCTGGTCACCGACTGCTTCCCCGCGCTCGCGCTGGGCATGGAGGATGCCGAGGGTGACATCATGAAGCGCAAGCCGCGCAACGCCAAGGACGGTGTCTTTGCCGGTCACATGGGCCTGGACTGCGTGGTCCAGGGTCTGATCATCACCGTGCTGGTGCTGGCGAGCTTCTTTGTGGGCGTGTACTTTGACATGGGCTACATCCACATCGCCGATATGATCGCCGGCAATGCCGACGAGGAAGGCGTGATGATGGCGTTCATCACGCTCAACATGGTCGAGATTTTCCACTGCTTCAATATGCGCAGCCGTCGTGCGTCGCTGTTCACCATGAAGAAGCAGAACAAGTGGCTGTGGGCTTCCGCCGCGCTGGCACTGGTGCTGACGGTGATCGTGACCGTGCAGCCGACGCTTGCCGAGATGTTCTTTGGCCCTGTGACGCTTGAGCTCAAGGGCGTTGTAGCTGCCCTGGGCCTTGCCTTCCTGATCATCCCGCTGATGGAGATCTACAAGGCGATCATGCGCGCGGTCGAAAAAGAGTAACGTTCCTGTCCGGGCCCGACCGCCTGCGGGGTTTCCACGGGCACGTCCTCGCCGCTTTGCGGCTGCGGGATGTGCCCTTAGGAAACCCCTCCCGGCGGGCGGGCCCTGCGGTATCCTTGCTGGCTTTTCTCCCGTGCGGATGAAAAGGGCTGAGGGAAAGTTTGTGAGCTGGTCGGGCTTTGCCCGGCCAGCTCTTTTTGATTTAAAATACCTGCTCAGTTGTGTGGTTTTGTGCTGGGAGGCGCTTGTGGGCAAGGCTAAGGCTAAGGCGAAGAAAAAGACGACGGGGGCGCGGGCTAAGCGTGACCGTCGTCGGAAGCTTGCGACCGAAGCCCCTGCGTCCGCCGAGGAGTTGTTGGCGAGCGTACCGGGGCTCGATGCGCTACAGGATGTTCCGGCGTTCGACGATCTGCCGGTCGATGCCGCCCAACAGGCAGCCTTCGATGATTTTTGCGCGCAAGCCGAGCAGCCAGAGCAGATGCAGCTGGGCGCCGTGGTGCGCCTGGACCGCGGGTTTCCACTGGTGGCAACTGCCGACGACACGTTTCGTGCCGAGCATGCCGTAGGGTTTGCCAAGTCGCGTGGCGAGGACGAGGTCTTGCTGCCCGCCGTGGGCGACCGCGTGGCGGTTCGCCGTGCTCCCGGGCACGACATGGGCGTGATCGAGTGCGTACTGCCGCGCCGTACGAGCTTTGAACGTTGGCGTGGCCGTGCCCGCGGTGAGCGCCAGGTGCTCTGCTCCAACGTTGACAGCGTGCTGATCGTGCAGGCGCTCGGCGCCGGCGAGGTGCTGCTCGATCGCGTCGCGCGCTCACTGGTGTTGGCGCTCGATTGCGATGCCGAGCCGGTGGTGGTGCTCACCAAGGCCGACCGCTGCGAGGCCGATGAGCTCGAGCGCGATCTGGACCGCGTGCGCCGTCTGGTGGGTCCGGACGTGCGCGTGATCGTGACATCTTCTGCCGAGGGCCGCGGCCTGGACGAGGTCCGTGTCTGCGTGCCTGCCGGGAGCTGCGCCATGATTCTGGGCGAGTCGGGTGCCGGCAAGTCGACGCTGCTCAATGCACTGCTGGGCCACGATACGTTGGCGACCGGCGGTGTGCGCGAACGCGACGACCAGGGCCGTCACACTACCGTCGCGCGCGTGATGGTGGCGCTGCCGGGCGACGCCGGTGTGATCGCCGATGCCCCGGGCCTGCGCAGCCTACCGCTCGTGGGTCACGAGCGGGGTCTGGCGCGCGCCTTCCCCGAGATTGTCGAGGCATCGCGCGCGTGCCGGTTTGGCGATTGCACACATACCCATGAGCCGGGTTGCGCCGTTCGCGAGGCCGAGGACGCCGGGCAGATCGACAGTCTGCGTCTGGAAACGTTCCAAAACTTGGCGTCATCCATGCGCGTGAGCGCTCAAATGCTCGATCCCGATGTCCATCTGTAATTGATTTTTCCTATGACAGCCGTCTCCCAACTGTTCGGGAGACGGCTTTTTTGCTGCGGAAAAGCCTCGAAACATGCAGCTTGCTGACGTGCTGACCAAAACCTTGCCATGAGCTTGACGGGCTGGTCAGCTTTTGGTCAGCGATTGGTTTGACATCGAAAACCAAGATCGCGATTGCGCCGCTTTGCACTCTGACCGCCCAGACAATGGTGGTACGGGCATTCGCCCGGCACTGCCATGAGAGGAGCGGCCGTGAACAAGAGCAAGCGCATCGCCATCAGTCTGGTCGCGGGCGTGCTCGCTGCTCTGCTCTGCATGGTTTACGGCTCGTCGATCCGCTCGCAAGCCGAACGGGTCCAGGCTGAGACCTTGGCCAAGTACGGTGGCGATCGCGTCGAGGTATGCGTCGCGGCGCGCGATATCGATGTGGGCGAGACCCTCGATGAGACCAATGTCATAACCCAGGAATGGCTGACGAGCCTGTTGCCGCGTGACGCGGCGACCGAGCTGCGCCAGGTGCGCGGCGACGTGACGACTTCGCGTATTCCCAAAAACGCCGTGATCTGCAATGTCTACACCAAGGCCGAGAGCCACAAGCTCGAGGTGCCTAAGGGCAAGGTTGCCGTTTCGGTGGCGGTCGATGCCGAGCACTCGGTCGGCGGTGCTACAGGCGTGGGCAGCTACGTGGATGTGTATGTGCAAAAAGACGGCGTAACCGATCGACTGTGCGGCGCGCACGTGATCGATACCAGTGAGGATTCCTGTGCCACGCGCGAGGGCAAGATCGAATGGGTGACGCTGGCGGCTGACCCCGAAGACGTCAAGGAACTGCTGGGAGCCTCGGGCAAGGGAACGGTCAGCTTGACGATTCCCGCCACGGCGCGCGGCAAAAAGAGCGGAGGCGACGAGTGATGAAGGCGATCTGGCTTGCGTGCTGCGCGTGCGGCGATTACGGGCTGTTGCAGCGGGAAGTCGAGGGCCGTGATGCGGGTGCACAGGTGCTTCGCGTGGGTGACCTGGACGGGCTGATTTCCATGGCGCGGGCGTTTCCGTCGCGCCGCGGGGCTGCCATCATCGCGGCGTCTCTGTTTGATACCGAAGATGTGCGCAAGACTGTTGCGCGCCTGACGGCCGAAGGCCGCGTGAGTCGCGTGGTCGTGTTGATAGAAGCACTCGATCCGTCGGATATCGAGGGGCTGTTTCGCGCAGGGGCGACCGAGGTCATCGCTGCGCACAGTATATGCGGCAACGGGCGAGCGGGCGAGGGAGCGGTTGATTCCGATCGGCGCATGACGATTGAGCCCGATGCTTTTGTTGATAGGGAACTCGGGGCGCCTCGCGCTACAAGAGGCCCGCGTGTTGATGATTATGGAAAAGCGGAAGCCGAGCATGGTCGGCGCCCCCGGAACCCCCTTGTATACGATGACGCTGGAGGACCGGCGCAGCATGCTGGCGACTCCCCGGCTGTAGATATGGGATACGTGCACGGCGTGAATCTGGCGGATGAACTCGACGAAGTTGAGGGCTTTGCCGGGTGCGGCGAGTTGTCGCTGATGCAGCATGAGCAGATTGCGCAGAACGAGCCTGCCTCGCAGACCGAACAAGCCGCCATGCCGGCTTGGACGCAGCGTGTAGTTGCGGCGGGGGAGACGGGGACGCTGTCACCGACGCCCGCCCCGCCGCCTCCGATGCCGCCGGCAGACGCTGCCGCTTCGCCGCATCGAGCTCCGGTCATCTGCGCCATTTCGGGTTCGGGCGGTTGCGGCAAGTCGACGATCGTTGCCACCATGGCACACACATCGTCGCTGTTGGGCTTGCGTGCCGCCGTGCTCGACCTGGACCTGATGTTTGGAAACCTTTACGACTTGTTAGGCGTCGATGCTCCGCACGATATGGCGGCACTTATCGAGCCGTCGGCGGCGGGCACGCTCACCGAGCCGGATATCGTGGCCGCATCGATGCGCGTCGCCCCGGGCGTTACGCTCTGGGGTCCCGTCGCGGCGCCCGAGCAAGCTGAGCTCATGGCACGTCCGGTGGAGCTGCTGCTCGATGTCCTGCGTCGCGAATCCGACGTGGTCTTTATCGATACCTCGGTCTTTTGGGGCGATGCCGTGGCGGCTGCGGTGGCGGCGAGCGACCGTTGCCTGGTCGTTGGCGATGCGGCGGTGTCGTCCGCGACATCGGCGTCGCGCGTCATTGAACTGGCAAGTCGAGTAGGTGTGCCGCGCACGCGCATGAGCGCCGTGTTCAACCGGTTCGGTGCGCGCGGGGCAGACGAGGACGTCGCCATGCGCTTTGAGATTGCCTGTGCGTTGAGCTCCAAGATTCGTATCGCCGATGGCGGGCAGGATCTCGCCGCGCTCATGGCGTTTGGGCGCGCCGACGAGGCAGTGGGTCAGACGAGCGCTTTTGCGACCAGCGTGCGCGAGGCCACGCGCGAGATGCTCGTGGAACTGGGGTGCGCCGTCGGCCCTTGGAGCGATATAGTCGCCGACCGTGCAACGCGTACCGAACGCCCACGTATCCGCCTTCCCTGGTCGCGCGAGGGTGATCAGCGATGAGCCTGCAAACGAGGATTAAGGCTGCCGGCGCTGCAGCGGCGGCAGCTCCTGTAGATGCGGGGCGTCGCCGCGCGGTGAAACGACGCACTAAGCGCGCCGTGATGGACCGCATGGGTTACGACGAAGTGGCGCGTATCAGCGCCTATATCGACCCGGTACTTGCCCGCTCGGAATTGCGTCCCGCGGTGGAGGCGGCGCTCAATGTTGAGGAGCCGACCGATCTCGCGACGCCCGAGCGCGAGACCATCATCGACGAGATTTTGGATGACGTGGTGGGCTTGGGGCCGTTGCAGCCGCTCATCGAGGACGACACCGTTACCGAAATCATGATCAACGGCTGCCGCTCGGCTTTCTTTGAACGCGGCGGCGTCTTGTACCCCATCGAGCATGCGTTTGAGGATGATGAGCAGATCCGGGTGCTTATCGACCGCATCATCTCGCCACTTGGCCGCCGTATCGACGAGCGCAGCCCCATCGTCAACGCCCGCCTCAAAACGGGCTATCGCGTCAACGCGGTGATTCCGCCTGTGGCGATTGACGGACCGATTCTCACCATCCGAAAGTTCTCGGACCGTATCTGCTCGCTGGACGAGCTTGTGGGGCTGGGGTCGCTGCCGCTTTGGTATGCGCAGCTGCTGTCGTGCGCGGTGTCGCTGCGACAGGACCTGGCGGTTGCGGGAGGCACGGGATCTGGTAAGACCACCCTGCTCAACGCGTTGTCATGCGAGATCTCCACCGGCGAGCGCATCGTGACGATCGAGGACTCTGCTGAGCTCAAGTTTGCGCATCATCCGCACGTGGTGCGCCTAGAGGCGCGCGAGGCTTCAATTGAGGGCGAGGGCGCGGTGACGATCCGCGACCTGGTGACCAATGCCCTGCGCATGCGCCCCGACCGCATCGTGGTGGGCGAGGTGCGCGGCGCCGAGTGCTGCGACATGTTGCAGGCCATGAACACGGGCCACGACGGGTCGCTCACCACGCTTCATGCGGGTTCCGAGCAGGAGACCGTGGTGCGTCTGACGTTGCTTGCACGCTATGGCATCGATCTGCCGAGCGAGCTCATCGAGGAGCAGATTGCCATGGCGCTCGACGGCATCGTGATGTCCGAGCGCCACGCCGATGGCAGGCGTTTCGTCTCCTCGTATTCGGGGGTGCGTCGCGCCGCGTCGGGCGGCGTAGAGCTCGAGCGCTATGTGACTTTCGATGCCGCCGAGCGCACCTGGAAGCTTGACCGCGAGCCGCCGTTTATCGCAGAAGGCCTGCGGTCGGGGACGCTCACACAAGAGGAGGTGGACGAATGGAGGTCGCTGTGCCCCTCGTCGTAGGGGGTTTGGCAGGGTTTTCTGTTGCGACGGCGTGCGGGGCGGAACCTCGTGTGCCGCAGGTACCGCCGGCGGAGCTGGCGCGTCAGGCGCTCGAGACGGTGGCAGAGAAGCTGCCGCGTGAGCTGGTGGAAAACGATCTGCTGAAAAAGATCGCCCGTTCGTGGGCATCGCTGGCTCCGGCGCGTCGCCTTGGCCTCGCGATCGAGGATGCTTCGGGGCGTTTGGCGTTTCTGCTGCTATCGAGCGGTGTCTGCTGCGTTTTGCTAACGATGGTGTCGTTATCGCCCCTCGGATTTGCCTTGGGACTTGTTGCTCCGTTTGCCGTTGGCGCCGCTCGGGATGGCTTTGAGAGCCGGCGCGAGCAACACGATGCAGAAGAGGCCATGCCCGAGGCGTTTACCGCACTTTCCATGTCGCTTGCCTCGGGACATTCACTGGCCCAGGGCATGCGCTTTGTGGGCGCTCATGCGCAAGAACCGGTGCATACCGAGTTTTTGCGGGTGGCGGCGGCAATCGATTGCGGCATCTCGGCGACCGACGCGCTCGATGACTTGCTCGTGCGCATCGACGCCCCTGGCCTTTCGCTTGTGACCTTGGCGCTTAAGGTGTCTCAGCGCACCGGTGCTCCGCTTGCCGACTTACTGTCCGAGGCGTCGAGCATGGTGGGGGAGCGCATTGAGCTCAAGCGCCGCCTGGATGTTAAGACGTCGCAGGCTCGCATGTCTGCGCATATGGTCGCGGCGATGCCGACGGGCATGTGCGCGGTGTTGGCGCTGCTTTCGGCAGATTTTCGTCGCGGTCTTGCGACGCCTGCCGGCGCGGGCACTGTGGTGCTGGGTCTTGCCCTCAACGCCGTTGCCCTGGTGGTTATCCGGCGCATTATGCGGGTGAAGCTATGAGCGCCCCGGTTGCAGTTGCGGCTTGCCTGTGCGCTCTGAGTGTATTTGTCGCGACGGGTTTGGATCGGGCGGATGCACGCAAGATCGCAGAGGCCTGCAAGCGCGAGGCGGTGCTGGTCGCTGCCGCGGGTCGCTCGGTGGTCGATGCTCTGGCCGCGCGAATGAAGGGCGCGGTTGGAGCGGGCGGCCCGGCGCGAGTATCGCTCGGCGAAGTGTCCGAGATGATCGATGTTGTGCGCTTGGGTCTTTCGGCCGGTCTTTCGTTTGATGCGGCGCTTGAGATTTTCTGCGCCAACCGCCGGTCAGTGCTGGCTCTTCGACTTGAGCGGGCCTGCATGGCGTGGCAGGTGGGCGTGGGCACGCGTGAGGACGAGTTGTTGGCCGCCGCACGCGATCTGGACGTGCGAGCGCTCGAGACCTTTGCCATCACGGTGGGGCAGGCGCTCGCTCTGGGTGCCCCACTTGCCGAGACACTGGCCGCTCAAAGTCGCGAGATCCGTGCGGCTCATCGCGCCGCGGTCGAGCGCGAGATCGAGCGTGCGCCCGTCAAGCTGCTGATTCCCACCGGCACGCTCATCTTGCCGGCGTTGCTTCTGTCCATATTGGGCCCGCTGTTGGGAGCAGGCGGGATGATGTAGGGAGGAATACATGAACACGATGACTGACGTTGCTGGCAAGGTCTGGAGCTGGGCTGTTTGCCAGTCAATTCGCGCTCGCCAGCATGCCGGGGAGCTACTGCAGGAGGAGAGTGCGCAGGGCACCACCGAATACGCCATCTTGGTCGGCGTGCTCGTGGTGATCGCCATCATTGCCATTGTCGCATTTAAGGGCAAGGTCCAAGACCTATGGAACGCTATCAGCGAGGGCATCAACAGCCTGTAGAGGGTAGGCGGCCTGTCGGCGCACTGCTGGTGTTTGCCTGTGTGGTTGTGGCGGTGGCAGTGGCGGTTTGGGGGCTAAACGCCGCGCGGCAGCAGCGTCCTGGGGCCGCCTTCGATTCGGGCTCAGATTCGGCGGTGGCGTCTCAAAAAGATGAGATGCGAGATGCGGACGATTCGGATGTCGCTGTCACGGCGCAAACCTTTCTGCGGATGCTCGACAAGCGGTCTGGCACTGCGACGGATTCGCCTGAGGACAACGCGATTGCGGTCCGGCTTGCATGGTCCGAGGACCGACCGATGACCGAGGCAGCGGCGGATATGTTACGCGCCTACCGCGAGGTGCCAACGGCCCAGCTCGCCCTGAGCGGCTATCTCGATATTAAGGGTAACGTATGGGGCGCCATTGTGCGCGATGGGCGCGGCTGGGTCGATATGGTGACGGTTGCCGCGGATACTGGCGATGCTTCGTGTCGTCTGCGCGCGGTGCGCCTGGCCCCGCAAACAATAAGCTCAAAGGAGGGGTCGTGAAATGCATGACGTCCTGCGCGAGGAATCTGCCCAGGCGACGGTCGAATACGCCATCGTCACGGTGGCGCTGTTATCGATCGTGCTGGCGTTTGCGGGGCTTTGGCGTGCTGGCACCGTTGGGCACTTGGCGGCGCTGGTTGAGCGGGCGGCAGCCCATGGCGTTGCCTCGACGTCGGTTATCGACGCTGCTGCGGGCGCTAAGGACATCGCGTTGTATTGATATCGCGCGCGAGGACCGGGCGCAGTCTACGGTCGAGGCTGCTTTTTTGCTGCCGACGTTTCTGATGCTCATTCTTCTCGCACTGCAACCGGTGTGTTTGCTCTATACGCGCGCGGTCATGGAGTCTGCCGCTGCCGAGACCGCGCGGCTCATGACCACGACGACGGCGGAGGACGACGATCTTAAGGAGTTCACCCGCCGCCGGCTTGCCGCAGTGCCCAACGTTTCGATCTTTCATGCCGGCGGGCCGTTGTCGTGGGATATCGAGCTTGGCCGGGCCGGTGCGGGTGGTGTCTCGTCCGTGTCCGTTTCCGGCGAGGTCAAGCCGTTGCCTGTGATCGGTGCGTTTGCGCAGGCTATGGGTGGTACCGCCGAGGGCGGCTACGTTGAGCTCAAGGTCGATGTCTCGTATCAATCGCGTCCCGAATGGCTGGAGGGAGATTATGATTCGTGGATTGCTGCATGGGATTAAGCGTTTCTGGTCTAGATGCGTTTTGACGCGCCGTCCGAGCTGCCATCGCAAGCGAGGCGGCTTTATGGGCCGCGCCGGTATCGACCTGTTTATCGAAGACGGTGCCTACACCACGCTTTCTTCTGCCGTGGTCATCCTAGTGGTGCTCACGTTGTTGTTTTCGTCGACCGCGGCGATATGGAGCATGTCGCGTGCCGGGGATACCCAGGTGGCGGCCGATAGCGGCGCGCTGGCGGGTGCCAACGTGGTGTCGTCCTATCACACGGCTGCCACGGTGGTTGATGCGAGCATCTTGAGTCTGGGGCTAGCGGGGTTTGCCACAATCGGGACGGGCCTGGTTGCCATTCTCATCCCAGGTGCCGAACCAGTTGCCGGCAATATGGTCGACACCGGGATTGAGATCATTAAAACGCGCAACAAGTTTGCCAAAAGCGCATCGGAAGGCTTGCAGAAAATCGAGACGGCTCTGCCGTATCTGATTGCCGCGCGTGCCACGCAGGCGGTGTCGGCGCAGGATACCGATAGTGTGGCCTATACCGGTACGGCGCTTGCCGTGCCCAGGACATCCGAGTCGGACTTCGCTGCGCTCAAAGGGTCAGAGATCTCGACCGATACCATTAAAGACACATCAGATGATTTAGAGCGTGCGGCCGAGGAGCTGCGGAAGGCTTCTGAGGACACGGCGAAGGCTAAAGAGCGCGCTTGGCTGGCGGATTGTGGCGGGTCTGACAAGGGCTCGGTCAGCAGCTGTTCTTGCATGTGGGAGCGTGTGAAAAGTCTAACGGATCTCTCTGGTGCTCAAAATCCGCATTACGCTTCGAGCGTTACGTGGGAACCGCAAGTGGCGCTCGATCGCGCGAAGGCCTACTATCGCCAGCGCCTGGCAAATGAGAAACCGCTTGGCGAGGGTCCGGAAAAACAGGCAGATTCTGCTGCACGAAAGGTGTTCTTCGCTTATGCGGGCGAAGAAGTCGAGCGGGCATATATAACTGAAAAGGACGGCAAAGTTTCCGCCCGCATCCCTTTCCTTCCGCGAAATCCAGATGAGGCGCGGACGACTGAACTCTATACCGATGCGCGTTGGCCCACGAGTGAAGTAGATAAAGTTACCTATTTGCATTATGGGACTGACTGTCCAAATTACAAAAAAGGAAAGCCGGGTGGGCTGGCATCCGTCGCAGATTTTGACGGTCACGAAACGTGTAGCGAATGCCATTTCGGTGTGTCGTCTTTAGGGTACGTTGCGATTGCAACGACTTCTGTCGAAAGGGGCTTCGAGTACCACTTCGATAAGTTCAAAGAGGCTCTGGAAGACTACGTCGAATGCCGCAACAAAGAACTCGAACTTGAGCGTCAGACCGAGGATGAGGCCGACCGTGCGGGCAATGCGTTTGACCAGGCCATTAAAGCGCTTTCCGGCGAGCGCCCGCGTATCGCCCCACCTGGACGCAACGGCGTGGTCGCATTTGCAGTTTCGGGTGATATTACCAGCCCCGATCAACTTAACTCCTCGTTTAACACGGCAGTCAGGCTTGGCGATCGCGGTGCTATCTCTGCCGCGGTGCTGGCGCCCGATGAGGCGACGGCGCAAAACAACGTGCTTTCGCGATTTTTCTCGACATTGAAGGAACGCTCGGGCGGCGTTGCCGGCGTGCTCGACGGCGTCATGGATGTTTGGGGACGGCTGCTCGTGGGATACGGTGATATCCAAGGTTCGGCCGACGAACTTATGGACGAGATGATTAAAGACCTAGGAGGGGGCAGCGGTGCGTTGGACTCCATTGCATCGTGGCTCGGCGATACCGTTTCGGCGTCCGTGGCGGCGCTGGGTTTGGAACCGTGCGACTTGCGCCTGCGAAAGCCGGTGCTGACCGATTCCGCCAACGTCATTAAGAGTCCGGGGTCTGACATTGCTGGTCTCTCTCAAGCGCAAGACAAACTGCGAAGTATTCCGTTGGGCGTGACCGATCCCAAGGCGCTTTGCGAGGCGTTGGAATATCAAGTCGAACGCACCATTAGCGGTACGGTGTTCACGCTTGCGGAGATTCCTCTGCCCGGCGGCGGCTCCATCCCACTCACCGTCGATGTCGCGACACTGGTTGGCGCTCTGGGCGGTGGGTCGTAATGAGTATTCGCATGCGTCTGCGCGAGGAGCGCGCCCAAGCGACGGTGGAGATGGCAGTGGTTACGCCCGTTTTGCTGGTGCTGGCACTCATCGTGTACAACGTCATGATCTTTGCCGGCGCTGTCGCGCGCTTCGACCGCGTGGTGCCCGACATCGTGCTGGCGCACGCTGTGGCGCCGGGCGGGGAAGGTGACGAGAGCTCTGCCGATGCCTCGGCGACGGTTCAGACTCAAATTCTGAATGCCATGGAAGGCTATGACTTGCAGATCGAAGTGTCGAGCGAGCAAGGCGCGGAGGCATCGGATGGTGGCCTGCTCTCCCTATCCGGTACGTTTAGGACCTACACCTGCACCATGCACTATGAGCCGTGGCCGACTTCTCTCAGCATCGCTGGCGTTCCGCTGGGGGCGCCGACAACGTTGTCGCACGAGCGCGCGGTGACGGTCGATCCGTGGCGTCCGGGGGTGGTCATGTGACCGCGGTCTCGTCCTACATCGCTTACGCGCGGGCACTCAACAGGCTGGGTTGGACGCCGGCCGAGTTTGTGGTGGCGGAGTCGTTTGCCGTGCGCCTGCGCGGCATGCTGGGACGGCGTCCGGTTGCCGCCAACGGCCTGCCGCTCGTCATGGCGTTTCCACGCTGCTCTTCGGTCCATACGTGTTTTATGGCCTATCCCATCGACATCGCCTTCATCGATCGCGACGGCAATATCCTCGCGCGCTACGAAAACGTTCGTCCTTGGCACATGTGCTCCCACCCATGCGCCTGGGCCGCACTAGAGCGTCCTTCAATCATTGTTTCGACCCCTGCTCTCCAACGCGTGCCGGCGTAAGAGATTGACGACGGCGGACTTTCGTCATACGAAATTGGGTAAGATGGAGGAGAAGATGCATGGATGTTGAGATCCATCCGAACGCCAAAAAAACACTTGACGGAAAAGCAGGTGCTTGGTGCCTGGTTCGCGGTTACTGAGTGCATTCGCCGCGAGTCGGAGGACGAGCCGCCGAGATGGCTTGCCATTGGATGGCTTCCAGATGGTCGAAGTGTGGAACTTGTTGCGGTCGAACTAATTCGTGGATGGCTCATTATTCATGCCCTGTCTCCGGTTCAGAAGAAATTCTGGCAAGAGATCGAGCGAGCTCGGCAGAGGGGTCGATGATGGGCAAGACGTATACGGCCGCTAATGGTCAGGTTGTAACGGATGAAATGATTGACGCGTGGTGTGAGTCGTACGAGCGCGGAGAGTTTCCGGATGGCGAACACACCGTTGGTGGAATCGTGCGTGGACGGCCCCCGCTCTCAGGTGAGGGGACGGCAACGCTGTCGGTCAAGATTCCTCTGGGAATGAAGGAGGCCATTCGTCGACGGGCGGCTGCCGAGGGGATGACGCCAAGTGAGTTTGCCCGTGCGGCTCTGAGTGAAAAACTTCTTGCTGCCGGCTGATGCCTCTGACGTGCCGATTTATAGAACCGAGGCTGTGCTCAAAAACTTTTTTAAAATTCTCGGTTGACCGGAACGCGTCCTTGGTTATACTAATCAAGCCTTGAAACAAGGCACACATCAAATGGCTGGGTAGCTCAGTTGGTAGAGCAGAGGACTGAAAATCCTCGTGTCAGGGGTTCGATTCCCTTCCCCGCCACCTTGAATTGACTAGGACCTCTGCAAAGGGGTCCTTTTCTTTTATCGAGGGCTCTGCGGAAATTGCGTCCCGGAATTTGGCTTCAGAGTGGGATGCGTTTTCCGCTTTGATGTCGCTTGGGAAAGCGCGACCCGGAATCCGGCGTCAGAATGGGACGTGCTTTCCTTTTGCGGCCTTTGGCGGAAACTGCGTCCCAGATCTCGCGCTCAGAACGGGATGCATTTTCCGATTGAGGCCTCGAACGGAAAATGCATCCCAGTCTTTTGCGAAAAACGGGATGCGCTTTCCGGCGCTTACTTCCGACGTGCGCGCACATCTCGGCGCACCAGCTCGTGCCCACCTGTCCCAGACATTCCTCCCACTTTTGCGCCACTTTGTAGACCGTTCGGTCGCCTGTCTGCATGCGCGGGTATACTCAAATCGATAGATATGTCATGCAAGAGCGATGCGGGCTTAGCCCGTATGATTCAAAAGGGGGCAGTGATGGAGAGGATACTCGGCGTTAATCTCTCTGGCTGGTTTATTCCCGAGCCTTGGGTGACCCCGTCGCTATACGCGGCGACCGGTGCATCCAACGCGGCCGAGCTGCAGGAGGCCATGGGCACCGCCGCCTATAACGAGCGCATGCGCCGTCATTACGAGACGTTTGTGAGCGAGGACGATTTCCGTCGCATGGCGCAGATCGGTCTCAATGCCGTGCGTCTGCCGGTGCCCTGGTATGCCTTTGGCTCGCAGGAGTCCGATGCGTCCTACATCTCGGTTGTCGACTACATCGACCGTGCAATTGAGTGGGCTGCCAAGTACGACATCCGCGTGCTGCTTGATCTAGCAACTGTGCCCGGTGGCCAGGGCGATTCCAACGATTCGCCCGCCACGCCAGAGGCTGTTGCCGAGTGGCATTCGTCCACTAACGGCCGTCATGTCGCACTCGACGTGCTCGAGCGCTTGGCTGATCGCTACGGCGAGGCCGAGAGCCTGCTGGGCATTGAGCTGCTGGATACGCCGCAGATGAGTGTCCGCAAGAGCCTCTTCACCATGACGGATGGCATTCCTGCTCACTACCTGCGCAATTTCTATCGCGATGCCTACGAGCTCGTCCGTTCGTATATGCCCGAGGATAAGATCGTCGTCTTCTCGTCGTCGGGGCATCCCAGCGAGTGGAAGCATTTTATGCGCGGCGCCAAGTACAAGAACGTCTACATGGACCTTCACCTGTACCATTACCGCGACGAGCATGCGCTCGACATCACGAGCCCCCGCGGGCTGACGACGGCGATTTCTCGTAACAAGCGCGAGCTCAAAGAAGCGATTTCGACTGGGTTCCCCGTGCTGGTGGGCGAATGGTCGGGCGCGGCGATCTTTGCCAACTCGTCGGTTACGCCCGAGGGCCGCAATGCCTACGAGCGCGTGTTTATCGCCAACCAACTGGCTTCGTTTGCACCGGCTGCCGGTTGGTTCTTCCAAACGTGGAAGACCGAGAAGCGCATTGCAGCATGGGACGCCCGCGCGGCGCTCGGTACGCTCGAGCGTGGCATGATTGAATAGGTTGATATGACGCAAAACAGCGCCCATACGGGCAAACTCTATGTGGTCGGCACGCCCATCGGCAACCTGGGCGACCTGTCCCCGCGCGTTGGCGAGGCGTTTGCCGCCGCCGATGTCATTTGCTGCGAAGACACGCGTGTGACGTCAAAGCTGCTGATGCATCTGGGCATTTCCAAGCCGCTTGTCCGTTGCGATGAGAATGTGATCGCCAGCCGCGCCGCCGGCCTGGTCGACCGTCTGCTGGCGGGGGAGACCCTCGCTTTTGCCTCGGACGCCGGCATGCCGAGTGTGTCCGATCCCGGACAGGCGCTGGTCGAGGCGGCGCGTGAGGCCGATGTGCCCGTTGAAGTTATTCCCGGGCCCTCTGCTTGCGTCACGGCGCTCGTTTCGTCCGGCATTCCCTGCGAGCATTTTTTCTTCGAGGGCTTTTTGGGCCGAAAGCACGGCGACCGCGTGCGCCGTTTACAGCGCCTTGCCGTGGTGCCCGGCGCACTCATCTTCTACGAGTCTCCACATCGCATCGTGGCGACGCTCGAGGCCGTGGCGGAGGTCTTTCCCCAGCGTGAGGTTGCCGTCTGCCGCGAACTCACCAAGCTGCACGAGGAGGTCTTGCGCGGGCCCGCTGCCCAGCTTGCCGAGGAGCTGCGTGCTCGCGGCGAGGTAAAGGGCGAGATTGCGCTGGTCATCGCGCCGCCGAGCGAGGATGAGGAGGCCGGTGTCGCGCCGGTTGGCGCCGCGGCAGCGGATCCCGACGAGGCCCTGCGCGCGGATATCCGCGCCGCGCTCGAGGAGGGGGAGCCCGCGTCTGCGGTGGCCAAGCGCCTGTCTCAGAAGTATTCGCGCCGCAAGCGCGATGTCTATGCCATGGTGCTCGATATGCAATAGATGGAGGATATCCAGCCCTTGCGCTAGAATCATCCTCTGTATGCAACGTTTTTCTGGAGGACAAACCCCATGGATCAAAGCAAGCCTTCGTTCTTTATCACGACGCCCATCTACTACGTCAACGCCGATCCGCACCTGGGCACGGCTTATTCCACCATCATCGCCGACGTTCAGGCTCGCTATCGCCGTTCCGCCGGCTATAACGTCAAGTTCCTGACCGGCATGGACGAGCACGGCGAGAAGGTCGCCGAGGCCGCGGCCAAGCACAACATGACGCCGCAGGAGTGGACCGATAGCCAGGCTCCGCACTTCAAGGAGCTTTGGAGCAAGCTCGAGATTTCCAATGATGACTTCATCCGCACCACCGAGCCGCGCCAGCACCATGCCGTGCAGTACCTGTGGGAGCGCATGAAGGAGTCCGGCTACCTGTATAAGGGCAGCTACGACGGCTGGTATTGCGTGCCTGACGAGACCTACTTTACCGATACGCAGGTCCAGAAGGGCGACGAGGAGTACGGCAGCGTCGGCCAGCACCTGTGCCCCGACTGCCACCGTCCGCTTGAGCGCGTGCAGGAGGAGTCCTACTTCTTT
Organism: uncultured Collinsella sp.; assembly: GCA_900552155.1. Classification (GTDB taxonomy): domain Bacteria; phylum Actinomycetota; class Coriobacteriia; order Coriobacteriales; family Coriobacteriaceae; genus Collinsella. Next base: position 22,400 of record URYU01000005.1, read on the forward strand.
AAGCTTTCCGCCTTCCAGGACAAGCTGCTTAAGCTCTATGACGAGCATCCCGACTTTGTCGAGCCTGCGTTCCGCATGAACGAGGTTCGCAGCTTTGTCGAGGGCGGCCTCAACGACCTTTCCGTGAGCCGTACGAGCTTTGACTGGGGCATTCAGGTCCCGTTTGACGAGGGTCACGTGACCTACGTGTGGTTCGATGCTCTGCTCAACTATATGACGGCCGTTGGCTACGGTGTCGACACCGACGACGCGCGTGCCGAGCTGGCCTATCGCTGGCCCGCGCAGTTCCACATCGTGGGTAAGGACATCATCCGCTTCCACTGCGTCATTTGGCCCGCCATGCTCATGGCCATCGGCGAGGCCCTGCCCGAGCACGTCTTTGCCCACGGCTTCCTGACCGTGCGCAATGCCGAGACCGGCAAGGCCGAGAAGATGTCCAAGAGCCGCGGCAACGCCATCGCTCCGCAGGACGTTATCGACATGCTGGGCGTCGAGGGCTATCGCTACTACTTTATGACCGACGTCGTCCCCGGCACCGACGGTGCCATCAGCTTCGACCGCATGGAGCAGGTCTACAACGCCGACCTGGCCAACAGCTGGGGCAACCTCATTTCGCGTTCGCTCAACATGAGCGGCAAGTATTTTGACGGTTGCGCGCCCGCCAAGCCCGCATCGTTCGACGCGTTTGACAACCCGCTGGCAAAGATCGCCGATGGCCTGGTCGACCGCTACATGGCCAAGATGGACGTGCTCGATTACGGCGGAGCCAAGGATGAGGTCATGGAGCTCATCCACGCCGCCAACCACTACATCGAGGACTCCGAGCCTTGGGCACTTGCCAAGGACGAGGCCAAGGCTGACGAGCTGGCGTTTGTGATCTACAACCTGCTCGAGGCCATCCGCATTGCCGCTCACCTGCTGATGCCGCTCATGCCCCAGACTTCTGCCGAGGCTCTGCGCCGCCTGTCCTGCGAGGACGAGGCCGCGAGCGACGACCTCAAGGGCATTTGCGCTTGGGGCCTGCTTGCTGGTGGTCAGCCCGTCGAGAAGGGCGATCCGCTGTTCCCGCGTCTGGCGTAGAGACCGCGCGAGCGCCATATCGGCAATTTGTTGTTTAGCTGTAAGGGCATGGCCGCCACGGTCCATGCCCTTTTGTTTCAAGACGCCGCCATCATGCTAAGGAGGCAACCATGACAACTTCGCCTTTGGCAAACCCCACGGCCACCAGGGAGCTGCTAGAGGAGTTTGGCCTTGCGACTAAGCATCGCCTGGGCCAGAACTTTCTAATCGACAATCATGTGATCGAGCGTATCTGCGAGCTTGCCGAGCTTGCAGGTGACGAGTGCGTACTCGAGGTGGGTCCGGGTTGCGGTACGTTGACACTTGCGTTGCTGCAGGAGGCGGCGTGCGTTACGTCGATCGAGGCCGATCCCGAGCTTGAGCCGGTGCTTGACGCCCACGCCGCCGACTATGCCAACTTCCGCTTTATCATGGGTGACGCGCTCAAGGTGACGCCGGGGCAGATTGAGCAGGCTGCAGGCGGTGAGCCAACGGTATTTGTTGCGAACCTGCCCTATAACGTGGCGGCGACGATCATCCTGCAGTTCTTCCAGACGATGCCCGCGCTCAAGCGCGCCGTCGTCATGGTTCAAAAGGAGGTTGCCGATCGCATTGCCGCAACGCCGGGCAACAAGACCTATGGCGGCTATACGGCAAAGCTCGGCCTGTATGCGCAGGTGACGGGTCGTTTTGAGGTGCCGCCGCGTTGCTTTATGCCGGCGCCGCACGTGGACTCGGCCGTCGTGCGTATCGACCGTGTTGACGGCGTGGTGCCCGAAGGGCTCGATCGCGACTTTGTGGCTCGCGTGATTGATGCTGCATTTGCCCAGCGTCGCAAGACCATCCGCAATTCCATGAGCGCCAACGGCTTTGCCAAGGACGTGCTCGATGCCGCCTTTGAGGCTTGCGGTATCGCACCCACCACGCGCGCCGAGACGCTTGATGTTGCCGACTTTGTCCGTCTGGTCCAGGAGCTAATCCATGATGCCTAATGCCGAACGTGTGACGTTTACCAAGAAAAAGAAGACGGTTGCTTGTCCCGTGCCCTTGGCACCGCTTGCCGACACGCATGCGCATCTACTTTCGTTCTGGGGCAAGGATGTGCCTGAGACGCTCGTGCGTGCCAAGGCGGCGGGCGTCGACCTGTTGGTGACGATGCTCGACCCCATCGCTGACAAACGCAGCGTGACGGACTATAGCGACTGGCTCGTGCGCGAAATTCTGCCGATGCAGGATATCCCGCAGATCAAGTATCTTGCCGGCGTGCATCCGTATGGCGCACCGGACTATACCGACGACGTTCACGCACAGGTCGTTGCCGCGCTCGATGATTCCTTATGCGCCGGTATTGGCGAAATCGGCCTGGACTACCACATGGACTATGACGACGATATCGCGCCGGCACCCCATAACGTGCAGATTGACTGCATGGCGCGTCAGCTCGAGCTTGCCGTGTGCCGTAACGTGCCGGTGGAGCTGCATCTGCGCCACGAGGACACGGACCATGAGCGCACCTCGCACGTTGATGCGTACAACGTGCTTCGTGAGGTGGGCGTGCCCCAGGCCGGTTGTGTGCTGCACTGCTTTGGCGAGGACCGCGCCACGATGGAGCGCTTTGTGGAGCTGGGCTGCTATATCGCCTATGGTGGTGCGGCCACCTTTAAGCGCAACGACGACGTGCGCGAGGCATTTGCGGCAACCCCACTCGATCGAATTTTGTTCGAGACGGATTGCCCGTATATGGCTCCGGAGCCCATCCGCGGTCTTGAATGCGAGCCCGCAATGATCTCCATTACGGCAAACGCGCTGGTTAACGACCGTGTCGATCGTACCGGCGAGGATGCTGAGGCAATCGCGCAAGCCGCTTGGGAAAATGCCTGCAAACTTTTTCAAAAATAGTTCTTGCGTTCGCGGTGGCGCTCCGTTATTCTAATTCCTGCACGCGGGCGTGGCGGAATTGGCAGACGCGTACGGTTCAGGTCCGTATGGGGGCAACCCCATGAAGGTTCAAGTCCTTTCGCCCGCACCATTAAATGAAAGAGCTCCCAGCAATGGGAGCTTTTTTGTTATGGGCCGTTTTTGGCAGATTTGACCTATCGATTTCGCGCGGTAGATGCCCCCGTGGTCAAAAAGTGGCAAATATGAGTACTGGCACGAAAATAGAGACATTTCACGAAGCCATTTTTGCTCATTTTGCGCAACAGATGTACGCTAATTTGACCCAATCTTGAGACAAGACGAAGTAAATTCGATAGACCTCGGGTTCAAAGAGGCGATTTTGACCCAAATACGCTGTTACTAAACTGGTAACAGTACTCATATTTGGCCTTTTTTGACCACGGGTCCTCTTGTTGGTGTCACACAGCTGCTTCGTGCGGGTATCCTAGTCCCAACGCGTGCCTAACAGAGGAGAAACCATGCTGTTGTCCGGTATCATCGCTACCCTTACGAGCCTTCTACTTCCCATCATCCTTTTGTTGCTATTGCTCCCCAACGCCTGCTATGTCGTTGAACAGCAGCATGCTGTGATCATCGAGCGCCTGGGCAAGTTCAATCGCATCGTCAACGCGGGCTTCCACATGAAGGTACCCGTGATCGACCGCAAGGCCGCCACGGTGAGTCTGCGCACCATGAAAAACGGCTTCGGCATCGACGTTAAGACCCAGGACAACGTGACCATCGGTCTTGAGGTCTCTGCCCAGTACCACGTGAGCTATGACATGGGCGCCGGCCCGGCAGATTCGGGTATCTACAAGAGCTACTACATGCTGCAGGAGCCCGTCGACCAAATGCGTGACTTCATCACCGATGCCCTGCGCTCTTCCATCCCCGTCTACACGCTCGATGAGGTCTTTGCCAAAAAAGACGATATCGCCAAGGACGTCAACGCCACCGTGTCCGAGCAGATGGCCGCCTACGGCTTCACCCTCGTGTCGACACTTATCACCAAGATCGCGCTGCCGACCGAGGTCGAGAACTCCATGAACGACATCAACGCCGCTCAGCGAAAGCGGGCCGCTGCGCAGGAGCTCGCCGAGGCCGATCGCATCAAGCGCGTTACCGAGGCGACCGCCGAGGCTGAGGCGATGGAAAAGGCGGGCGAGGGCATCGCCAACCAGCGCAAGGCCATCGCGCTGGGCATCAAGGACTCGCTCGAGATTATCCAGGAGACGGGCGTCGGCAACGATGAGGCCAACCAGCTGTTCATGTTTACGCAGTGGTCCGAGATGATGACGGAGTTCGCTCGCACGGGCAAAACCTCGACGGTCGTGCTGCCGAGCGATTTCTCACAGTCGGCCTCGATGTTCGAGCAGATGCTGACCGCCGGCAAAGTTCAAAACGATTCGAAGGAGTAGACGCGCGTGAAATACACCGTCGTTTGCGTCGGTAAGCTCAAGGAGCGCTTTTGGAAGGACGCGTGCGCTGAGTACACCAAGCGCCTAGGTGCCTATGCAAAGGTGGATATCCGCGAGGTGGCCGATATCGATCCGGCCAAGGCGGGCGGTGTGGATGTCGCGCGCAACAAAGAAGGCGCGGCGATTCTTGCTGCCCTGCCACTGCGGGCACATGTGATTCTGCTGGCTATCGAGGGCAAGGAGCGTTCGAGCGAGGAGCTCTCGACCCGTCTCGATGACCTCATGCTGCGAGGCAACAGCGACATCGCTTTTGTAATTGGCGGATCGGATGGCGTGAGCGATGCCGTGCGCGCCCGCGCCGACGAGATGCTCAGCTTTGGGCGCATTACCTTGCCGCACAACCTGGCGCGCGTGGTGCTGCTGGAGCAGATTTACCGCGCCTGCAAGATTAGCCGTGGCGAGCCGTATCACAAGTAGGTCGGCAATACGAAACAATGGCGTGGGACAATGACTTTCGTTTTGAGGAACGCATCTGAGAGGACTGTGTGATATGAAGATCGGATTTGTCGGTTTTGGCAATATGGCGAGCGCTATGGCCGATGGCTGGATTGCCGCCGGCGTGGCCGCGGGCGACATGTGCGCCTGCGCAGGCCGCTACGATGCTCTGGTTGAGCGTTGCGAGGAGCGGGGCATGGCTGCCTGCCACGATGCGACGGAGGTTGTTGCCGCGTCCGATATCGTGGTTGCGGCGGGCAAGCCGTACATGATTGAGAGGGTCTTCGCTCCACTCAAGGATGCGCTTGCCGGCAAGGCCGTCCTTTCGGTCGCCTGGACCTGGGATAGCGCCAAGTGGGAACAGGTCCTGCCAGGTGTCGCTCATATCTCGACGGTGCCCAACACGCCGGTTTCGGTGGGCGAGGGCGTTATCGCCTGCGAGAAGGCTTCCACGCTTAGCGATGAGCAGCGTGCCACGGTGCTCGATCTGCTCGGAAAGCTTGGCACGGTGGTCGAGCTCGATTCGAGCCTGCTGTTTGTGGGCGGTACCGTGGGCGGTTGCGCCCCGGCGTTTGTCGCCATGGCGATCGAGGCTCTGGGCGATGCGGCCGTCAAACACGGTATTCCGCGCGCCGATGCCTATCGCATTGTGAGCCAAATGGTGCTGGGTACGGCAAAGTTGCAGCTTGCAACTGGTCAGCATCCCGCAGCGATGAAGGATGCCGTGTGCTCGCCCGGCGGTGCTACAATCAAGGGCGTCGTCGCGCTCGAGGACGCCGGCATGCGCAGCGCCCTAGTCAAGGCCATCGACGCTACTCTCCAGTAAAACCTTCCATTTAGGGACAGGTTTATTTTGGCAGGTTTTTCCTGCGGTTTTATCTCTATAGCAAAAAGCGCCCCGCAACTGGCTCAATTCCAGTTGCGGGGCGCTTGCGTTTGCCCAGATAAAACCGACCAAAATAAGCCTGTCTCTTTTTGGCAGGTTAGTCCCAGAAGCTGTCTTCCTCATCCTCGGACTTGGGACCGCGGTCGACATACATCTTATGGGTGCGCTTCTCCATTACAAAGGCAAGAATCGCAAACAGCAGGATGCCGCCGGCGAAAAGAATGGCAAAACCGGTGCGGGTGCCAAACAAAAAGGAAAAAACTGCGTCCATTGGGTGCCTTCTTGCGTAGTTGAGTTGGGTCGTAAACGCTCATAAGTATATACTTGCCCATACATGTACAAGGTTGCAACCTAAATGGAATGTATATCGCCGGAGGATCTAATGCTTGATATCAAGTTTGTTCGCGAGAACCCCGATGCCATCGATACCGCCATGGCAAATCGCCAGACGTCTTGGGATCGCGAGAAGTTCTTTGAGCTCGACGACGAGCGCCGTGCCGTCATCACCGAGGTCGAGGAGCTCCAGGCCACGCGTAACGCCGAGTCCAAGAAGATTGGCGCCCTGATGAAGGAGGGCAAGAAGGACGAGGCCGAGGCCGCCAAGGAGGCCGTGCGCTCCGTCAACGAGAAGATCGACGGTCTGGCCGAGCGCCGTATCGCTCTCGAGCAGGAGCAGTACGACTTCATGTCTCACCTACCCAACATTCCGTGCGAGGCTACCCCGTACGGTAAGGACGAGGACGAGAACATCGAGCGTCGCCGCTGGGGCACCCCGCGCGAGTTCGACTTCGACTTTAAGCCGCACTGGGATCTGGGCACCGATCTGGACATCCTCGACTTCGAGCGTGGCAACAAGCTCTCCGGCAGCCGCTTCACCGTTCTCGGTGGCGCCGGTGCCCGCCTGGAGCGCGCTCTGATTAACTTCTTCCTGGACACGCATACGAGCCGTGGCTTCAAGGAGTGGTGGCCGCCCATCGTCGTCAAGCGTCAGACCATGTTCGGTACGGGCCAGCTGCCCAAGTTCGAGGACGACGCCTATCACGTCTCGGGCGATAACTTCCTGATCCCCACCGCCGAGGTCGTGCTTACCAACCTGCACGCCGGCGAGGTCCTCGACGCCGACACCCTGCCGCGCCGCTACACTGCCTTCACCCCCTGCTTCCGTGAGGAGGCTGGCTCCGCCGGTCGCGACACCCGCGGCATCATTCGCCAGCACGAGTTCGACAAAGTTGAGATGGTCAAGTTTGCCAAGCCGGAGGAGTCCGACGAGGAGCTCGAGAGCATGACCGCCGAGGCCGAGTACCTGCTGCAGCAGCTGGGCCTGCCGTATCGCGTGATTAGCCTGTGCACCGGCGACCTGGGCTTCTCTGCCCGTCAGACCTACGACGTCGAGGTTTGGCTGCCGAGCTACAACGCCTACAAGGAGATCAGCTCCTGCTCCAATTGCGGCGACTTCCAGGCCCGTCGTGCCAACATCAAGTATCGCGACCCCGAGAACTTCAAGGGTTCGCGCTACCTGCACACCCTTAACGGTTCCGGCCTGCCGGCTGGTCGTACCATGGCTGCTATTCTGGAGAACTACCAGAACGCCGACGGCACCATCACGATTCCCGAGGTTTTGCGTCCCTACATGGGCGGCCTCGAGAAGATCGAGCCGGTCGCGTAACTTGCCTGCATAGGGGATATGCAAGGGCGCTCCTTCGGGGGCGCCCTATTTCGTGCGCAGGTCCATACCATGCCGTGCGGACAGCTCAATAGAAAACACACGAACAACTGTTCTGTATACAGTCATCTACCTGCTATGCTTTTGCTAATTAAGAGTGAGAGAAAGGTGACGCGATGGTGCTGTTTGATGATCGGGTTGTGTTGTTTGAGAGCGACGAGGGCGGGGAGTACCTGCTTGTAACGTGTGAGCCGTCTGGCATGGGCGGCCTGGTGGTTCGGCAGACGAGTGAGGGTCCGTTGACACAATGGTGCTTTGAGGAGTCGCCGCATGTGGTCGAGACGTTTGTGGCGCACGAGGGGCTTGTGGCGCTGGAGCAATTCTATGGA
>URYU01000006.1 GCA_900552155.1 uncultured Collinsella sp.
TATTCACACGTTGGCCCCACGACATCTTTCAGATCCGACGTAATCCGTTCGATCATCTTCATTCCGAGCAGAGGCTCGCCGCCGTACCATCCAACTGAGAGACTTGCGATACCAGGATAGTAATCTTTCACGAACTTGGAGAGCTGTGTCAAAACCTCCTCGCCCATCGTCGTGTACGCCTGTCCCTTTTCATAGCAGTAGGGACAGCAAAAGTTGCAAGCCATCGTTGGCGCAATGGTAAGGGACAGAGCAGTATTCGCAAAGCGCGCGGCGCGACTTTGCAACCTGATCTCCCCAAGCTCGTCCCTCTCCTCATTGACTAGGATGCCTCCCCTTATCAGCTCCGCGACAAGATCATCGGCATCCCGAACGTCCCCTTCTTGAATCCTTTTGAATTTCTGCGCGTATTCCGGATTTAACGACAGGATGCCGCCGGTTCGCGCATTCATGATAAGAAGACTTCCGTTATGTTCATGCACCACATTAAATTGCGACAGTTTTACTTCGCACCATCTCCATTTCCAATCAAATCCATATCGACCCTCAGACGCTGCGCATACGCCAGCGCACTACCTTCTTCGATAAAAACTGCACGAAAGCAGCAATAGACATGCGAGCGACACGATGACCGCATGGCCGCATGCAGCCATCAGGACCGTCCCGCCGGCAGCCCCGCACGCCCTCATCCAATAAGCCATGTGAACCGGGGGTAAAACGGTTGGGAAACTCATCGCGATAACAAGGCCCGCGAACGTTGCGACCAGCAAGGCTCCCGACACAAGAGATCTGATCCTGAACACCTCATATGCAACCGCAACCATCAGCGTATAAGCGGCGTCTATAACGATATTCGACAGGAGTGCCGAGGTCACATTACCAACCGTAAGGCTGTCTAGACCGCTTCCGGAGCACACGGCAAAGACCGCAGCGACACCGAGAGTAAACACGATGTAGGGGCACAGCGTATACACTTCGCAAGCCAATGTCTTTGCCGCATACAGCTGCCAGCTGCGGAAGCCCCGAGCAATCGAAACTCCCCTTGCCGACACGCTCGTCGCATCACCGAATAGCGTCCCCGCCACAACAACAGAGACGATTGGGAAGAACACCGTATGCGCCATGGAGACGACACTTAGCCAGGAAGAGATACCCGTTGGCCCAACCCCTATCGAGAAAAGATAGCCCGGATCGGCGGAAAAGCCAAAGAACTGGCCCTCTCCCCCTGCGGAGACCCATGCGCCGGACCCGGCAAACACATAAATCCCCGCGATGCCCAAATACATCAGCGCTATTATCACGGCGAGTTTCATTCTCCTTGCGCGGAACAGTTCCGCCCTGACCGACATCCCAAGATTCATCGAACCGCCGTCCTTACAAATAGCGAGACGAGCGCAACTCCAACCGACACAAGCACAGTGCCGCCCGCATACAGCAAAACCTGAATTACACCAACATTCTGCATACTCAGGGAACACAGGTTCATCAGGTAATACACGGGCGAGAGCATGAGCAGCAAGCTGGGCTGACCGCTTCCGTATGTACTTGGGAACCACACCATCACAAATATCGAAACCGCTATTGCAACGACGCTGCTCGCCACCACACTCCTCGTGAGCAAATACAGGGCGAAGGTAGCGGCGTACATCGAAATGAGCAGCAGCGCGATCATCAGCGCAATCGATACAAATTGGGCAAACCCTGAGCACGAGGCCCCAACGTCCCATTGGGCCATCTTGGTTAAATACAGCGCAGTCGTAGAAAGAAGATACACGGCACCGACCAGAGTGCAGTTCACCAACAGCTTCGTGATCACAATCGCCGCCTGCGACACCCCTCGCGATCTCGATACGGCGTAAGCCACGGATTCAAAGTCTCTCGACGTAGCGTAAACCGCGTAGAGAATCGTCACCGGAATCCAGACCACTGTAGACGCAAAAGACGTCCGGGCAACAGAGCCCAAAACGTCCCCTGCATCCACTAGGTTTCCAATAAAACCTATAGCCCCTCCAAGCGTATACGGGTCATCACCGGCGACCATGATCAGCACCTCAGACGAAGTCGCAGCCGCAACCACATACAGCACAGCCGCAAGCGCAATCATCAGAGCGGTCGCCGGGTGCCTGGCGAGCAACCATACCTCGCTCCGAAAAGCTGAGATGAACTCGCGTTTCATCACAGCTCGCTCTCTCGACCGATGAGCTCCGAATAAAACTCCTCAAGGCTCTTCCTATGAGAATACGCCTCCGCAACCCTCACACCTGCGGTCGAGAGCGCTTCGATTGCAATGCCCCGCCCTTCCTTTTTCTCCTCATAGCGCATAAGGACGCTGCCGTCCGGCAGAAAAGAATGTGAGGTCTCATCTCCGAGAACCGATCTCGTTCGCTCCAGATCGTCCACATGCAACACGAAACCACCGCGGCATGACTTTTCCAGCTGAGGTGCGGTCATCCTTCGAATGAGGCGACCATGACTTATGAAGAGGTAATCAGTTGCCAGCTTGTGCATCTCCTCAAGATTGTGGCTGGATACGAGAATCGTTTTACCTTGATCTTTGTTAAGATGCGTAAGGATTTTTCTTACTTCGACTATCCCCATCGGATCCAGGCCGTTTGTCGGCTCGTCCAGGATCAACAGCTCCGGATCGCCCAGCAACGCTATGGCCAGATCGAGACGCCTCCTCATTCCCATTGAGAAGTTCTTCACTTTCTTCCCGCCGGCCTCCCCCAAACCGACGGTTGATAACACACCGTCGATGGAACGATCGGTGGGAAGCCCCCACTCAATACAGCGAACGACCAAGTTGTCTCGCGCGGTCAGATTAGGATACGAAGCATTGAGGTCGGGCATATAACCCAGCCTTTCCCTGCAGCTCCGTATTTCACGTCTCCCGGTTTGCCCAAACATCGAGATCGTTCCTGACGATGGCTCCGAAAGCCCCGTGATCAATCGAATTAACGTGCTCTTGCCGGCACCATTCTCCCCAATGAGTGCACACAGCTCGCCTTCCATTAAAGAGAACGAGACTGATTTAACCGCTTCAAACCCGCCATATCTCTTGGATATGGCACGCAATTCAACTGGGACTTCCCGCATGGACGACATCCTCCCCGTCAATAAAAAGGGACGACATGGCAATTGTGCGGGGTTATAGGTAACGTCGGTTCGCCCCCCCATATTGCAATGCCACATCGCCCCTCAGGCGCTGCTGGCCAAAATATCTTTGAACAGTCTGTGCACGCCGTACGGCGTGCACAATACGCTAAAAGCGGATAGTGCACTCCTGTGAAGAACACTTGGTGCTGCAGCTGCCGTGCGCGTAAAAGAAGCAATTGTTGCACATGGGCTCAGCCCCGGCTGACGGCTCGGTAATCCATTCCATTTCATTCCCCTCCTTTCGCGGTAGAAAGCCAGTTCATCTCTGCCCCCTAGAAACGGAACGTGCAGGACTGATTGGGGCACCTCTTCGTGCATCCCCCGTGCGCGTAGAAGAAGCAGTTGCCGCACGCGGGTGCAACGCCTTCCTCCGGCTCGTTAATCCAATCCATCTCTCCCTCCTTTCCTTGCATACCGAATTGATAATGTTATTCTAATTCGATATGTGTCATATTTCAATATAAGCTTATTTATATATTACACAAGGTAAGCACCCCCCTGCATCCAGCACAGGAAATGACTCTCTCGTTCCCCAGTGACGCGGCGAGAAATACAGGCCACTGCAGGACGTTGAATGAACAGCCCGTGAAAACCGTTGTTTTCACGGGCTGCACCTGCTCAATACTTTTTTATTCTCCAGCCTCAGTCGTCTCTAAGATCGACCACGTAAACATGATCTGACTCCAGGACCGGGTCATCACCCGTCGCGGTCGCCCTGCTCAGCGCGTTGCGGGCGCGCCGCGTCGCCAGTTCCTCAAGTTCTCTTTCGTTGACGCGCTTAATAAGATCGCCAGGCTGGCAATCAAGCTCTACGCAAATATCCAGCAATGTCTTTAACCTAATTGACTTCACCTTGCCATTTCGTATTTTTGAGATACTTGCCGGTGTGTGCCCGGTCGCCCGAATGATATCCGTACTCGTCTTTCCGCGTCGAAGCAATAAGCTTTCAAGCTCAATAATCAGATAGTCCATGCCGCCCCTCACACCAAATCCTCGGTCTGGTCTTGAAGCAGAGCTCCGTAGCGCCATATCGCAGAAATCGAGAAGCAGCAAACGGCCCCCAGCACAGCACCAATATCTATGGGCAGGGCCAGGTTTTCAAACATCGAATAGGCGTTCCCCAGCAAGTCGAAGGGGCCAATCACTATCGAAAGAAACCCCGGAGAAAACAAGAGGTCACCTATTGCTGCTGCAACAAACAGCCACCCGATAATCGAGATTCTTCGAGCATGCGAAAGGGTAAAGGGCGATTCGCCATGAGCCATGTCCATGCTGATTCCCCGCAGGGTCCATGTGGCCCCTCCGGAAATCAGAAGATACATCAAAGGAACCACTACGGAAACCGTCTTTGATGGATCATATAGGTTTCCTTGAGCAGCCATAAGCCCAATGGAAATAACCACCACCACCGAACAGCAACACACCGCTATAAACAGCGCCGTAAACAGAATCCCAAGCCTTCTTCCGAGAGTCATCATCTTCTGGATGGACTTATCGATCTTCTGGGCGCTATTCACCACAGCTCCTCCTAAAGCAATCAGAGGTCTTCTTACTTACTGTTTTTCCTACATTGTAACGAACTCGATAAGAAGAGGGTCGCTTCACGCCGCGCAATCCCGAACTCCAAGCGTTTCTCATCAGCATTGCCCATCTTTCGAGTCGAAATTCAAATCCAGTTTCTTATCGCATGCCAAAATCAAATCCTGATCGTGGCTTACAACAAGAATTAGCTGATTAAAGGGGTTTCGAGAGACATACTCCGTGAACTCCCGACGGCTTTCTTCGTCTAAATCATTCGTCGGCTCGTCAAACACAAGCACTTCCGGTTGCCTGCAAAGTGCTGAGATTATCCTTAGCTTCCGATACTCTCCACCAGAAAGGTCCCTACAATTCTTACCTTTTAACGATTCGACGGTTCGGCAGAAACTCGGCACAAGCTCGCAGAGATGCTCGCCCGTTCCCCGAATCGATGCCCTCTCAAGATAGTGTTCCACCGTTTCATTCGGAATAAAGAGCTTTTGCGGGCACACCGCAAACAGGTCATGTCGGATCGTCTCCATATCGAGCTCTTCATATGGCACCGACCCCAAAGTCCGATGCCCCCCAGCAGAATATAGTCCAAGAAGCACCTTCAGAAACGTGCTTTTGCCGCATCCGTTCGGCCCGGTAATGGCATAGATTTTCCCCTCTCGACCTCCACGGAGAGATCGCGGTACAAGTAGGGCTTTCCCGCATATCGGTACGCGATGTTGGACAACGATATGCTCTCCACGTGCCCAACCGAGATGGTGCCGCGGTCCTCGGCGCCTTCCGACAGAGCCTCCAATCGGTCGAACGAGGCCCTCGCGTCCTGATATGATTTGAAATAATTCAAATAATATTTGAAGCATCCGAACGCCATCGAGTAATACGAGTTCACCATTGTGAACTCGCCAATGCTCATTCTTCCGCTTAATATTTCCATTCCGGAGATCACAAGCAACGCTCCCCGGAACACAGATGAGATCAGGCCGTCGCTCGAGGTGGCCAGATTCGAGACCCTACTTGCTTTCATGTAAATCGGGTAGTACCCCTCGAATATCCCCTTGAGCGTACGGGCACTCTGGTCATATGCCCCATCGCACTTAATGTCAAACAACTGCGACAGCTCGCCGCTCACGGATGCGAACAGCTTGCTCACCCCCTCTTTGTTCGCAAGCGAACTGTTGTACAGCGGCTTTTTCAACACCCTAAATAAAATGAAGTATGCCCCAAGCGAACATGTACTTAACGCCAGAAACACCGGGTTAATTGAAAACAGAATGATGAAAATAAACACAATCAGAACGATGTTAAGCCCGATTGTCAGGAAGTTGTTCACGACAAACGATGACACCGCATTCGAATCCGCATACACCCTCTGCGTTGTATAGGATGAATCCGCCTGCTCCCCCTTTTCCAAGGGCCCTCGTTCAAACGACTCACACGTGGCCCCCATCAGTCTCGTAGTCATCTCCAAAATGACGCGCGATACGTTCACGCCCATCGCATACGACATGAAGGATGCCGATATCCCTATGCTGGCAACAAAGGCTGCAAATCATACGACGCGAGATGGATCCCTATTCGTCACGAGAAAATCTACAAACCCACCGTTTAAGGCGGGCATGACGCACGAGAGAGCATAATTCACCGACATGAGAATCACGAAAAGCCGCGACCCTTTACAGCGAAATAACTCGTTAACCGTCTTCTTAAACATGCCAGCCCCCATCAAGCGACCTTTTATCCAAAACTGAATTAGTTCGCCGCTTAATCGCTCCCATACACTCCTTATTGTTAATCCTCGCAAAACACTATCGCGGGTTGCGATGCCCAGGATTCCGTTTCGCCTTGATATACATACGAATAGACTCCCTATTTACATAGGCAAGTGCGGCGATTATTACGGCAGCCACCATCAGACCGAAAATCGCCCTTTTGTCCGGAAAAAGGGACGAAAAAAGGAGACATATTGCGGAGAAAACTATAACCGCCCCCACCGCTCGGTTTGTGCCTAGAGACTCGGCCGTCCGCTTTTCCTCCTCTAAACGCCCTCCCGATAGCGATGACATTCCAGCAAGCAATCCCGTGAGCTTGCCTCGATACATCATTATTCCGAACACCAGCAGCAGGCATGACCCCACCATTGGAACTATAACGTCCGACATCGCCATCACTCAAGTCCACTCCTTGTCATCGAATCCTTGCGGCGGCTCAGCGCATCTGGCGTCAAATGCAACCTCGTGTCAAACGGTCTGCTCGCAAACTCAAATACTTTGCATGAGCTCGAACGCGCCGGTTTAAACGGCATACAGTTTAGCCTCGATGGCCTACGCGATTCTCACGAACATATGCGAGGACTCTCGGGATTATACGACCGGGTGCTCGACGCCATCGATATCACGCTGAACGAAGCCTCACTGCACCTTTCAATTGCCTTTTGTCCGACATCGTTCAATGTCGACGATTTCAAACCAGTTTGCACGATGCTTCGAGACAAGCTGAAATCGTCGGGTAGAACTGACCGAATTGACCTTAGAGTTCAGCCGCTCATGCTCCTCGGTAGAGCCCGAAGAAACCGCACGATTCGCCCTTCGAATAATCAATACCGTCGGCTAGTCAACACGATCAACGACCTTCGATACGATCCGGACTATCGAGGCTACTTCATGCTTGAGTGGGGCGACCCCATCGACCACTTGGTCAGATTCCCCCAGCTGCAGATGCAATTTGACCAAGTGGCCATCCACGCCAATGGCGATATCGTCGTATCCCCCTATATACCTCTCATCATTGGAAACGTTCGCAAACACAGTCTTCAGGAATACTACGATGCCGGAATGGCAACCGTTTGGGATAAACCCGTTATTACCGCGTTGGCCAATCGCATGCACTCGATTGACGAGATGGAAGAGATCTCATCGTTGATTGCAGACATCAATATGGACGGCGACCTCTATATCGACCTAATCGATGACGATCTAGGCAACCTGAGCGTCCTGTCCCAACTCTAAGGAGATGTTCCCATGTACGAGACCCCAGAAGTAGAGAAGATGGATTCCAAAACCGGCCCCATTCCCGTTGTAGTCAACTTCGCAGCCGTCGTGGATAACGTAGTTGCAGCCGTCTACGATGCCGTCGTTGCGGCCTACGCATTCTGGTACTCGGCAGATAACGACGGCACCGGGGCAAGTACGGCACAAAACTAGTCGCCAACCCATCGAGCAATCACCTCGCCTATCGCTGCATGCGATTGACTGCGCAGCCCTAGCCAACGCCCAGAGCGCCTTGAAGAGCTGCTTGTAAAATTCGCTCATTCAACAACGCGATCTCTTCACCAATCTCGGCCGGCCCGACAGAACTGCACACCAGTCGGACCGGCCAGACCCATAAAACGCTGCGTCCCGTCCACACCACACCTCACGAAACTCGCACTGCCACCACATGGGCGATTCGCGCCTCGATGTTGCGGCGCGATACTATCACGAATAGTCCCCGTCCAACAAGGCTATCCCTTCCACAGGCGTTTCAACTGTCAGTGGTAGCATTAAACTGAACGGTGAAAAATACACTAACACTAACAGCGGAGATGACGACGTCGATGCCCTTCATGCAGCTGAGCACGTCCATCGTCGGCTTCCATCGGGGCTGTTCCGACTGGGACTCCACCTTGGATTCCAGGTCCTTCTTCTCGTCTACCGCCCGCTTGACGCGCTCCTTATAGCAGTCGAGGGTCTGCTGGGCCGTGGGGTCGGCCATCTCCGCGGCTTCGATCCAGGCCCAGTGCGCCCTGGTCCACGTCCCGAGCCTCCTTCTCTGGTCGTCTCCGCCGGGGTGGCACTGCCCATTCCTGGGCAGGTACTTGGAGAGGCGCTGCTTGACGGTAACACGGTAACCTCTCCCGGGCATCGGCGGGGGCCTGGGAGAGGTCCCTGGCGCCCTCGCACTCGCAGTCGGGGACGTGGACCTCGACGATTTCGTGCAGTGCGAGCTGCTTGGCCGAAAACTCGGCGTCGCGCTTGTCGGTCTTGCGTCGCTTGTCGGCCGCGGGCCTCTGCATCTTGGAGACCGCGCCGATGACGCAGTCCACGCCGAGGCAGCGCGGCTCCCTGCAGAAGGGAAAGCCGGTGACGCCGGACTCGTAGACTGCCCCGGGCGACTCGATAGAAAGGATCGAGTCGGCGACGGAGGCGGGGTCGTAGGAGAAGGGGCTTCCCGCCGATCTCGCCCGTGAACGGATTGAAGGCGCATCCTTTGATGCTGCGGGCGTGCACCTCAAGGCCAATAGAGGCAACATGTGGCATTGTGAGCCAGTCTCGCATTGTGGCAACCTGGCTGGCTGCCGGATTTTAATGACGACGACCATTGTCAGCCTTGGCCCACGAATCAAAAGACGATACGAAGCAGGGGCTCACATTGTTCTGCTCATATCGTCTTTATGGCGCACTACCATTCACCGAAATTCGGCAACTTTTTCATTCTCTATATACATGTTTAAACAACATGTTCTACAATAGGGACAATAGAAATGGAAACTCGGGACGAGCCGTCTATCCATCTACGGCGCAGCCCCTTATTCAAAAGGACGGTGAGTGCATCCATGGAGCGTGCAAGCGGTGTTCTGATGCCCGTTTCGTCATTGCCCGGACCATACGGAATCGGCGGCTTTGGCTGGAATGCCTACGACTTCGTCGATTTTCTTGCCTCGTGCAAACAACATTACTGGCAGATTCTGCCCCTTACGACGACCAGCTATGGCGATTCGCCCTATCAGTCGTTCTCGGCCCGCGCAGGCAACCCCAACTTTATCGACTTTGCCGAGCTTATCGAGGCAGGGTATCTGGAGCAGCGCGATATCGATGGCGTGTATCTGGGATCCGACCCCAGCAATGTCGACTACGGTGCTATCTTTGGCGGCCGCCGTCAGATTCTCGACCGAGCCGCCGAGCGCTTTGCTGCCGACAAGCCGGCCGATTTCGATGACTTTATCCAGGCCAACGAGGACTGGCTCATCCCCTACTGTGAGTTCATGACCGTCAAAGAGGAGTGCGGTCTCAAGGCGTTTTGGGAGTGGCCCGCGGAGCTCCGCACCCGCGGCGAGGCTTCCGCCAAGGTCTGCGCCGACCATCCGGCGCGTATGCTCTACCACCAGATGACGCAGTACTTCTTCGATCGCCAGTGGAGCCGCCTCAAGGCCTATGCCAACGAGCGCGACATTCTCATCATCGGCGACCTGCCCATCTATGTCTCGCGTGACTCCGTCGAGATGTGGGCGACGCCTGAGCTCTTTAAGATCGACGCCGCCGGCAATCCGGTGAGCGTCGCCGGCACGCCGCCCGACCAGTTCTCGGCCACCGGCCAGTACTGGGGCAACCCCATCTACGACTGGGACGCCATGGAGTCCGACGGCTTCTCCTGGTGGGAGGGCCGCATTCGCGCCGCCCTCGACATGTACGACGTCATCCGCCTGGATCACTTCCGCGGCTTCGAGGCCTATTGGGAGGTGCCGTTCTCCTCACCCGATTCGTCCTACGGTTCGTGGACGCAGGGTCCCGGCCTCAAGTTCTTCAAGACGCTCGAGGAAAAGCTCGGCACGCTGCCCATCATCGCCGAGGACCTGGGCTTCCTCACCCCCGGCGTCATCGACATGCGCGACAACTCGGGCTTCCCCGGCATGAAGATCCTGCAGTTTGCCTTTGAGGGCACCAACTCGTACTACCTGCCGCATAACTACATCGCCAACACCGTCGCCTATGTGGGCACCCACGACAACGAGACGGCGCGCGGTTGGTTTGAGGGAACGGCTACCCCGCGTCAGCGCGAGCAGGCAGCCCTGTACACCCATCAGCAGGCCGGCGAACCCATGACAGATGCACTCAATCGCACCATCGCCGCCAGCGTGAGCGACACGTGCATCTACACCATGCAGGATTTGCTCAACTTGGGCAACGAGGCGCGCATCAACACCCCTGCCACGCTGGGCGGCAACTGGACCTGGCGCATGCTCGACGGCGCCATCACCCGCGAGCTCGAGCACAAGCTCACCGACTGGACCGAGACCTACTTCCGTATCCCGTCGGAAGCCGAAATCGAGCTTCCTCAATAGGAGCTACCGCGCCCGACCCCTCCCCACCGTGCGGACGCGCTTGCTTTTCCCGCGCGAGGCCACCCCAATCCCCTCGCGCGGGCTTCTTATGAATTGCAGACATGAAACAACCCATCACAGGAGAAAACATGCCCCAAATTAACCTCATGGAACTCGCCGAGCAGTCTTTTGGCACCTCGCTCGAGCAGCTCGACGACCGTCGCATTTACAAGCTGCTGGTCAAACTCGTGCAGGAGCGCTCCGCCGCCTGCCCGCTCAACAACGGCAAGAAAAAGCTCTATTACATTTCCGCCGAATTTTTGATCGGCAAGCTGCTCATCAACAACATGATCGACCTTGGCATCTACGACGAGGTTAAGGACCAGCTCACCGCCGCAGGCCACGACCTCAACAAGATCGAGGAGTTCGAGGTCGAGCCGTCGCTCGGCAACGGCGGCCTGGGCCGCCTGGCCGCGTGCTTCCTGGATTCCATCGCCACGCTGGGCTTGACCGGCGATGGCGTGGGCCTCAACTATCACTACGGTCTGTTCCGTCAGCGCTTTGTCGACAACCAGCAGAAGGCCGTCCCCGACGAGTGGCTCGGTGAGCAGGACATCCTGGTCGACGATGACCGCTCCTACACCGTCGAGTTCGGCGATTTTGCCGTTACCTCCAAGCTCGTCAACATCGATGTGCCCGGTTACGGCCAGCCCAACAAGAACCGCCTGCGCCTGTTCGACCTGGCGAGCGTCGACGACGGCCTGGTCCCCGGCAGCTCCATCGACTTCGACAAGACCGAGATCGCCAAGAACCTCACCTTGTTCCTCTACCCCGACGATTCCGACGAGCAGGGCCGCCTACTTCGCATCTACCAGGAATACTTCATGGTAAGCAACGCCGCCCAGCTCCTGATCGACGAGGCCGTCGAGCGCGGCAGCAACTTGCACGACCTGGCCGACTACGCCGTAGTCCAGATCAATGACACGCACCCCACCATGGTCATCCCCGAGCTCATTCGCTTGCTCACCACCAAGCACGACATCGAGTTTGACGAGGCCGTGACCATCGTGCGCTCCATGGTCGCCTACACTAACCACACGATTCTTGCCGAGGCGCTCGAGAAGTGGCCGCTCACCAGCCTGCAGAAGGTCTCCCCTGCCATCGCCGACATTATCGTCAAGCTCGACGAGGTCGCCAAGGCCGAGCACGACGACCCGCGTGTCGCCATCATCGACGAGTACGACACCGTCCACATGGCCCACATGGACATCCACTTTGGCTTCTCCATCAACGGCGTCGCCGCACTCCACACCAAGATCCTGGAGGACACCGAGCTTCATCCGTTCTACGAGATCTACCCCGAGAAGTTCTCCAACAAGACCAACGGCATCACCTTCCGCCGCTGGATCCAGGGAGCCAACCCCGCGCTCGCCAACCTGCTCGACGATGTGATAGGCACCGACTGGCGCAGCACCGGCGATCTGAGCAAACTCGCCAAGTTCGCCGACGACAAAGATGTTCTTGAGCGCCTGGCTGCCACCAAGACCGAGGCCAAGACCATCATGCGCCAGTTCATGGCGCTCGAGCAGGGTGTGACCATTCCCTCCAACGCCATCATCGATGTTCAGGTCAAGCGTATCCACGAGTACAAGCGCCAGCAGATGCTCGCGCTCTACATCATCTGGAAGTATCTCGACATCAAAAACGGCAATAAGCCTAAGCACCCCGTCACCATCATCTTTGGCGGCAAGGCAGCGCCTGCCTATACCATCGCTCAGGACATCATCCACCTAATCCTGACGCTGTCCCAGTGGATAGCCAACGACCCCGACGTGGCCCCCTACCTGCAGGTCGTCATGATCGAGAACTACAACGTCACCGCCGCCGAGCGCGTAATCCCCGCCGCCGACATCTCCGAGCAGATCAGTCTGGCCTCCAAGGAGGCGAGCGGCACTTCCAACATGAAGTTCATGCTCAACGGCGCCCTGACCCTGTGCACGCTCGACGGTGCCAACGTGGAGATTGCTGAGCTCGTGGGCGACGAGAACATCTATACCTTTGGCGCCTCGTCCAAACAGGTCGAGCAGCTCTACGCCGACGGCACCTACAACGCCGGCGCGCTCTACCGCAAGCCCGGCATCAAACTGCTGGTGGACTTCATCACCACCCCCGCCTTTATGGCGACCGGCAACGCGGAGCGCCTGCAGCGTCTGCACGACGACATCAAGGGCAAGGACTGGTTTATGGCCCTGCTCGACATTGAGGAGTACATCCAGACCAAGGAGCGCGTGCTGGCCGACTACGAGGACCAGGATGCCTGGATGCGCAAGGCGCTGATCAACATCGCCAACGCCGGCACCTTCTCGTCCGACCGTACGATCTCCCAGTACAACGACGAGATTTGGCACCTGGACTAACCCATTCCCCTTACCATCCTCTTGAGGAACGGAGTCGTGGCAACACGGCTCCGTTTTTTGTGCCCGTGCGTTGCCCCTGTGAGCCGCCTCGACCAAATCGTCTCAATCTGTAACACCCACTCGGCTAAAACGGTCCTACCTGTTACAGATCAAGACAAACGGCAACCGTCCGTCCGAACATCTCAATCTGTAACAACAACTCGGCAAAATCTGTCCCTCGTGTTACAGATTTAGACAAACAGGACCCAGCCCACCGGTGTATCTCGATCTGTAACACCCAGCCGCCCAAATCGGATCTAGATGTTACAGATCGAGATTTTGTTTGAGAGGCCGAAAATTGGACCGAAAACACGGTCCCGGAATAACAAAAAAGCTCGTCGGCTAGACCGACGAGCTGCAAGTTCTTGGTCGCGGGGGCAGGATTTGAACCTACGACCTCCGGGTTATGAGCCCGGCGAGCTACCAGACTGCTCCACCCCGCAATGTCTGGGCGCCTCATGTGCGCAAGAAAGAATATTACGTGGGAGTTCGGTAAACGGCAAGGAAAATCTCGTAGAGCATAATTCCTTCATATTTAAACCCCTCAGTCCATATCACCATAAACGAATCGCAGCCGAGCGCCGTCGACGGCACGTATACAATGGTGCGCGTCCTTTTACGCCGACACCGGGAGTAGACATGCTGCTCGCTATCGATATGGGAAACACGCAGACGGCCATGGGCCTGTTTGACGGAGACGAGCTGGTGCAGTCGTGGCGCATGCCCACCGACCGCTCCTATACCGCCGACGAGATCCACGTGCGCCTGATGGGTTTCTTTAAGATGTACGGCCTTTCGCTCGACGCGGTCGACGCGATCGCCTTTGCCGGCGTGGTGCCGCAGCTCTCGCGCGAATGGCACGCTGTGGCCGACCGCATTGCCGCGGACGCCATCGTCATTGGGCCACAGACGGCCGCCGTGACCAAGCTGCGTGCGGCGCGTCCCCAGGCCGTAGGTGCCGACCGCGTCGCCAACGCCGTTGCGGCAGAGACCTTCTACGGTGCACCGGCAATCGTGGTGGACTTTGGCACCGCGACCAATATCGACGTCATCGATAAGGACGGTTATTACATTGGCGGAGCGATCGCGCCGGGCATCCGCATCTCCATGGACGCGCTTGCCGCCCGTGCCGCCAAGCTCGCCAGCGTGCCGCTCGAGGCGCCCGAGCACGCCATCGGCCGCGATACCGAGGAATGCATCACGGTCGGCGCCGTGGTAGGCGCCGCCGCCATGGCCGAGGGCTTGGTCGCGCGCATGAAGCGCGAGCTGGGCCGCGAGGATGCCACCGTTATCGCCACGGGCGGTCTCGCCGGCATCGTCGCCGATTCGACCGATGCCTTCGACGTGGTCGATGGACAGCTCACCATCAAGGGCATCTGCGAAATCTACCGCCGCATGCAGGAGATGGGATAGGGCGGGGGCTTAAGTCGAGCACGAGCACGAGCGGCGAACTAGGCAACGCATCAGTCCTATTCCTCAAAATCGAAAATTTTTCAGTTTTGAGGAATAGGCTTTCTGCTACGCCTCACCGCACAGCCACCTCGCCAGGTCCACGATCAGCACTCCGTCACGATCCGTGGCCTCGTGATGCGTGCGGGCAAGAATCATCTTGGGATACGCATCGCCAATGCTCAGCAGTAGCGAAATCTCGCGTTCAAATGTCTTATCCGAGCTGATGTCGTCGCTCACCTGAATGTAGAGTTTCTCGCTCCGCTTGATTGCTACAAAGTCATTTTCTTTTTATAGAGCACGCCGACGTATACCTCGTATCCGCGACGCAGCAGCTCGATTGCCACTATGTTCTCGTATACGCGTCCCCAATCCATATCACGTGTACCAAGAAGCGCATATTTAACCGCATGGTCCGCCAGATAGTACTTCTCACCGCTCTTAAGGTATTTTTTGCCGCGAATGTCGTACCGACGCACTTTATAGAAGGCAAACGCATCGCACAGGTACCCCATGCACGTACCGACCGTCTTGTTCGTAATCTTTAGCCCATCCGCATTTAATGCATCAGTAATGTTGCGTGCCGACGTAATGTTGGAAACGTTGTCCATCATGTAATCGGCAATGCGTAGCAGCGCCGATTCGTTTCTCACGTTATGCCGTTGCACGATATCTCTCACAATGAGCGTCTTAAAGACGTTGGAGAGATATTGATAGCGCTGCTCCTGCAGTGGATAAGGGTAAGAGCCGGACATACCGCCGGTTCTCGCGTACTCATCGAAGTCGCGGTCGACCTCGCCCCCATCGCCATAGGAGCGATACTCCTCAAACGAGAATGGGAAAACCTCGATCTCGAACGTGCGCCCCGTAAAGAGCGTCGACAGATCGCTCGACAGCAAAAAGGCGTTCGATCCGGTAATGAAAATGTCGTACTGCTCGGATGCATGGAGGCTGTTGATCGCGCGTTCAAAGCCGTCGCACATCTGAACTTCATCGATAAGCAGAAAGTTTTGTTAGCCGGACACTCGATGATTTTTTACATAGGCGAGCAACGCGTGATACTCGAGCAGGTTCTCGAACTCATCGAGGTTGTAGTTGATATGGATGACATTCGAATTGGACAGATTTGCCTCCACGTAATCACGGAGGGCCTCGAGCAATTTTGACTTACCACTACGGCGAATGCCCGTGATGACCTTGATGTCCGGCACGCCAATAAGGCTCGTCAACGTGTCCATATATGACGTTCTATTGATGAGTTTCATTGGCGCCTCCCTGCGGTCTTTTATCGCTATTCCTCAAAAACGAAAATTTTTCAGTTTTGAGGAATAGGGTCGAGATGTCGCCCCGCAGTCACGCGAAAGCCCTCCTCGGCCTGTGAACTGCCTCCCATTTCTCATGTCCAAGAAATGGGAGGCAGTTCACAGGCCGAGGAGGGCTTCGTTGTCATCATTATCTTTGACTGCGGGTGCCTCGCGTTACAGCCCGCGAATTCGTACAGCCTCGGGCGGAAACTCCTGCTCGCCGGCGTCGGTCTTGATGGTCGCGCGACCCCAGATGTCCAGGCCCGCAAACACACCGACCGCGAGCGGCAAACCGTTGGGCGACACCGCCGCAACTTGGCGGCCCAGCAGCGGTACCATGTCGAAGTACTCGCCCAGCACGGGGGCCAGCGGACCGGCAGCGCCCTGCGGCGTGTTGGCAACAGCCGCCCAGGCGTCCACGCGGGTCAGCACGGCGGCGGCCAACTCCTCGACCAGCGCTTCGTCGGCCACATCCACACCGAGCTCGCTCAACGCCGAACGCTCAATATCCACCGTCACGGTACCGAACATGCCCGCGGCGCCGGCACCGCCGTTGACGGCGACGCGCGCGAACGACGTCTCAAACGCGGGCGCGCCGCACACGATATTGCTCGGCCACTCAATGCCCACCTTGCCGGCAAGGCCCAGGCCCGGCGTCGACGCCGTGCCCACAAGCGCGTCCATCATGCCCATCGCCGTCACAAACGGCAGGCCGTGGAAGGCATGCATATTCACATCCGGGCGCACGACCAGCGAAAACGTCAACGACGCCTCACCCGCGCTCCAAGCGCACCAGCCCGCGGACACACCCTCGCGACCCGCGTCGCGCGCGGCGTCAAGCTCGGTGCCAGCGACAACAGCATTCATCTCAATCATCTACATACGCCCCAATTCGCCCACGATATGGCCCACGCGGTCCTCGGGCTCCTTGACCTCGACACCGTTGTAGCGGAAGAACCGCGCCGGATCGTGCATCAGGTCCTCGAGCGGCACTAGCACAAAGTCGCGTTCGCCGATCAGCGGATGCGGCAGGCGCAGCTTTTTGCCGCCGTGGGTCTCGCCGTCCATCCACAGCAGATCCAGGTCGATGGTGCGCGGGCCGTTGGCCTTGGCCTTCTTGGAGCGGTCGCGTCCCAGCTCGGCCTCGATCTTCATAAGCTCGTCGAGCAGCACCAGCGGCGCCAGCTCGGTTTTAATCTCGATCACAGCGTTGGCAAATGCGTCCTGACGTGTCTCGTAAGCCGGCTCGCTCTCGTAGATGCGCGAGCAGTTGGACACGCAGGTGAGCGGAATCTCGGCGATCATGTCGCGCGCGGCGCGGATGTTATCGCAACGATGCCCCAGATTGGAGCCCACGGCCACAAACGCACGGCGCGGCTGCGGCTTGGCGACAGCCCAGTAACCGTTCAGGAACTGCGAAAAGCCGGTAACGTCGTGCACGCGCACGATGTTGGCACCGGCCTGGATAGCGCCCAGGCACACACCAAACGTGGCGGCATCGCGCGCGGCGGCCTCGGTCACGCCCGAGACGGCGCCCACAAAACGCTTGCGTGACACGGCACACATGAGCGGATAGCCCAGCGACGCCATCTTGGCGGTCTCGCGTTGGATAACGATATCTTCGTTGGCTGTCTTGCCAAAGCCCGGACCGGGATCGATGCAGATGCGGTCGCGCGACACGCCGGCGTGGATGAGCGTGCGGGCCTGGTCGGACAGAAAGCCCATGACGCGGCGCATGATGGGCGCCGAATCGGGCAGGGTGAAGCGGCGGAGCTGAGAGGTGGGCACGTAGGCCTCCTCGCGGCGGGCGCTGCGGCGCAGCATGGCTGCCAGGTGATCATTGGGCTCCGGCGCGGGCTCAGGGGTCGCGGCGGCCTCGGCGACAGGGGCGGTCTCTTCGGCGGCCAGTGTCTCCTGCTTCTGCTCGTCCGTTGGCTCGGGCACGGGTTCCGGATCGCCAAACGGCAGCGAGGGCTGCACCACGCCGCCCGGCAGCTTGGCCTCCGTCTTGGGCTCGCCCAGCAGCTTGCCACGACGGCGGCGGGCAGGCTTCTCGGCCTCGCGCGCAGCCTCGGCGGCCGCCTCGCGCGCCTTCTCGGCAACAAACGCCGCGGCAGAGGTATCGAGCTGCACCGTTGCATGCGTGCGCGTGGGCGCCGCGACCTCGCCGGCGTGCATCACGATGACGCCGCAGGTGCTCGTCGCGACAAACTCGACCATCTTGGGGTCGGTGAAGCCCGTCACGTCGTTGACGATCGAGGCGCCGCAGCGCACGGCCGCCTTCGCGACCGCCACGTGGCGCGTGTCGATCGAGACGATGGCGCCCTCTTTGGCCAGTGCGCGCACCACGGGCAGCACGCGGCGGGCCTCCTCGTCGGGGTTGACTGGGGTAAATCCGGGGCGCGTGGACTCGCCGCCCACATCGATGATGTCGGCGCCGGCATCGAGCATCGCCAGGCCGTACTCGATGGCGGCATCCGGGTCGAAGTGCTCGCCGCCGTCGCTAAACGAATCGGGCGTCACGTTGAGGACGCCCATGATGCGCGGGCGGTCAAAGCTGAGCTCGTACTTTCCGCACCGCCATGTCTTGCTATCGTTCGCCATGAACATCCTCCTAAAATGCCCGCGCCGCCGCGCTCGGGCGCAGGCGGCGGGGTCGCTTTGCAATCAGTCTTTCTATTGTATCCGCGCACACGGGCTAGAACGCAAACGCGGCCGCGATGTCGCAAGAAATCAGCAGGTCGGCATTTGCATCCTGATCGGTGGGAGCGAGATTGCAAATGGCCAGCGTATCGCCGGTAAAGTATCGCGTAAGGCCCGCCGCCGGATACACCACGAGCGAGGTCCCGCCCACGATGAGGGCATCGGCCGCGGCGATGGCGGCAACGGCGCCGGTCAGCACGCGCTCGTCGAGCGGCTCCTCGTAGAGCACCACATCGGGCTTAATGCGCCCGCCGCACGCAGGGCACACGGGCACGCCCGCGGCGTCCTCGTGCTCGCGCGAGCAAATCCACTCGGCGCTATAGACCGCGCCGCACGACTGGCAAATGTTGCGATGGACCGAGCCGTGCAGCTCGAACACGCGCTGCGAGCCGGCCACCTGATGCAGGCCGTCGATATTTTGCGTCACCACGGCATTTAGCTTGCCGGCGCGCTCCAGCTCGGCCAGCTTGGTGTGGCAGCGGTTGGGCTTGGCGCCAAGCGCGATCATCTTGGTACGGTAGAAGTCGAAGAACTCGGCCGGATGCGCCTCGTAAAAACTATGCGAGAGCATGGTCTCGGGCGGATAGGCAAACTGCTGGTGATATAGGCCGTCCACGCTGCGGAAATCGGGGATGCCGCTCGCCGTGGAAACACCCGCGCCGCCAAAGAAGACCACGCGCTTGTGGGTACCGAACAGCTCCGCCAGCGCGGCGGAGGCCTGCTTGGAATCCGTTATTGCCTGCGTCATATGAGTCCTCCGTCCTTGTTGGTCGGGCAGCGTCGGGCAATGTCCCAGCATGCGGCCTTTGGGTCAGCACGCGCGGAGCCCACCACCGCCCCTGTTGCGCTAATCTTAAGCCTGCCAACCCCGTCGAAAGGACACCATGCCTCAGACTTACACTTTCGCCTCGTGGAACGTCAACGGCCTGCGCGCCGTGCTCAAAAAGGACCCGAGCTTTATCCAAATCGCGCAAGAACTCGACGTCAATATCTTGGCGCTGCAAGAGACCAAGCTGCAAGAGGGCCAGGTCGATATTGACCTGGCCGGCTATCACCAAACCTGGAGCTACGCCGAGCGCAAAGGCTATTCGGGCACCGCGGTCTTTAGCCGCCAGGAACCGCTGCGCGTGCTGCACGCCGACGCGCTGTTACCCTACGCCGGCGAGGGCGAGGCCGCCGAGCTCGTTGCCCAAGCCGCAACCGAGGGCCGCGTCTGTGCGCTCGAGTTCGACAAGTTTTGGTTTGTGGATGTCTACACGCCCAACGCGCAAAACGAACTCGCGCGCATCGATGTGCGCATGGCCTGGGACGATGCCTATCGCGGCTTTTTGAGCGCGCTTGAGCGCGAGAGCGGCAAGCCCGTCGTAACTTGCGGCGACTTTAACGTGGCGCACGAGGAGATCGACCTTAAGAACCCCAAGTCCAACCGCGGCAACGCGGGCTTTTCGGACGAAGAACGCGGCAAGTTTACCGAGCTGCTCAACGCCGGCTTCACCGATACCTGGCGCGCGGCAAACCCCGACGTCGAGGGCGTCTACAGCTGGTGGAGCTACCGCTTTAATGCTCGCAAGAACAACGCCGGCTGGCGCATCGATTATTTCCTGGTGAGCGACGCAATCGCCGACAACGTACGCGACACCGGCATCCGCGGCGACATCTTTGGCAGCGACCACTGCCCCGTCACCCTCACGCTAGAGCTCTAGCCCCAAGTAATTCCTGGGGGGACAGAGGAAAACAGATCATGTGACCCCTCTCCCCCTATAAGGTGCGGTGGAATAGTTCCTGTTTGGGCAGCAAATAGCCAAAAACGAGAACTATTCCACCGCAAGTTCGTGAGGAAACGCGAAATGCCTTACAGCCCGTATTTCACGACGACACGGTTAATGCGGCGACACCAGGGCTTGTACAGGGCGACCAAGAACACGCAGGTCGCGAGGCCATGTGTGATATCGAACGGCACTGCCGTGGCAAGACGCGCCACGGCACCCGCCCAGGTAAGCGGCTGTACAAAACCAATGATGTCATACGCGTTGATCACGACGCCATAGAGCAGGCCCGACGCAAAGCCGTACGCCAGCAGTGCTGGCATGCGCACGGTGCCGTCGGCGCGGTCGAACGCACCCGCATACGTCAGCGCACCGCCAACGTATCCCACGAGCCCCCAAGCATACATCTGCCATGGCGTCCACATGCCCTGTCCAAAAAAGAAATTGCTGGTCAACGCCGCCAGCGCGCCAACCATAAAACCATTGCGGCGACCAAGCGTCGCCCCCGCGATAATGGCGATGGCGCTCACCGGCTTAAAATCGGGAATGGGTCCGAACAGGATGCGCCCCGCCGCGGCCAGCGCCGCCAGCACCAGTGTGGGCATAATCTGGCGCAAACCCGGACGAGATGCCTCGTAACCCGCAAAGAACAGCGCGAGCACCAGCGCCACCACAATCAGCATGGCCAACGCCGCCTGCTCAACGCCCGCCAGCAACGCCGCAGCCATCACAGCTGGCACCGCCAGCAGCAGCGGGATCTCCAGTTTTGCAAGCAAGCGCGAGAAACGACAGTCCGTCATCCCATCACGCCCTATAGAACACGTTGTCGGCAAAGAAGTCGGCCGGGGGCTCCACGCAGGCAATCTCGCCGTCAAACATCATGGCGACGTCGTCGGCTACCTGCTCGGCAAAGTCCAAATCGTGCGTAGCCATGATGACGGTGCCGCCTGCCTGCGCGTGCTTGCGCAAAGCGCAGGCGATGATGCGGCGGCTCTCCAGGTCCAAGCCCTTCGTGGGCTCGTCAAGCAACAGCAGCTCCGGACCAATCAGCAGCAGCTTTGCCAACGCAAGCAGCTGGCGCTGACCGCCCGAAAGATCGTACGGGTGACGCGCCTCCAAGCCGTCCAGTCCCAGTTGCGCTGCACGCTCCCGCGCCAAGTTCTCGTCATATCCGCAGGTCGATGCCCATTCCATCAGCTCGTCGCGCACCGTTTCGGCGACCAGCAATGCCTTGGGGTTCTGTGGCAACAGCGCCGCCGAGGCCGCTTCGCGCACCATGCGGCCGCGCTGCAGCTTGGCGGTCTTCGCCAGCACCGAGAGCATCGTCGACTTACCGCATCCGTTGCCGCCCACGATTGCATGCACCGCGCCAGCCGAAAACGAAGCATCGAGCCCGCGCAGCACCCAGCCGGACGCTCGATCGTAGCGAAACCAGCCATCCGCCAGGGTCGTCGCCGACCCGCCGTGCAGTTTTTGGAGTATTCTGCTTCCATCCGTGCGCGAGAAGGCTTCCGAGCCGTTCTCGAGCGACGTTTGCGCCACAAATTCGGACGATTTGTCCAATTCCGAACTTTTTTTCGCGCTCGATACGTCCCCGGGCGGCTCCAGAGAGCCCAAATTGTCCTCACGTCTGCTGAATACTCCTTTATTTGCACATCGGATGGCACCCCACCCCAACATGTCATCGGAAAACAGCGATTCTCGGCGTCCCAAAGAAGCCATATCCGTCACCTCGCGCACGCGACCGTCCTCAATCCGGTACGCACACGTCACGTATTCGAGCATTGGGCGCGGCTGATGCGTCGCCACAACAACCGTGCAGCCCAGCTCGCGATTCACACGAAACAGCGCGTGCAGGAAATTCTTCTCCGCAACCGGATCAAGCTGAGACGTGGGCTCGTCGAGCAGCAGCACGCGCGGGCGCAATGCCAGCACAGCCGCCAGCGACAGCAGCTGTTTGCGTCCGCCCGAAAGCGTATCGGTGTCGCGGTGGAGCCAATCTTCCAGCCCAAAGAAATAGCTGGTCTCAGCTACGCGACGACGCATCTCATCACGCGCTAGCCCCAAGTTTTCCAGGCCAAACGCCATCTCGTGCCACACGGTTTCGCACACGATCTGGTTCTCGGGATCCTGGAACACATAGCCCACGCGCTCCGCCGATGCCCGCACATCCATGTCGGCGACGTTCTCGCCCAGCACGCGCGCATCGCCAGTGCGCTCGCCCGCCGGAGCGATCTCGGGTTTGAGCAGCGACAGCAGCGTCGACTTACCCGATCCGGTACCGCCAACAAGCAGCGCAAACGCACCTTGGGGAACAGACCAGTCGAGCCCCTCGAGCACCGCAGCATCAGCATCGGGGTAGGCAAAGCTCAGGCTCCGCACCTCAATCGCCGGCATATCCGGGCCGCACGCCGCGCCCGACACCGGGCCCCTATCCAACCGAGCCATCAGCCAAACCTCCTCTCATCAATCGCGTGCAATGCGCAAGGCAGCATCATCCAGGCAGCGTACACGACATAGCCCAGCCACGGCGCCGGCACCGAGAGCTGCGGATAAAACGAATACTGCGTCGTCGCGGTCGCCGCCACGGCCACCGCGGCGGCACCAAACAGCGCGAGCCCGACCAGCGCGGCAACGTCGCTGCGCCCCAGTCGATACCGCGCATACGTCGTACGACGTGTCGCGGCACCCCACCCGCGCGAGCGCATCGCGTCCGCGCGCTCCAGCGAATCTTCCATGCCCCAGCCCATCAACACGCTCGATGCCCGCAGGCGCGAGCGCACGGGGTCGGCCGGCGCGCGCCCCGGCACGTCAATCGCATCTTGCACCGCCAGCACCGTGCGGCCGCGGCGCAAAAACTGCGGGATAAGCCGCATGCACATCGAGATCATAAGCGCAATCACCGGTGCGGCATTGCCCAGCAGCGCGAGTACCTTGTCGTATTCGAGCATCGACGCCGCAGCCTCAAACCACAGCACGCTCGCCACAAACAGCCCGCCCATGCACAGGCCGTATACCATGCTCTCCAGATACACCGCGCGCATGCCAATACGGAACAGCTCCGTCGAGCCCGAGGCGCTAAACAGCGGATTGACCAGCGCGATAATCAAAATCACCGGCAGCAGCCAGCGGAGTGCGCCCAGCGTGCGGGCAGCCCCACGCGTCGCAAATCCATACGCCAGCCCGCCCGCAAGTGACAGCGCAATCAGCACCGGCTGCATCGAGAACATGGTGAGCCCCAGCGTCAGCACTATATAGAGTGCCGGCACCGCCGGATGCGAAATCGAGAACGCCGCGACGGGCTCGCCGCCAAACTCCTCTCGTATGTTGTCCACGGGCACCCCCGTCTCCTCGCTCAAACGACAGCTCCGCAGCACCGCCAACGCCGCACGCAAGCAGTGCAAACGCCACGCCGGCGGCGCAAGCCTCAACCGCCGCAATCCAATCGTTACGCGCTCATCATATGCCTGCGGTATCATATTGCGCCGTGTATCGTTTCCAAACACACGTCTCTATAACGTAACAGGAGATCACATGGACGCAACCGCAATTATCCTCGCTGCCGGCGAGGGCACCCGCATGAAGTCGAACCACTGCAAGGTTTCGCACAAGATCCTGGGCAAGCCCATGGTCCAGTGGATCGTCGACGCTACCATCAAGGCCGGCTGCAGCCGCGTCGTGGTCGTCATCGGCAGCCACGCCGACGAGATGCGCGCCCTGATCGACGGCGCCTACGCCAACAGCGCCACCAAGGTCGAGTGCGTCGAGCAGACCGAGCGCCTGGGCACCGGTCACGCCGTGAAGGTCGCGCTCGAGGCCTGCGGCATCACGCAAGGCCCCGTCGTCGTGCTCAACGGCGACCTGCCGCTCATCACCGCCGACACCGTCGCCAAGTTCGCGCAGACCGTCGCTACCGGCGAGCTCGCCTGCACCGTCATGACCATGACCCCGCCCGACCCCTTCGGCTACGGCCGCATCAAACTGGGCGCCGACGGCCAGATCGAGCGCATCATCGAGCAGAAGGACTGCACGCCCGAGCAGGCCGCCACGCTACTCGAGTGCAACGCCGGCTGCTACGCCTTCGACGGCGCGCAGCTCGCCGCGCACATTGACGAGATCGGCAACGACAACGCGCAATCCGAGTACTACCTGCCCGACATGCTCGAGATTCTCAAAAGCCACGACCAGGCTGTCTCCATCTTCCACTGCGATGACTACCGCGATGGCCTGGGCGTCAACAGCCGTATCCAGCTCGCGCAGCTCCCCGCTATCGCGCGCGACCGCATCAACGAGCACTGGATGGCCGAGGGCGTTACCTTCATCGACCCCACGCAGGCCTGGATCGGCCCCGATGCCGTTATCGGCCGCGACACCGTCGTGTGGCCGCAGACGCATCTGATCGGTCACGTCACCGTGGGCGAAGAGTGCCAGCTCGGCCCCAACAGTCGCCTCACCGACACCACCGTCGGCAGCGGCTGCATCATCGATGAGACCATCGCCATCGAGGCCGTCATCGAGAACGGCGTCGACTGCGGCCCGCGCGCCTACCTGCGCCCGGGCACCCACATGCTCGACGGCTCCAAGGCCGGCACGCACGTGGAGATCAAGAAGTCCACGATCGGTGAGGGCTCCAAGGTGCCGCACCTGTCCTACATCGGCGACACCACCATGGGCTCCGGCGTCAACGTGGGCGCGGGCTCCATCACCTGCAACTACGACGGCGTGCACAAGCACAAGACCGTCATCGGCAAGGACGCCTTCATCGGTTCCGACACCATGATGGTCGCGCCCGCCCAGATCGGCGACGGCGCGCTCGTGGCCGCCGGCTCCGTCATCACTGAGCCGGTCCCGGCCGACGCACTTGGCCTGGGTCGTGCCCGTCAGGTAAATATTGAGGGCTGGGCCGCCGATTATCGCCGCCGTCTGCACGAGGACGACGAGGTATAACGTTTTACCAAGCATCTAAGGAGCTGTTCCCATGGGGGCGGCGCTTTTTTCTATCGTGACCTGCGCGACAGGATGAGTGGTCGGTTCGTGTCCGTTGACGGTAAAGACGTTATCAAGACCCGATTAACCCCGTCGCGCGGTTACAATGCAACAAGGCATCTATATGGCATTCGATATAAAGGAGAAGGGTAATGCCGATTAATGATCCCGAGAAGTCGGAGAATATGCGCAAGTCCATCCGCGTGTATTCCGGTTCCTCCAACCGTCCCCTCGCTCAGAAGATCGCTGAGTACCTTGGGGTCGAGCTTTCGGGCCTTACGCTAAAGCAGTTCGCCAACGGTGAGATTTACGCCCGCTACGACGAGACCGTCCGCGGCGCCGACGTCTTCCTGATTCAGTCCGTGGCCGGCGGCAACGTCAACGACATGCTCATGGAGCTGCTCATCGCCACCGACGCTGCCAAGCGCGCATCCGCCCGCTCCATCACCGCCGTTATCACCCACTACGGCTATGCCCGCCAGGACCGCAAGGCCGGCCCGCGCGAGCCCATCACCGCCCGCCTCGTCGCCAACCTGCTCGAGCGCGCCGGCGTCAACCGCATCATCACCCTCGACCTGCACCAGGGCCAGATTCAGGGCTTCTTCGATATCCCGGTTAACCACCTGTCCGCGCTGCCGCTGTTTGGCCAGTACTACAACGACATGCACTTCGACACCGACAACCTGGTTGTCGTCTCCCCCGATGTGGGCCGCGCCAAGGCCGCCAAGAAGCTGTCCGACATGCTCGGCTGCGACCTGGCCATCGCCCACAAGGGCCGTCCGCGCCACAACGCCGCCGAGGTCATGGGCATCATCGGTGACATCAAGGGCAAGACCTGCATCATCAACGACGACATGATCGACACCGCAGGCACCCTGTGCGCCAACGTTAAGGAGCTCAAGGCTATGGGCGCCGGCGACATCTACGTATGCGCCACCCACGGCATCTTCTCCGGTCCGGCCATCGAGCGTCTGAACGACGCCCCGATCGTCGAGTGCCTCGTCACCGACGCCATTCCCGTCGAGGTCGGCGGCAAGATCAAGACCATCTCGGTCGCCGAGGAGTTCGCTCAGGCCATCTCCGCCGTTTACCACGAGGAGCCCGTCTCCACGCTCGTCGGCGGCGACTTCGCGCTGTAATCCAGCGTGCATCTCATCATCTTTGGTGTTTTTAAAGGGTCGGAAGCTCGCTTCCGACCCTTTTTCTACCCCTCGACAACCTTCCCTGGACAATTAGTTCAGATACGTATTTTTTTAAAGCTCCAAAGGCCGCTCTGAGCTCCCCGGCGAACGCCATACTGCCCAAAGCTCATCGCTTTCGAGTACGACCGCCGCATATTTACCCTCAAATCGCCCTCGAAAGCCCTTAGAAACGCCTCGAACGCCCACCGTCTTATACGTATCTGAACTAACTGTCCAGTAGCTATCGTCAACCTTCGCGGCAGAGCTCAATTTCCTGCAATCCCCTCAACCGATTCCACCGATTTCATAACACACAGCCGTTCATGGCGCGCAGCGCCCCGCTGAGCGAAAAGAACGGTATGGCGGTCGCATTCTGCCGCCAACTTAGTACGTTATAGCTATGACGACCGTGATTTCACATCTCTCCGCCCTCCGCGTAATTCGTCGCGCACGACGGGCGTACTCTGCCCTACCCTGGGACTCCGTTGATAGCGAACAGCAAGCACAGGCCTTGGCTGGCTGCATTCCCAACAATGACGCGATAGACTTTGGCGCACTTTCGATACTCGACGCCTGGAATGAAGATGATTCCGAACTGCTCGATCTTCTCGTTTCAAACGAAGACAACAGGCGCCCCGACAAGCGACTTCTTCAGCATATTCTCTCCACTCCTCTTCCTGAAGGTGCAATTATGCACGTCGAGGCCGACATCTACGCAACGTCTCCTGCCATGACAGCCATGCTTTGTTCCAAAAATGAATCAGTCGCCAAAACCTTGATGCTCCTTATGGAGCTGCTCGGAACCTACTCCCTTCCTCCCGGGGCAACATACCCCATTGCCTATGACGACATCTGGCCCAAGGGCGATGACTACGAAGCGATGGACGACCTCGATTGCCGGGGCGACCAGTCGGCGACCGAACAGCAGAACGAAACCCGCTACGAACAGGCACACTACAAATGCGAGCCCGCCACGACCATCGAAGATCTCGAGGCTGTTGCACAGCTTGCCAAAAGTAGCTCATACACCTCGTTTCGCACGGCAGTCAAACTTGCCCGACCCGGATCTGCATCCCCAGCCGAATCCCTAATGTTTGCCGTTCTCGGAGCGCCCATGCGCTTTGGAGGATTCGGATGTTGCAGTCTGCCCATGGGAGGCCTGCTACTCAACTATCGAATCGACTTCGACACTCTTGCGGTCAACATGTCCTCGGGCATCCCCTATGCCATCTGCGACCTATATTGCCCGGCAGCCGGAGTCGACAACGAATACAACGGAATTGGGCATGAGCTTCAAAACGCTCGCATCCACGATGGCAATCGAAATAATGGCCTCAAGGCAATGGGCATCCACGTCCTGGTTATCAATCGCGACCAAATGAAAGACCTTGTTGCACTCGAAGCCTTCGCCCAAACGATGCATCGACTCGCGGGAGTCCGATTCCGATACCGTATCAAGGGCTATCGCAAGCGTCAGGCCGCTTGGCTCAACGCCCTGCGGGCCGGAATCGGCCTTGCGCCGGTCTAACGGCGAATCACCCGCACGCCGTCGAACAGGGCTGGACAGTTAGTTCAGATACGTATAAATGGACACATTGAATTAGGCTGTTTTGCAGCCATCTCTATACCATTCGCCCTATTTGAAGGCAGGGTAAACTTCAAAACAACGCCGTATGGACTAACTAAGGCTCCAAAACAACATATCGGCATTGAATTGAGCACCTCGAATCCTCAGAACTTATACGTATCTGAACTAACTGTCCACCTCGAATTTCGGCGGCCGTCCAAACGCCCCCAAACAACCTCAATTGCCCTCCATTTGACAGCGGCAACAGGGTCGCTCACCATAGCAGGCGACAAATCAACGAAAGGATGAACATGGCAGCTGCACAGCCGCTTAAGATTCGCATGGTTGCCGGACTTGGCAACCCTGGCGATGAGTATGCCGAAACCCGCCACAACGCTGGCTTCAAAGCGATCGACGAGCTGGCCCGTCAGGCCGGCGTCACGTACTGGAAAAACCAGGCCGGCGCCGAGGTCGCGCTCATCAACATCAACGATCCCGAGGAAGAGGGCGGTAAGCGCCAGATTGTACTGGTCAAGCCGCAGTCGTATATGAATACCTCGGGTGGCCCCATCTCCAAGCTCTGCCGCGAGTACAAGATCAAGGCCGAGGAGCTGCTCGTAATCCACGACGAGCTCGATATTCCCGCCGGCGACGTGCGTGTTAAGGTGGGCGGAGGCCATGCCGGCCACAACGGCCTGCGCTCCATCATCGACAAGATGGGCAGCCGCGACTTTAGCCGTATCCGCACCGGCATCGGCAACCCTCCCGGCAAGATGGCCGTAGCAGACTACGTGCTC
>URYU01000007.1 GCA_900552155.1 uncultured Collinsella sp.
TGGGTAATAACCTCCCGCAGACCTCTGCGTATATCCAAGCGCGCCTGACCGAGATGGGCATCCCGTTTGCCACGCTCGTCGATGGTTCCTGCGTTGTGGGCCTTGTCGGCGCCGCCGCGGCTCAGGGCAATGGCGTCTGCATGGACGAGCAGGCCGGTACGGTCGTTATGCTGCGTGGCGATATGGATGCCCTTCCCGTTGCCGAGGAATCGGGCGAGCCCTTTGCATCCACCAATGGCTGCATGCATGCTTGCGGTCACGATATGCACGCGACGGCCCTGCTCGGTGCGGCGCGCCTGCTCAAGGCCCGCGAGGCCGAGCTTGTGGAGGCCAACGCCACGGTGAAGTTGCTGTTCCAGCCGGGCGAGGAGACCTTCGAGGGAGCCCGCGCCGCCATCGCCGACGGTCTGCTGCAGAACCCGCGTCCTCAGGCGGCTTTTGCCATGCACGTCAACAGTCAATCGCCGCTCGGCCTGGTGCTCTATGGGAGCCCGGCACTTTCGGGCGTGTACGGTTTCCGTATCACGCTGCAGGGCAAGGGCGGCCATGGCTCGAGCCCCGAGATCTGCATCGACCCCATCACGGCCGGCGTCCATGTGCACCTGGCGCTTCAGGAGCTCATCGCTCGCGAAGTGCCGGCGGCCAAGGAGGTCGCACTGACCGTTGGCAAGTTCGCCGGCGGTCAGGCCGCAAATGTCATCCCCGACACTTGTGTGCTCGAGGGAACGCTGCGTGGCTTCGACGTCGAGCTCATGGAGCACCTCAAGACCCGCATCGCGGAGGTCGTCAAAGGCGTGGCCACGACCTATCGTACGCCGGCGACTATCGAGACGCTCTCGGATGTTCCCCCGCTCGTACTCGATGACGACATGACGCAGGCGTCGCTTGGCTACGTGGGCGCGGTGCTGCCCAAGTCCGCCTTCTTGCCACTGTTCCACGCCATGGCGAGCGAGGACTTCGCGTTGATCTCGAGCGAGATCCCGAGTGCGTACTTTACCGTGGGCGCGGCCGTAACCGACACGGACGAGCATTTTGCTCAGCACCATCCCAAGGCACGCTTTAGCGATGCCGAGCTGCCGCTCGGCACCGCGGCTTATGCGGCAGTCGCTTTGGGCTATATCGCCGACCACCGGTAGCACCCAACCTTGCCTTTCAAGCCTGCGGGCATGGCCGTAAGGCCTATGCCCTTGTCTTTCAAGGCAATCTTGGGCACTACCGGCGCCCGGCGCAGGCTATTCGTTTGTCTAAAAGGAGCAGTATGCCCCCGCAGCGTAAGTTCTTCCCCGGCTGGCTCGTGGTGGCCTCCGGCTTCGTGATCATGGCCACGTGTTACACGATTTTCGTCAACTGCATGAGCCTGTTCCAGCCGCTGATCGTCAGCAACCTGGGTATTTCCCTTGCGCAGTACAACGTCTCCAATGCCATCTCCACCGTGGTGAGTGTCGTGGGTTCGCTCGTTATCGGTCATGTGGCCGATAAAGTGAGCGGTCGCGTTTTGGGTTCCCTCACTGTTATCGCCACCTCTGCCGTTCTTGCCGGCATGAGCTTTGTCGGTGAGCTGTGGCAGGTCTACGTGCTCTTTGCCGTCTCGGGCTGCTTTGCCGTCGCCTCGACCCGCCTGCTCATTAGCCTTGTGACCGCCAACTGGTTTACCGCCAAGCGAGGCCTTGCCATTTCCATCGCACTTTCGGGTTCGGGCTTTGGCGGAGCCATTCTCTCGCCGATCGTGAGCTCGCTTATCGTGAGTGTGGGCTGGCGCTCTGCGTTCCTGGTACTCGCTGCCGTCTGCATTGTGGCGGCACTGCCCATCACGGCCTATTCCTTCCGCACCAAGCCTTCCGAGATCGGC
Organism: uncultured Collinsella sp.; assembly: GCA_900552155.1. Lineage (GTDB taxonomy): Bacteria > Actinomycetota > Coriobacteriia > Coriobacteriales > Coriobacteriaceae > Collinsella. Next base: position 1,850 of record URYU01000007.1, read on the forward strand.
CTCAAGCCGCTCGGCGAGAACCCGGGCGATCCGTCTGTCTCGACGGTTGGCGACAAGGACGAGCATATGGCGCCCGAGGTTAGCGTCGGCTGGTCTCGTATCAAGAAGAGCCCGGCGTTTTGGCTGCTCGTCGTCGCCTTCCTCTTTATGGGTCTCGTTAACGGCGCCATCTTGCCCAACCAGGTCACCACCATGACGAGTGTTACCGTCAACGGCGCCAAGATCGTCACGGGCGGCCACGATCCCATGTGGGCAGGTACCGTGCTTTCGGCCTACATGGTCACCGTCGTTATCGCCAAGATTTCGCTCGGTGCGATCTATGACCGCTTTGGTCTGCGCTTTGGCAATATCCTTGGCTCCATTGCGTGCGTTATCGCCTGCGTCGCCCTGTGCTTCCCCGCGACCGATCTTGGTCCCATCGTGGCTGCCGTGAGCTTTGGTGTCGGAACGTGCATGGGCACTATCACGCCTACCATTGCCGCGTCCAAGCAGTTTGGCATGGCCGACCTCGGCAAGGTCACGGGCACCATTACCTCGCTCGAGATGGTCGGCGGCACCGTGGGCGCTATTGTCTCGGGCGTGCTGTTCGATGCCACGGGCTCCTTTGCGAGCGCCTGGATTGTGTGCCTGGCGTGCTCCGTGGTCATGCTCGTGTTCCTGCTGGCATCCGAGCCCATCGCCGCCAAGCTGCGCGCGAGCGTGGCGGGGGAGTAGGTAGGCCAAAGCGCATCGCCGCTTGTCCGCTTCGTCCGCGGCGGCGCGTCAGGCCGAACGAGTCCCCATACCCTAGTTCGGTCCGGCGCGCCGCCGCGTTGCTGCTTTGTGCCGTATAATGTCCACTACCTATGACGCGATACAAAAGAAAGGTGTTTGCCCATGCAGGCACAGAAGGCGGAGGGAACCCGCGACCTTATCGGCGCCGAGATGCGCGCCTGGCAAAAGATGCAACAGATTGCGGCCGGCGTGTTCGAGCCGTTTGGCTTTAAGCCTATCGAGACGCCCGCGATCGAGCAGGTGGACGTGTTTGTCCACGGTATCGGCCAGTCGACCGACGTCGTGCGCAAGGAGATGTTCCGCGTGTTCAGCGGTGCCAACCTGGAGCGCGTCTTTACCGAGGGCACCGACACCAAACTCAAGCCCAAGCAGCGCCTGGCACTTCGCCCCGAGGGCACGGCCGGCGTGGTGCGCGCCGTCGTCGAGAACAATCTGGTGCCCCAGGGCTCCACGCCGTTTAAGGCTTACTACGCCGAGGCCATGTTCCGCGGCGAGCGTCCCCAGAAGGGCCGCCTGCGCCAGTTCCACCAGGTGGGCATCGAGTGGCTCGGCGCTCCCGATCCGGCGGCAGACGCCGAGTGCATCATCATGCTCATGGAGTTCTACAAGCGCCTGGGCTTCGATCTTTCCAAGCTTCGTCTGCTCATCAACTCGATGGGTGACGCCCAGTGCCGTCCGGCTTATCGCGAGCAGGTTAAGCAGTTCATCCTCGATCACGCCGACGAGATGTGCGATGAGTGCCGCGAGCGCGCCGAGCTCAACCCGCTGCGTGCCTTCGACTGCAAGAACGACCACTGCCGCGAGATCATGGCCGAGGCTCCGCTGATGGGTGACAACCTGTGCGATGAGTGCCGCGAGCACTACGAGCAGGTCAAGCGCTATCTGGATGCCGCCGGTATCGAGTATGTCGAGGATCCCACCTTGGTGCGCGGCCTGGACTACTACACCCGTACTGTCTTTGAGGTCGAGGCCCCTGGCGCCGGCGTCGGCTCCATCGGCGGCGGCGGCCGCTACGATGGCCTGGTCGAGCTCGAGGGTGGCAAGCCCACGGCGGGCGTCGGCTTTGCTGTCGGTTTTGAGCGCGCCCTGCTGGCCCTGCAGGCCTTTGGCAGCGATTTGGGTGCCGATGAGGCCCCGTGCGTCTATGTCGCCAACGCCGGCAAGGAGCTGCGTCAGAACGTCTTTGCCATTACGCAGGAGCTTCGCGCCGCAGGTATCGTGACCGAGGCCGACTATCAGGGTCGTTCGCTCAAGGCCCAGTTTAAGCAAGCCGATAAGGTAGGCGCCAAGCTCATCTTGGTCCTGGGTGGCGACGAGCTTGCCGCCGGCAAGGTCAAAGTGCGCGACATGCAGAGCCATGACGAGGTGCTCGCCGATCTGGACAACGTCGTCGAGGCGGTTCGCGAGCGCCTGTAGCGCATCTTTTTGAGCTTCGGGCCTGCTAACGTGCCCTGCTCATGGAGAGCGATTGTTACGGGGGTGTTTCGCTTTTATGCGGAATGCCCCCGTTTACGTATGCCGCCCACCGAGAAATACGACCATTTAGGGCAAAAACCTTTGCAATGCAGAAAATACTTTTGTGTGGTAAAGCGCAATCAGTGTCGAAAGTATTTCTCAAGCGCCTATAATGAATACCGCATGTTACGTGCATAGAAGGAGGAATGGGAGGAAACGTGGCTGAGAACCTAAGCAACCAGTCTGTACCCGAAGCCGCGGCGCGCGTCGCTGCCGTGGTCAACCGCCTCGTTAACCGAATCGGCTCGAATGCCGAGTCCAGGGAGCGTCTCGCCGAGATCGAGATCCCCGAGGAGCTGCGCGACAATCTGGCGCTGTTCTTGCGCCTGGAGCGCCGTGTGCTTAGCGAGTATGATCCCGAGATCGCGGACCTGTTCGACAAGATTTTGACAGCCGAGATTGTGGTCAATGCCGGCAACCCCGGTACCTGCGCTGCCGACGAAGCCGTCGACGAGCAGGGCGTGCCCACCGCCGACGAGCCCACTGCCGTGGCATTTCGTGAGGTCGTCGATTTGATCGACAGCCTGCCGCTCGATAAGCAGCAGGTCATCGTTCGCGCCTTTACGAGCTTTTTCCATCTGGCAAACCTGTCGGAGGAGAACTACCGTGTGGCGCAGCTGCGCGAGCGCGAGGCCGGTGCGTCGACCGATACCGAGGTCGATCCTGCCAACGAGCTTACCGTTGCCTATCACCAGCTGGTGAATGAGCTGGGTGTCGAGGGTGCCAACGAGCTGCTCGACAAGCTCGAGTTCCACCCTGTCTTTACCGCACATCCCACCGAGGCCCGTCGTAAGGCCGTCGAGGGCAAGATCCGCCGTATCTCCAACCTGCTGGAGGAGCGTCCGCGTCTGGGCGGCTCCGACCTGGTGGAGAACGAGCGCCATATGCTGCAGGAGATCGACGCCCTGGTGCGTACGAGTCCCATCGCGCTCAAGAAGCCCACGCCGGTCGAGGAAGCCGATACCATCATCGACATCTTCGATAACACGCTGTTCGACGTTATCCCCGTTATCTATCGTCGTTTTGACGATTGGGTGCTGGGCGACAAGGCCGGTACTGTGCCGCCGCTGTGCCCGGCGTTCTTCCATCCCGGCAGCTGGATCGGTTCCGACCGCGACGGTAACCCCAACGTCACCGCCAAGGTGAGCCGTGAGGTCGCCGCCAAGTACTTTACGCACATGGTGCTCAAGCTCGAGGACAAGTGCCGCCACATCGGCCGCAACCTCACGCTCGAGGCTACCTACAGCAAGCCGTCGGCCGAGCTCATTAACCTGTGGAACCATCAGGTCGAGATGAGCCCTCGTTACACGGCCCGCGCCGAGCTGATCTCCGAGCACGAGCCGCATCGCGCCGTCATGCTCGTCATGGCCGACCGCCTGAACGCCACCGTCCGTCGTATCACCGACACCATGTACCACAGCGCCGACGAGTTCCTGGATGACCTGCGCGTCGTCCAGCGTTCGCTGGCCGCCTGCGGTGCCGTCCGTGCTGCCTACGGCCCGGTCCAAACCATCATCTGGCAGGTCGAGTCCTTCGGCTTCCATATGGTCGAGATGGAGTTCCGTCAGCACTCCGTGGTGCATGCCCGCGCCCTTAAGGATATCCACGAGAACGGTATCCATGGCGACCTGCAGCCCATGACGCGCGAGGTCATCGATACCTTCCGCGCTATCGGCTCCATCCAAAAGCGCTACGGCAAGAAGATGGCGCACCGCTACATCATCTCGTTTACCAAGAGCGCTCAGCATGTGGCCGACGTCTTTGAGCTGGCGCACCTGTCCTTTGCACACGAGGAGGATGTCCCCGAGCTCGACGTGATCCCGTTGTTCGAGCAGCTCGAGGACCTCGAGGGCTGCGTCGACGTGCTCGATCAGATGCTTACGCTGCCCGTGGTGCAAAAGCGCCTTGCCCAGACCAACCGCCGCATGGAGGTCATGCTGGGCTATTCCGACTCTTCCAAGGATGCCGGTCCTACCACGGCCATGCTCGCGCTGCACTCCGCGCAGGAGCGCATCGCCAAGTGGGCAGAGAAGAACGATATCGACCTGGTGCTCATGCACGGTCGCGGCGGTGCCGTGGGCCGTGGCGGCGGCCCGGCCAACAAGGCCGTGCTGGCGCAGCCCAAGGGTTCGGTCAACTGCTTCTTTAAGCTTACCGAGCAGGGCGAAGTCATCTTTGCCCGTTACGGCAACCGCACGCTGGCTCAGCGCCATGTTGAGTCCGTTGCCGCCGCAACGCTTTTGCAGTCGGCCCCGAGTGTCGAGAAGACCAACACCGAGACCACGCAGAAGTTCTGGGATATGGCCGAGAAGCTCAACACTGCAAGCCACGAACGCTATCTGGACCTGCTGAACACCGAGGACTTTACACCGTGGTTCTCGACCGTGACGCCGCTGACCGAGGTCGGTCTGCTGCCGATCGGCTCGCGTCCCGCCAAGCGCGGTCTGGGCGCCAAGTCGCTCGATGACCTGCGTACCATCCCGTGGATCTTCAGCTGGAGCCAGGCGCGCATTAACCTGGCCGCTTGGTACGGTCTGGGCACCGCCTGCGAGCAGCTTGGCGATCTTGACCAGCTCAAGGCTGCCTACCAGGAGTGGCCGTTCTTCCGCACCTTTATCGACAACATCGAGATGTCGATTGCTAAGACCGATCAGCGCATCGCCAAGATGTATCTGCATCTGGGCGACCGCGATGATCTGTCCAAGAAGGTCTTTACCGAGATGCAGCTCACCCGTAAGTGGGTCCTTGCCATCGTCGGTGATGAGTGGCCGCTGCAGCGTCGTCGCGTGCTCGGCTGCGCCGTTCGCGTGCGTAACCCCTACGTCGACGCTCTGTCCATCGCCCAGGTCCGCGCCCTTCGCGAGGTGCGCATGAATCAGGACGAGATGGCCGAGGAGAAGAAGGCCGAGTACATGAGCCTGATTCTTTCGACTGTGACCGGCGTCTCGGCAGGATTGCAGAACACGGGGTAATCGATAGCCCTGTGGCTCTCACCGGGACCCGATGGGTTTCCCTCTGAATGCGTCCTCGCACTTGAAGCCCCCTTATCCTGCTCCTTCGGAGCTGTGGATAGGGGGGCTTCGTGCTGCGGAATGCATTCAGAGGGAAACCCATCGGGCCCCTTCGTCCTCGGTCTTCTGGGATTAAAGCTGAAGGGAATAAGGCGCGCTTCGCGCATAGCGTGGAGTGCGGCGAGGGCTTCTTGCGTCCTGCGGAGTGTGCCTAAAAGTAAACTAATGGCGGGCCCTGCGATGTCCGGTCTTCGGCGGATCAGCCGCTGGGTGAGGGCGGTGCTTGGGGCGACGTGCAAAAAACGGAGTTTTCAGCAGCCAAAGATTGGTGCATAAGGCTATGGGTGACGTTCGCGGCTCCTGTTGATGCTTTTGCATGACGATTGGGCTTTGCCGATGTTCATATATGGCTGGTTTCTCGCCGCATGCCATCCAGATGGGACGAGCCATGAGGACTATCTACCTTTTGAAAGACTTTTGGCACCAAAATCTTATCCCGCGATGCTGAATACTCGCAAAAATGCACGCTCCGGAGAGCACTACCCTGTTACGGCTAGAAATCCATGCGCCATTTTATGCAATTAATTAACGCATTTATGCAAAATGGCTTACGTGCGTACGTCTCGGGCTAGATGTTTGCCTCGGCGCTGCGTAAATCATCCTGTCTATAGTGTCTTTGACAGGCGGTCGCGGTCCCGTTTGGGGTCGCGGCCGTTTTGTTGTGGGTCAAATATGAACGTTGTGTTAACGACTCGGTGGACGGTGGTGTTTTTCGGTGAGCGGCGTATCCTTCCAACGGTTTATCTAGTGTGTCAGTTGAAAGGAAGAGGGCGCTCGTCATTGTTTGAATGTGAACTGCCGTTTGACCACAAGACGTTGCATCTGGAGCTCGAGGATAAGAACTTCGCGGGTGTGATGGAAGGTCATCAAAACGAGTTTAAGACCACGAAATCGCAGGAAGAGCTGGTAGAGGAGTCGCTTGCCAACCCTTATGGTTCGCCGTCGCTCGAGGAGCTTTGTGCTGGCAAGAAGGATATTGTCATTATTAGCTCCGATCATACGCGTCCCGTTCCCTCGCGTGTGACGATGCCTATTCTGCTGCATCACATCCATTCTGCTGCGCCCGAGGCTCGCGTGCGCATTTTGGTTGCTACGGGTATGCATCGTCCGTCGACGCATGAGGAACTCGTCAACAAGTACGGCGAGGAGATCGTTGCCAACGAGGAAATCGTTATGCACGTCGCGACTGACGACAGCATGATGAAAAAGATCGGCACCCTGCCTTCTGGTGGCGAGTGCATCATCAACAAGATTGCCGCCGATTGCGATCTGCTGCTTGCCGAGGGCTTTATTGAGCCGCACTTCTTTGCCGGTTTCTCTGGTAGCCGCAAGTCCGTCCTGCCTGGCATCGCCAGCTACAAGACCATCATGTACAACCACAACGGTCAGTTTGTGAATGATTCCCACTCGCGTGCCGGCAACCTGTGCCACAACCACGTGAGCGAGGACATGTTTGCTGCCGCCGAGATGGCTCACCTTGCCTTTGTGCTTAACGTGGTGCTCAACGGCAAGCACGAGGTCATCGGCTCCTTTGCCGGCGATATCCACAAGGCGCACGAGGCTGGCTGCGAGTTCGTGAAGAGCCTTGCCGGCGTTGAGCCCGTCGAGTGCGAGATTGCCATCACCACCAACGGCGGCTACCCGCTCGACCAGAACATCTACCAGGCCGTGAAGGGCATGTGCTCTGCCGAGGCCACGCTTCCCGAGGGCGGCGTGATCATCGACGTCGCCGGCTGTGCCGACGGTCACGGTGGCGAGGGCTTCTATCACAACATCGCCGACAATGATCCGGCAGAGTTTGAGCGCGCCTGCATCGACCGTCCTAAGGACGAGACCCTGCCCGACCAGTGGACGAGCCAGATTTTCGCCCGCATCCTGGCGCATCACCCTGTGATCATGGTTACCGACCTGTGCGATCACCAGATGATCAAGGATATGCACATGACGCCGGTTAACACCCTCGATGAGGCGCTCAAGCTCGCCTTTGAGATGAAGGGTGCCGATGCCAAGGTGGCCGTCGTTCCCGATGGCCTGGGCGTTGTCGTCGCACAGCACTAGTACGCGGCCTAAACGAACCGTTTATAACCGACAAGAAAGATAAGGTTTTATGCTTACCAAACTCCTCTGCGAATTCGGCGCAACGGCCCTCATGATCATCTTTGGCGTGGGCGTGCACTGCGATACCGTGCTTAAGGGCACCAAGTATCAGGGCTCCGGCCACATGTTTGCCATCACCACCTGGTCTTTTGGCATCTCGGTCGCCTTGTTTATCTTTGGCGGCGCCGTGTGCATGAACCCCGCCATGGTGCTTGCCCAGTGCATCGTGGGCCTGGTGCCGTGGAGCAGCTGCATCCCCTTCATGATTGCCGATATGCTCGGCGGCTTTGTGGGCGCCGTGATCGCGTGGTTGATGTATGCCGATGAGTTCAAGGCTTCCGACGGCGTCGTCGACCCTATTGCCCAGCGCAACATCTTCTCGACCAACCCCACCACCGAGGGCACCAACTATGCCCGCAACTTCTTCTGCGAGGCTATCTGCACCTTTGTGTTCATCAGCGCCATCCTGGCTACCGCTAGCCGTGCCGGCGAGAACGTTTTGATGCTCGCTATCTGAGTCGGTCTGAACGATAGGGCTGTTGGCATGGGCATGGGCGGCATTACTGGCTTCGCCATGAACCAGGCTCGTGACCTTGGTCCTCGCATGGCCTATCAGGTGCTGCCGATCAAGAACAAGGCCGACAACAACTGGAAGTATGGCCTGCTTGTTCCTGGCATCGCTCCGTTTGTCGGTGCCGCTCTGGCCGCGCTGTTTGTGCATGGTTTCTTGGGCATGTTCTAGTCTGAGGCTACATAGTTGTCCGCTGGCCGCATGGGGTAACTTCCCAGCGCGTCCTCGGACATGCAAAAAGGCTCGCTGCGCACTTCGTGCGGCGAGCCTTTTTGCGTCCTGCGGAATGCGCTGGGAAGTTACCCCATGCGGACAGCTGCGGGATCTTGGCCGCGTTGGAACAAGCAGCCCAACATATAAATCTGAATTTGGATTTGGATGGGAGGGGCTTGTTGCTGTTGGGGGCGGTGAAGCGCGAGTGACACTTTGGGATGCGTGGCGCCCTGGGTTGGGGCGATGCTTTGGGATGATGTTCTTACTTAGTTGAAGAGGGGTTTTATGGCCGATAAGTAGTCTTTGGCTACGTCGGCTTTGTCTACTTGAAAGTTGTGCCAGGCCCACCATTGGATGGTGGCTACGAAGCTTGAGGCTATGTGGTGTAGTAGGAAGCTGCGGTCCATGGTGCCGGCGGGGCCTGCGGGGTCGGCGGGGACGGTTTCGGCTGCGCGTGACATGATGGTCTTGCGGAGACAGTCGGCGAAGACGCGGGAGCCGGCGCCGGCTACGAGGGCTCGAACGCCCTGACGGCGTTCCCAGAGGTTGTTGAGGATATGCTCGACCTGCACGAGTGGGTCGTCGAGCGGTGTGCCATCGTCGTCGAGGGCGTGGGTGCAGATGTCGCTCACGAGCTCGGACAGTAGGTCGTCTTTGCTCTTAAAGAGGCCGTAGAATGTCGCGCGGCCTACGTGAGCGCGCGCGATGATGTCGCCGACGGTAATCTTGCCGTAGTCCTCTTCGCGTAGCAGCTCGGAGAACGCCGCGACGATGGCAGCGCGGCTTTTTTCTTTGCGGGCATCCATGGCTATGCATCCACGTGAACGAGCAGACAACGGAGCGTGCCGGAGCAGCCCTCGTAGGGGCGCTTGCCGGCGCCGTAGCCGACGGCTTCGATGTGGTAGCGGGCTGGCAGGTGCTCGGTCGTACGCAGTGCGGCGACGATGGCGGCGCCCGTGGGCGTCACGAGCTCGCCGGCGACCGGTGCAGGCGTGAGGGCGATATTGCCTGCTTGGCATAGGTTGACGACGGCGGGCACCGGGATGGGCATAAGGCCGTGGGCACAGTGGATGGTGCCGTGACCCTCGGAGAGCGACTCGACAACAATATCCTCGATACCCAGGTCATCGAGGCAGATGGCGACCGAGCAGACGTCGACGATGGAATCGATGGCGCCTACCTCGTGGAACATGACGGTCTCGGGCGTTTTGCCGTGAGCCTTGGCCTCGGCAGCAGCGAGTACGGAAAAAATGGCGAGGGCACGACGCTTGGCGCCATCGCATAGCTGCGAGCCATCGATGATGGCGGTGACGTCGGCTAGCGAGCGGTGATGATGGTGGTGGGTGTGGTGATGATCCTCGTGCTCATGGGCGTGGCCCTCATGGTCATGCTCGTGGCAGTGCTCGTGTTCGTGTTCGCCATGATCATGATGGTGGTGCTCATGCTCGTGCGTGTGCTCGGCAGCTGCTTCGTTGCCGTAGAGCCAGGCCATGTCGTGGTCGTGGTTCTCGAGCTCCTCTGCCAGCTGAACGTCAAAGTCGCAGGCGTCGATGCCATGCTTGTTTACGCGCGTTACAGCGATCGAAAAGCCGTCGACCGGCAGCGTGGCGAGCTGTTCGCGCAGATGCTCCTCGCTGGCGCCCAGGTCGAGCAGGGCCGCGACGGTCATATCGCCGCTGATGCCCGAAGTGCCGTCGATGATAAGCGTGTGCTGATGGTTGGACATGGAATGCTCCTTAACGGGCGCAGGATGTGCCGGCGCTCAGATGATTGATAAGACTTGCCTGGTAGGCGGCGCCAAAGCCGTTGTCGATATTGACGACCGAAACGCCGCTGGCGCAGGAGTTGAGCATGGCGAGCAGCGCGGCTACGCCACCAAAGCTCGCGCCGTAACCCACGCTGGTGGGAACGGCGATGACCGGACAGCTCACCAGGCCGCCGACAACGCTCGCCAGTGCGCCCTCCATGCCGGCAATGGCGATGACCACCTGTGCCTGGGCAAGCTCCTCGGCATGCGCGAGCAGACGGTGTAGGCCGGCGACACCCACGTCGTAGAGGCGGTCGACCTCGTTGCCATAGAACTCGGCCGTCAATGCGGCTTCCTCGGCGACGGGCAGGTCGCTCGTGCCGGCGCAGGCGACGACGATGCGTCCGTTGCCGGTAGGGGAGGGCTTGCCTCCCACGAGGGCGAGCTGTGCGTCCGGGACATATCCCAGGTCGATGCCGTTGTCGAGGAGCTCCGAGGTGCGGTCTGCCTTTTCGGCGTCCAGGCGCGTGACCAGGATGCGCTCCTGGCCGGCATCGTGCAGCGCTTCGATAATGGCGGCAATCTGCTCGGCGGTTTTACCGGCACCGTAGACAACCTCGCCGGCTCCCTGGCGCACCCCGCGCGAAAGATCGAGCTGCGCAAAACCCAGATCGGCGGTTGGCGCCGTCTGGATGCGCGTGAGGGCGTCTGCTGGGGCGACTGCTCCGCCGGCAACATCGCTCAGCAACTGCTCAAGATCTCGCTTATCCATATATGTTCCCTTCGACGGCGCAAAGTCTAGCACTCAAAGGGTATGTTTCCGAACACTAAGACAAAATTGTTCTGAAACTATAGGACAGACTGATTCAATTGTTAGACGGATCGGCTAGTCGCGCAGGATGATGTCCATGGCGAGCATCAGGTTGCGCTCGTCGATGGCAAACGGGGCGGCCTCGCGCGTCTTGGGCTTGGCGCAAAACGCGATGCCCGTGCCCGCGGCCTGAATCATGGGGATGTCGTTGGCGCCGTCGCCGATCGCGACGGTGTGGGCCATGTCGACACCGCACTCAACCGCCCAATCCAGCAGCTGGATGAGCTTGGACTCCTTGGTCACGATGTCTGCCGCCAGCTTACCGGTGAGCTTGCCGTCCACGACCTCCAGGCGGTTAGCGAGGCAAAAGTCGATGCCCGCGGCGGCCACGATCTTGTCGGCGACCTCGTGAAAGCCGCCGCTTACCACGCCGACCTTCCAGCCCTTGCTGTGTGCCGAGCGCACAAGCTCCAGCGCGCCGGGGGTAAACGTCACGCGCTCAAAGGTGCGCTCGAATACGCTCTCATCCAAGCCGGCAAGCAGCCCCACGCGTTCCTCGAGCGCCTGCTTAAAGTCGAGCTCGCCGCGCATGGCGCGCTCGGTGATCTGCGCTACCTGCTCGCCCACGCCGGCCTCCTCGCCCAACAGGTCGATGACCTCCTGGTTGATGAGCGTGGAGTCGATATCCATAACGATGAGGCGTGCGGTCATGACGGGCCTTTCCGAGTGCGGTTGTATTGGGGCACATTGTCGCACGCCGCGCGCTTGGGCGACGGCCAGGCCGCGTCAATTGTTTCGTCTCCGTCAAGTCTTTGGGCGAGAACTACTTTTCCGCGGCACATCGACGCGGGTGCGATAAGATAGAACGCCATGTCTGGCTGCGCGGTTTACGCAGGCTGGGCAAATCTGTACGACGCCGCCCGGAACGACACGGGGCGGCACAGATCCATAAAGGAGGATCACTGGTATGAGCCAGACCCGTCCCATCGACGAGCATTCCATGCACACCCGTACCTGCGGCGAGCTTCGCTTCGAGAACGTGGGCGAAGAGGTCACCCTCACCGGTTGGGTGAGCCGTCGCCGCGACCACGGCGGCCTTATCTTCTGCGACCTTCGCGACCGCGAGGGCATCACGCAGCTCACCTTCGACCCCGAGCACTCCGACGGCGATGCCTTTAAGATTGCCGAGACCATGCGTCCCGAGTGGCCCATCAAGATTCACGGCGTCGTGCGCGCCCGTGGCGAGGAGACCACCAACACCAAGCTCGCGACCGGCGAGATCGAGGTCCTGACCGACCACGCCGAGGTGCTCAACACGTCCGTCACCCCGCCGTTCCAGATTGAGGACGGCATCGAGACCAGCGAGGACACCCGCCTGCGCTATCGCTATCTGGACCTCCGTCGTCCCGAGATGATGGCCAACCTCAAGCTGCGCTCCGACTTTACCTTTGCCATTCGCGAGGCGCTGCACAACCGTGAGTTCATGGAGGTCGAGACGCCCTCCCTGTTTAAGTCCACGCCCGAGGGCGCTCGTGACTTCATCGTTCCCAGCCGTATTCAGCCGGGCAACTTCTACGCCCTGCAGCTCCTGAAGCAGCTGCTTATGGTCGGTGGCGTTGAGCGCTACTACCAGGTTGCCAAGTGCTTCCGCGACGAGGATCTGCGCGCCGACCGTCAGCCCGAGTTCACTCAGGTCGATATCGAGATGTCCTTCGTGGACCAGAATGACGTCATGAGCGCACTCGAAGAGGTCTTGTCCGATGCCTTCGGCCGCATGGGTGTCGAGATGCCCACGCCGCTGCGTCGCATGGACTACTGGGAGGCCATGGACACCTATGGCTCCGACAAGCCCGATACACGCTATGGCAGGCACCTGGTCGCCCTAACCGACCTCTTTGCCAAATCCAAGAGCAAGGACTATGCGCCTGCTGCAACCGAGGAAGGCTCTGTCGTCAAGGCCATTAACGCCAAGGGCGCCGGTGCCTGGGCACGTGCCAAGATCGATAAGCTCGCCGGCGTGGCCTCCACGTTTGGCGCCAAGGGCCTGGCCTGGATCGCCTTCCGCGAGGACGGCTCCATCAACAGCCCCATCGTCAAGTTCTTCTCGGACGAGGAGATGGCCGCTCTGCGCGAGCGCATGGACGTCGAGCCCGGCGACCTTGTGATGTTCGCCGCCGGCCCACGCCTGCTCTCTGACGAGATCCTGGGCGGCATGCGTTCCCACATGGCCAATGCGCTCGAGATCAAGCGCGAGGGCCACGACTTCCTGTGGGTCGTCAACTTCCCGCTGTTCCACTGGGATGAGGACCGCAAGGCCTATGCTGCCGAGCATCAGCCCTTCACGCTGCCGACCGAGACCGACATCGCCAAGATCGAGGCCGACCCGCTGGCGGCCGGTTCCTGCACCTACGACTTTGTCATGGACGGCTTTGAGGCCGGCGGCGGCGGTATGCGTATCCACAACGCCGAGATGCAGATGTCCATGCTCAAACTCCTGGGCTTCACCGAGGAGCGAGCCGAGTCGCAGTTCGGCTTCCTCATGGAGGCGCTCAAGTTTGGTGCACCCCCGATGGGTGGTTTTGCTCTGGGCCTGGACCGCGTGTGCATGCTGCTCACCGGTTCCGACTCCATCCGCGACGTCATGGCGTTCCCCAAGACGGCCAGCGGCTCCGACCTCATGTCGGGTGCTCCGAGTGCCGTTTCCGGCGCCCAGCTCAAGGACGTCAGCCTGCGCTTGATGTAGGCGAGCGGCTACATATTGCTTGCAACGAGGGAAGGACGTGTGCCTTTCCTCGTTTTTTATGCGCCGAGATTGTGAGGGCTTGGGATGACCGGGCGTCGCGGAAACTGCGACCCAGAATCCAGCCAAATAACGGGTCGCACTTTCCGGTTGAGCTTCTGGCGGAAAGTACATCCCAGAATCGGCGTTCGGAATGGGTCGGGCTTTCCGCTAAAGCAGCCTAGCGGAAAGCCCGGCCCAGTTTCCTACAGTGAGTCTCTCTGAACGAGCTGCATGTGCATGACGGTGGTGGTGGGCACGGCGCCATTGATCATATCGAGCGCAATGCCTGCGGCCATGCGGCCTTCCTCGCGAAGCGGCTGACGAATGGTCGTCAACGCGGGGACGCTGCGAGCTGCGACCTCGTGGTCATCGAAGCCCACGACCGAAACGTCTTTGGGTACGCTAATTCCTGCTTCGTTGAATGCGGCGATAACGCCGGTTGCGATACGGTCCGATCCGCATAGCACGCCGTCGGCATGTATTTCGCGCGCGAGCAACCGCCGCGTGGCTTGGTAGCCGTCTCCGCTGCTCCATCCGGTATAGATGACATTTTCATCCGGAAGGCTTTCGCCCAAAATTGCACGGTAGCCGCGAAGGCGGTCGATGACGGCGGGGTTATCCTGCGGCCCCAGCACGGCAACGATGTCCTTGCGTCCGCGATCTTTCATAGCGAGCGCCGCAAAGCGTCCGCCCTCTTCGTCGTCGGAGTAGACCGTCGAGAACACGTCGCGATAGGGATGGCCCTCGAGCTGGCCGCATAACACAGTGGGTACGCCCAGCTCGCGCAGCACCTCGAGCAGCTCACTGCCCTTGTAGGGCGAGACGTCGATGGCGGCGTCAAACGAGCGGCGCTCAAAATGCTCGCGTGCGCGGTTGCGCTCATGCGAGGAAGATGCCTGCAAGATCACGGGCAAGTAAGACGACTCCGAAAGTTCCTCGGTAATGCCGCTTAAAAACTCACTGTAGGTGGGATCGCTAAACAGCTCGCTCAAAGGCTCGGTAACCAGTACGGCGATAATTTCCGTGCGTCCGACGGCGAGCGCCCGGCCGCGTGCGTTGGGAACGAAGTTAACCTTTTTCGCCGCCGCGCGGACGCGCTTTTTAGTTTCCTCGCTTATGCGGGGGGAGTCGTTGAGGGCACGCGATGCCGTGGAGCGCGAAACACCGGCAGCTTCAGCAACCTCGGCAAGCGTGGGTGCGGTGCGTGCTGGTTGGGTCATGGCGTCTCCTGTGCAATTGGGTCGGTGGGCTATCGATAAAGGCTAATGCGGATACAGATAACTATAGCGCGCGTGAACGGCGTCCATGGTATCCGGTGACCGGTGTCGTTTTGCAATCAAACTGCGACTGAGCACGGCATGTATGGGCGAGACATAGGCAGGCGCGACAGTTGCCTGTGAGTTCAAGAACGATGCCCCGTGCTGTGCACCTAAGCTTAGGGTGACATAAGTAGCATGGTTGTACAACCGGTTGCACCGTTAATCCGACAAAATCGACCGTTCGGCGGACAACCGGTTGCACAGATTTTTGTACCGCCCGTAAGATAAGGACAACCGGTTGCACAAAGAAGCACTACGATGACGAAGGAGCATCACCATGGACGCCATTAACGATTGGGAAAACCAAGCGCTCACCCACAGGAACCGCCTGGCACCCCATGCGTACTTTATGGGTTATGAGACCGCCGATCTCGCCGCTACGTACAGCCGCGAGCTGTCGCGCGGATTTGTCCAGCTGTCCGGCTCGTGGCAGTTCCGCCTTTTTGAGGGCCCCGCGGCCGTCTCCAACGAAGCACTTTGCACGTACAAGCCCGAGTGGGATCACGTGGAGGTTCCGCTCTTGTGGCAGGTAGACGGCTTTTGCTACCTTGCCTAGACCGACGAGGGTTTTCAGTTCCCGGTGGATCAGCCGTTCGTTCCCTCCGACGACCCTACGGGCGTCTACCAGCGCATCGTCAAACTTCCCGCCGTGCCTGCCGGCGCTCGCGAGATTATTCGCTTCGACGGTATCGAGAGCTACGGCGAGCTGTATGTCAACGGCAAGTTTATCGGCATGACCAAGGGTTCGCGCCTGTCCGCCGAGTTTGACGTGACCGACGCGCTCGTCGAGGGCGACAACCTGTTTGCGGGCAAGGTTCTGCAGTACAGCGATGGTAGCTACATCGAGGACCAGGACATGTGGTGGGCATCGGGCAGCTTCCGCGATGTGTACCTCATGCAGCGTCCCGCCGCGCATCTGGTCGACTTTAGGTTCCGCACGCACCGCGAGGGCGATGCCGCTCTGATCACGCTCGATACGGTTGCCGAGGGCGCAAGTCGCGTCGTGTATACGCTCAGCGATGGCCAGAATGTGGTCGCTACGGGCGAGTGCGTCGACGGCCATGCCGAGTGCAGCGTTGCCGATGCCCACTTCTGGAACCCCGAGGACCCCTTCCTCTATGACCTTACGCTTGAGGTCTACGACGGCGGCGAGATCAGCGAGTACGTTCCGCATCGCCAAGGCCTTGCCGAGGTGACGGTCGAGGGCAATCATATCTACCTTAACGGCACCTACTTTAAGATGCATGGCGTCAACCGCCACGACCACGACGATCACAAGGGTCGCGCCGTGGGTCTCGCGCGCCTGCGCCGCGACCTGGAGCTCATGAAGCAGCACAACATCAACGCGGTGCGCACGTCCCACTACGCCAACGATCCGCGCTTCTACGAGCTGTGCGACGAGTACGGCATCATGCTGGTCGCCGAGACCGATATGGAGAGCCACGGCTTCGAGAATATCGGCAATATCGCCCTGGTCACCGACGACCCTGCCTGGGAGCCGGCTTACGTTGACCGTGTTGAGCGCCTGGTGATGCAGGAACGCAACCACGCGTGCATCATCATGTGGTCGATGGGCAACGAGAGCGGCTATGGCTGCAACATCCGCGCGATGTACGCCAAAGCTCACGAGCTCGACGGTCGTCCGGTCCACTACGAGGAGGATCGCAACGCCGATACCGTCGACGTCATTTCCACCATGTACTCCCGCGTGTCGCAGATGAACGACTTTGGCGAGCATCCGTTCCCCAAGCCGCGCATCAACTGCGAGTACGGCCACTCCATGGGTAATGGTCCCGGAGGCCTGTCCGAGTACCAGGAGGTCTTCGATCGCTGGGATTGCATCCAAGGCCAGTTTATTTGGGAATGGTGCGACCACGGTTTGGCTGCTGTGACCGAGGACGGCGTTGCCTACGACATGTATGGCGGCGACAACGGCGATTACCCCAACAACAGCAACTTCTGCATCGACGGCATGGTGTTCCCCTGGCAGCAGCCGAGCCCGGGCCTTACCGAGTACGGCCAGGTCATCTGCCCGGTTCGCATGGCCTACGATGCCGAGGCGGGCGAGCTGACCGTCACCAACAAGCGTTGGTTTACCACCCTCGAGGATGTCTGCCTGTCGGCGGAGACCCTGGTGGACGGCGACGTGGTCTGCCGCAAGACGCTCATGCCCGGTGCGGTTGCCCCCGGCGAGTCCGTCCAGCTTCCGCTGGTGATTCGCGAGGCCGCAGTGGGCGAGACCCTGCTGCCCGTGCACGCCTACACCATGGCGGCTCACGCCTGGTGCGAGCCGATGTTCCAACTGGGTGCAAGCCAGTTTGCCATCGCAAACCATCCGGCGCCGGCAATTGCCGCCCCCACTCGTCCTGAGCTTACGGTCGAGGAGACCGAGCAGGAGATTCGTATTCGCTCCCTCAACGGCGAGCTGACCTTCAGTAAGGTCAACGGTACCGTGAGCGAGTGGAAGGCATCCGGTCGCGACGTCATGACCTCCGGTCCCCAGGTTGGTTTTTGGCATCCGCTCGTCGATAACCACGCCCAGGAGTACGACTCCCTGTGGAAGGATAACTTCATCGATGTGATGCAGACGTCTACCCGCAATGTTTCTTGGAAGCAGGACGACAATGCGGTTGTCGTTACCGTGAGCCAGCGTATCGCTCCTCCCGTCCGCGCGTTCGGCATGCGCGTCGAGCTCGTCTATACCGTGCTTCCGAGTGGCCGCGTCGACCTCAAGGTTTCCGGCGAGCCCTACGGCGACTATTCGGACATTATCCCGCGCATCGGCATCTCCTTCGAGGTCCCCGGTTGTGATCGTGCCGTCGAGTGGTATGGCCACGGCCCGGGCGAGAACTATCCGGACTCGCTGCGCGCCAACCCGGTCGGTCATTACCGCACTACGGTCGACGACATGTTCACGCCCTACGTTATGCCCCAGGACTGCGCCAACCGCGAGGGTACCCGCTGGGTCGCCCTGCGCTCCAGCCACGGTGACGGTCTGGTCGTGACGCGTCCGAGCGACGCCGCTTCCAATCCGTTCTCGTTCTCCGCATGGCCCTATAGCTGCGAGGCTATCGATAATGCCAAGCATGTCTACGATCTTGTCCCGGGCGACACGGTTACGGTCAACATCAACGACCAGCTGCTCGGCCTTGGCTCGAACTCTTGGGGTTCCGAGGTGCTCGATTCCTATCGCACCCGTTTTGAGAGCTTCAGCTTTGAGGTGTCCCTGCGACCGCTGACGTCTGCCGATCTGGCTCAGGCGCTGGCACCCATTAAGGAGGCATAAGTCATGCATATCTTTAACTCGCGTGCCGATTTCGACGCCCAGATGAAGTCCGTCAAGAAGTGGATGCGTACCGGTCAGGCACTCGACGGCGTTTCTGAACTGCAGCACGATGTGGCGTACTCTATCGGCGACTCGCTGGTGTATTGGTGGGTGAACGCCCACGAGGCGGCTACTGCCGATCTGATCGGTCACCGTCGCTACCATGCCGTGCTCGCCCCGCTCGACGGCAATCTGACCGTTGAGGTGGCTTCCAAGGCCGATCTTACCTGTACGCGCGCCTACAGCGATATCGATGATCGCGAGCGCTTTGAGGGTACGGGGGAGACCGTGACGATTCCCACCGGCGGCGTTGCCGTCGTCGAAATTGACGAGGCCTACCGTGTCATGGCCGATGCCGCGGATCCCCGCGTCGTGGTACTGCACGTGACAGTCGAAGGTTATTCCTTCCCCAACAAGTAGTATTCGTCCGCCTGGACGTTTGCTTCGCGCCGTTAAGGGGGATGGCTTTGTTGACTCCCTTTTCCCCATTCCCCTTAGCAGGTGCGCCGTCCGTGTTTGCACTTGCAGCTCGGACGGTTTTAGATGACATTTAACAGATGATTGGGAGGGCTTATGAGCTCTGAAAAACGAGGAACGATTGGTTCGTTCGCTCTGCTGGGCATGACGGTCGCCGCCGTGTTCGGTATCAAGAACATCATCAACAACAACGCGGCCATCGGCTTGGCAGCTGCGCCGTCGTTCTTCTTCGCCACGCTTTTGTACTTTGTCCCCTATACCCTGGTTACCGCCGAGTTCGTCGGCCTCAACAAGGACTCCGAGTCTGGCGTGTACGCATGGGTTAAGACCTCGATGGGTGGTCGCTGGGCGTTCCTGACGGCATTTAGCTACTGGTTCGTTAACCTGTTCTTCTTTGCGTCCGTCCTGCCCAACGTCATCATCTACGCGAGCTACGTGTTCTTTGGTGCCAACGCCGAGCTTTCGCAGCTGTGGATCACCATTATCGAGATCGTCGTCTTTGCTATCGCCACGTGGGTTTCGACCAAGGGCGCTAAGTGGATCGGCTCCATTTCCTCCTTCGGTTCGACCGCGGCTCTCGGCCTGACCGCTGTGTTCATCCTGCTGTCCCTGGCTGCTGCCTTTGGCGGCGTTGAGTTCGCTACGGCTCCTACTCCCGCTAACATGGCTCCCGACATGAGCAACTTCGCAACTGCGTGGGGCTTCTTCGGTACGCTTGCCTGGATCATCCAGGGCGTTGGCGGCGCTGAGTCTGTCGGCGTGTTCCTTAACGACCTTAAGGGTGGCGTCAAGGCCTTCGTGCGCACCGTCGTTATCGCCGGCCTGACCATCGGCCTTCTGTATGCAGGCGCTTCGCTGCTGGTTAACCTGTTCATCCCCGAGGGCGGCGTTGCCATCTCCACCGGTATCTTCGACGTATTCGGTGCTGTCTTTGCCCACTTTGGCATTCCCATGGAAGTGTCTACGCGCGCCATCGGCTTGATCCTTCTCGCCGCCACGCTGGGCTCCCTCATGATGTGGACCTCCGCTCCCATCAAGGTCTTCTTCACCGAGATCCCCAAGGGCGTCTTTGGTAGCAAGATCGTCGAGCTCAACGAGCATGGCATTCCTGCCCGCGCTGCTTGGCTGCAGTTCGCCATCGTCGTCCCCATCCTGATCATTCCGGCCCTGGGCTCCGGTAACCTCGACGACCTGCTCATGATCGTTACCAACATGACTGCTGCCACCGCTCTGCTCCCACCGCTGCTGATTTTGCTTGCCTACTTTATGCTGCGCAAGAACTTTGACGCCGCTCCCCGTGGCTTCCGCATGGGTTCGCGCCGCTTTGGCCTGGTCGTTGCCGCATTCCTGCTTGTGGTCTTCTGCTTCGTGCTTATCTGCGGCACCATTCCGCTCGATCAGCCGCTGTGGCTGACGCTGGTCTACAACGTTGGCGGCGTGGTTGTCTCTTGGGCCTTGCCGTGATGTGGTACAACCGCTACATCAACCGCCTGCGCGAGACCGATCCCGAGGCCGCCGAGAACGAGCTTCGCCCTTCCGTCCTCGATATGATGGAGTAGCGGCTAGGATTAATCTACGGCTGTGGAATAAATCGATTCCCTTTCCTAAGGAGGGGCCTTACGAGGCCCCTCCTTTTGTGTTTTGGGGCATGGTTTTGGCCCCCGTGGTCAAAAAATGCCAAATATGAGTACTGTTGCAAAAGAAGTGCCATATTTTTCGGCCTGCTCTGAGCGAAAATGGGCTCAAAATCGATTTATCTAACTCCCTTTAAAGGGCGTTTGACGGCTTTCAACCTCTTCGAATCGCTCAAGCTAGGCAATTTGCTCTCGATTTTGCTGCTACTAAATTTGTGACAGTACTCATATTTGCCACTTTTTGACCACGGGGTATCCGGAGGGGCCCTCGATAAGCATCTAACGCTACAATAACTACCACGTGGCTGGGTTAGCCGGCCGAATGTGTGATGTCGTGGGAGGGGACATGGTCGAGTTTACAAAGACGATTAAAGATCCGTTGGGACTACACGCCCGCCCGGTTGCGCTGCTCTATGACATCATTGCCAAGCACCGTAGCGACGTGTCGGTCAGCATCGGCGACCGCCATACCGACGGTCGCGATGTCATGGGCCTCATGGCTCTCTACGGCGAGTGCGGCGAGGACATCATCTTTCGCGTTTCGGGCGTAGACGAGGCTTCCTGCGTTACGTCGATCAGAAACCTCTCGCTCTAAGCATGACAGGGCGCGGCAAAGGACAGCTCTTTGCCGCGCCTTTTTGTTTCATATAGGAAACTTTTTCGAAATCTGAATAGGGACCCTTTCCAAAAAGTTAACCACGTGCTAGTTTACTAAAGCGAACATAGACGTGGTTAACTTTTATCGCGTCGATGTTGAGGACGAACTGACGTTAGGAGCAACTCATGTCTTGCGGACCGCAGATGCCGGCCATGCCGCTTTCGATGGTAAAAGCGGGCGAAACCGTACGCGTGTCCCGTGTAAAGGGCAATGAGGACATGAAACACCACCTCAAGGACCTCGGCTTTGTCGAGGGCAGCGAAATCCACGTGGTGAGCTCGAGTGGCGCCAATATCATCGTCACTGTGCTGGGCGCACGCTTTGGTATCGATTCCAAGGTTGCCATGCACATCATGACCGTCGGCTAGTCTGCAGCATTTCATAAAAACCGAAAGGGGGACAAGAGGATGAAGACGTTGGGTGACGTTAAGGTGGGCGAGAGCTCTACCATCGTCAAGCTTCACGGTGAGGGTGCGCTTCGCCGCCACCTTATGGACCTGGGGCTCATCAAGGGCACTTCGTTCAAGGTCGTGAAGGTTGCACCGCTCGGCGATCCGGTCGAGATCAACGTGCGCGGCTACGAGCTTTCCATCCGCAAGGAGGAGGCGGCCGTCGTCGAGGTCCAATAAGGGCTCGCGGCGTATGTTTCTGCAGATAAAGTTAGGTTTTTCTAACTTAATGCAGCGTCTTTGAAGCACATTATCCAGCCTGCGCGGAGAAAGCAGCGCGGGCACACAAGGAAGAAGGATTGAATGGCGGATTCTCAGATCCATGTCGCGTTGGCGGGTAACCCCAACTGCGGCAAGACCACGCTTTTCAACCTGATCACCGGCGCCAACGGCTACGTTGGCAACTGGCCCGGCGTCACGGTTGAGAAAAAGGAGGCCAAGCTCCTAAGCGACAAGAACGTTACCATCACGGACCTCCCTGGCATCTACTCGCTTTCCCCCTACAGCCCCGAGGAGCAATGCTCGCGCGATTACCTCATGAGCGGCGAGCCCGATGTTGTCGTCCAAGTCGTCGATGCCACCAACCTCGAGCGTAACCTGTACCTGGCGCTTCAGGTTATCGAGACCGGCCTGCCCGTGGTCGTTGCCCTCAACATGGCCGACCTGGTCGAGAAGAACGGCGATAAGATCGACACGGACAAGCTCTCCAAGAAGCTCGGCTGCCCGGTCATGATGATCTCGGCTCTTAAGAACAAGGGCATCAAGGAGCTCTTCGAGCAGGTCAAGAAGTCCGCTGCTTCTAAGGGCCAGGTGCCGGAGCACAAGTTCGATTCCTCCATCGAGGACGTTCTGGACCACATCGAGAATAACCTGCCTGCGAGCGTTCCCGCCAACAAGCGTCGCTACTACGCGGTCAAACTGTTTGAGCGCGACGCGGACGCCTGCAAGCTCATCAACCTCACCAAGGAGAAGGCCGCTCGCGTGGAGGAGCTGGTCGCCCAGTGCGAGCAGGACTGCGACGACGATGCCGAGTCCATCATCACCGGTGAGCGCTATGGCGTCATCGCGCACATCATCGACGAGTGCATGACCAAGGCTCCGGCAAAGATGAGCACCTCCGAGAAGATCGACCGCGTGGTTACCAACCGTATCCTGGGCCTGCCGATCTTTGTGGTCATCATGTTCTGCGTGTACTACATCGCCGTTTCTACCTTGGGCGGCACGGTGACCGACTTCACCAACGACCAGCTCTTCGGCACCGACGGCTGGTACGTGCTCGGTCAGGGCCGCGACGCCTACGACGCGGCCGTCGAGGCTGCGGGCGACAATGCCGACTCGGTCGACCCGGCGCAGTACGGCCCCTATGTCCCGGGTATCACCACCGTGGTGCACGACGCCCTTGTGGCGGGCGGTACCGAGGACGGTGGCCTGGTCGATTCGCTGGTCTGCGACGGTATCGTCGGCGGCCTTGGCGCCATCTTCGGTTTTGTGCCGCAGATGTTCCTGCTCTTTGTGATGCTGTCCTTCCTGGAGGACTGCTGCTATATGGCGCGCGTCGCCTTCTTCATGGACCGCGTGTTCCGCCGCTTTGGCCTGTCCGGTAAGTCCTTTATCCCCATGCTCGTGTCCTCGGGCTGCGGCGTTCCCGGCGTCATGGCTACCAAGACCATCGAGAACGAGAAGGACCGCCGCATGACGGTCATGACCACCACGTTCATTCCCTGTGGCGCTAAGCTGCCGATCATTGCCCTGCTCATGGGTTCCATCATCGGCGATTCTTCCACCACCGCCGCGTGGATCAGCCCGCTCTTCTACTTCCTGGGCGTTTTTGCTGTCATTGCTTCGGGCCTCATGCTCAAGAAGACCAAGCTCTTCGCCGGTCGCCCGTCGCCGTTCGTTATGGAGCTTCCTGCATACCACTGG
>URYU01000008.1 GCA_900552155.1 uncultured Collinsella sp.
TTCTGATCGTCTGGATGCTCGGGCGCAGCGGCGTGTTCTCCGCCGTGCGCCTGTGGCCGCCGGTTGCAGTGACGGGAAGTGAGCGGGCATGAACATCGACGAAACCCTCGCCTATATCCACACGACCGACTGGCGCGGGACAAAGCCGGGGCTCACACGCATCCGCGCCCTGCGCGACCGGCTCGGAAACCCCGAGCGGCAGCTGAAGTTCGTTCACGTCACCGGCACGAACGGCAAGACGACCAGCTCCCGCATGATCGAGCAGGCATTTGCCGATGCGGGCCTCAACTACTTTGCCAACCGCTCGGGCGCGAACCTCATCTCCGGCATCACGGCGGAGTTTGCCATGCACCGCACACTGACCGGCAGGACGAAGTGACAGTTTGCCGTCATCGAGTGCGACGAGGCTGCGTCCAAGACCGTGCTCAAGTACCTCAAGCCGGAGGTCATCGTGGCGACGAATGTTTTTCGCGACCAGCTCGACCGCTACGGGGAGATCGACCACACCCAGGACGTGATCGCCGAGGCGCTGCGACGCTCGCCGGGGACGTCGCTCGTCTTCAACGCGGACGACCCGCTGTGCGCCGCGATCGCGGACCGCGTGGGCAACGCGCCGTTCGATCCGGCGATGCTCGAGATCACGGACGTAGCGTGCAACAAGGGCGAGAGCGTGGCCTGGCTGGCGGGCTACTACGGTATTGCCGAGGACGAGGTCGCAGTCTATGGAGACGGCGGCAATGACATCGCCATGCTCAAGCGTTTCCGCCACAGCTATGCGACCAAAAACGCTAGCGATGCAGCTAAAGCCGCCGCGAGTGCGACCATCTGCAGCTGCATGGTCCATGCCGTCCCCAAACACATGCTCGCCACCATGCGCAAGCAAAACTCCCGCACCGTCATCGAATAATGCGACAAAGGGACGCTCCCTTTGTCGCGGGGGCCTGTGTTCTTGGAATACGAACATATATTCGTATATATAATTAGGCTCTGGTAGAATCGGTATTGTTGACGGCAGTTCCATGTGCCGGGCAGCGCCCTCCATCTGACGGGAGGTGATGCCCATGACCGATTTGATTGATTTCGTGAGACTTCTGACCGCTTTGGTCTCGTTCTTCACGGCGCTTGTCGGCCTTTCCGAGGCACTCAAGCAGCGCTCGAAGCGCAACAGAAGGGGTCGCCGCCGCTAAGGCGTTGACCCCCTAATGCAAACAACGGCGTTGCCCAGCTTTCCAGAACTTGGGCTGCCGTCGACACTATTCTACCCACGAATGACATTTTGAACAATTGGCGATGCCGCTTCAAAAGCCAGGCACAACTGGCACAACCTAGGCGGTCGCTGAATGTGACAAAGGGACTGTCCCTTCGTCACATCTAAAATATTGCCTTTACGTGTTGATGCACACGGTGTGCAATAATACTCGCACTGTGCAATAGCGCACAGGCTGAGTAACAAGGAGGACGCTTGTCCCAGCTCGAGAAATGCGATCGCCGGTCCCTTCGCTCGCAGCGTGCCCTTCGCCAGGCACTTGCCAGCGAGCTTGCCGAAAGCGGCGACCTTTCGCGCATTAATGTCGCGTCGCTCACCGAGCGCGCTGGCCTTACGCGCCGCACGTTCTATTCGCACTACCGCGATATCCCCGACTTTATCAATCAAATCGAGGACGGCTTGCTGGCCGAGATCCGTGAGCGCATTGAGCTCATCACCGCGGCTCAGCTGCCTGATCTCTATCACAACATCGATGAGCTCGAGCCGGCGCCCGGTTCGGTTGAGCTGCTGCGCTATCTCGCGGCCAACCGCGACTTAATCGGTGCGCTGCTGGGTCCGGGCGGCGACCAGGCCTTCATTAAAAGGATCATCGACACCGCGCGTGAGGCTGTGGTGCCGCGTGCGCAGACGGGCATTTTGGGCCTGGCGCTGGGCACGTTCTTTGACTACTACGTCACCTACGTCGTGAGTGCCGAGGTCGGCATGATTCAGCGCTGGTTTGAGCGTGGGCTCACCGAATCGCCCGAGGCCATGGCGCGCATTATGACGGTGCTCGCTTTTGTGCGCCCCGGCGACCTGTATGGCCAACCCATCGATATCAACGTGCCGGAGTACGGCATGAAGCTATTGAACTTGCAGCTCGAGGACGCGGCCGACACCGCCGCAACCGTCGAGTCCAACAACTAAGAGGAGAGACAATGAGCAAACTCGTCGAGGGCATCAAGGACCGCATGGTCGCTGCCGCACGCGAGGCCGCGCCCGCCGTGGTGGACGCCGCGCAGAAGGCCGCGACCGCGGCTGCCGAGAAAGTTGCCGAGGCAGTTGCCGATGCCAAGAACGTGGCAGGGGAGACTTCCGTCGTCAGCGAGCCCGCCACCGCCGCTGAGCCCGTAGCCGCCGCCCAGGCCCCCGAAGGCGCGATCTTCAACCCCGAGGCCGCCCGCGGCAACCTGCACCTGGGCATCGACGTGGGCTCCACCACCGTTAAGCTCGCCGTGCGCAACGACGACAACCAGATCGTCTACGCCAAGTACCAGCGCCACCACACCGACGTCCGCGCTTGTGCCCGCGACCTGTTCGAGGGCGCTGCGACCGTGCTGCCGACGGCCCAGATGACCTGCGCCATCACCGGTTCGGGCGGCCTGCTGCTGTCCCAGTGGCTCGACCTGGAGTTTGTCCAGGAGGTCATTGCCAGCAAGCGTGCCGTCGAGACCCTCATCCCGGCCACCGATGTCGCCATTGAGCTGGGCGGCGAGGACGCCAAGATCATCTACTTTGACAACGGCATCGAGCAGCGCATGAACGGCACCTGCGCCGGCGGTACGGGCGCGTTCATCGACCAGATGGCAACCCTGCTGCACACCGATGCCAGCGGCCTTAACGAACTCGCGGCCAACGCCACCACCATCTATCCCATTGCCAGCCGCTGCGGCGTTTTTGCCAAGACCGACGTCCAGCCGCTGCTCAACGAGGGCGCCCGCCCCGAGGACGTGGCCGCCTCCATCTTCCAGGCTGTCGTGACCCAGACCATCTCGGGCCTGGCGTGCGGCCGTCCCATCCGCGGCAACGTCGCCTTCCTGGGCGGCCCGCTGCAGTATCTCTCCGAGCTGCGCCACCGCTTCTACCTCACGCTCAACCTGGACGAGGAGCACCGTATCGTGCCCCAAAACGCTCACCTGTTTGTGGCGAGCGGCGCCGCCATGGCGCACGAGTCCAATAAACTCAGCACGTTCCCGCAGCTCATCGAGGCTATCGATGCCCTAGGTGACACGCAGGGTGCCGAGGTCGAGCGCCTGGACCCGCTCTTTGCCACCGACGAGGACTTTGCCGAGTTCAAGACCCGCCACGACCAGGAAGTCGTCCCCAAGGGCAAGCTCGACGGCTACACCGGCCGCGTGTTCATCGGCATCGACGCCGGCTCCACCACCATGAAGGCCGCGCTCGTGGGCGAGGACGGCCAGCTGTTGCACACCTGGTACGGTAACAACAACGGCGACATCTTGGGCACGGCCAAGGTCATCATGGCCGATTTCTACAACCACATCCCCGCCGGCTGCACCATCGGCCACGTGACCACCACGGGCTATGGCGAGGCGCTGCTCATCGAGGCCCTCAAGGCCGACTCCGGCGAGATCGAGACCGTCGCGCACCTGCGCGGCGCCAAGGCGTTCCTGCCCGGCGTCGAGTTCATTCTGGACATTGGCGGCCAGGACATGAAATGCCTGCGCGTCAAGGACGGCGTGATTGAGCACATCATGCTCAACGAGGCCTGCTCGTCGGGCTGCGGCAGCTTTATCGAGAGCTTTGCCGTCTCTATGAACATGGACGTGCGCGCGTTCGCCGATGCCGCTATCCATGCCAAGGCCCCGGTCGACCTGGGCAGTCGCTGCACGGTCTTTATGAACTCGCGCGTCAAGCAGGCGCAAAAGGAAGGCGCCACGGTGGGCGACATTGCGGCCGGCCTGTCCTATTCCGTCATCAAGAATGCCCTGTTCAAAGTCATTAAGTTGCGCGATCCCAAGGAGATCGGCAGCCAGGTAATCGTTCAGGGCGGCACCTTTATGTCCGATGCCACGCTGCGCGCGTTTGAGCAGCTCACCGGCGTTCACGCCGTGCGCCCCGACATCGCCGGCTGCATGGGCGCCTATGGTGCGGCCTTGCTCGCCCGCGATCGCGCCGGCGCCGACGGCACTTCGACCATTCTTTCTGCCGAGGACATCGCGCACCTCACCGTGACGCAAAAACACGTCCGCTGCGGTCGTTGCTCCAACAACTGTCAGCTCACCGTCAACGATTTTGGCGGCGGTAGGCGCTTCATTACCGGTAACCGCTGCGAGAAGGGTGCCGGCCACAAAAAGCAGAAGACCGAGGCCCCCAACCTCTTCAAAAAGAAAAACGAGCTGCTCTTTAACCGCGAGGTGCTGAGCCCCGACGAGGCCCCGCGTGGTACCGTCGGCATTCCGCGCGCGCTCAACATGTACGAGAACTACCCCTTCTGGCACGCGTTCTTTACGCGCCTGGGCTTTAGCGTGCAGCTGTCCGACCAGTCGAGCAAGAAGACCTACCAGGCGGGCATCGAGTCCATGCCGTCCGAGAGCGTGTGCTATCCGGCCAAGATGAGCCACGGCCACGTGATGAACCTCATCGACCGCGATGTCGACTTTATCTGGATGCCGTGCGTGCGCTGGGAGCGCAAGGAGGATCCGACCGCCGGCAACTGCTATAACTGCCCCATCGTCATGAGCTACCCCACGGCGCTGGCGCTCAACATCGACGAGATCCGCGAGCAGAACATCGAGTTCCTGTACCCGTTTGTGCCCTATCACGACAAGACCGAGCTCAAGCGCCGCCTGTACCAGGTGCTCGCTGTCGCCCGCGTGGCCGACGCCGAGGCCGGTCGCGGTCGCGTACGTGGTCCCAAGATCACGCGCTCTGAGGTCGACGCCGCCGTCAACGCTGCCTTTGAAGCCGATGCTCGTTTCCACGAGGACATCCAGACCATGGGCGAGGAGGCTCTTAAGTGGGTCGAGGACCACGGCGGTCACGGCTTCTGGCGCGCCGGTCGTCCCTACCTTATCGACCCCGAGATCAACCATGCCCTGCCCGTGCTTATCTCGTGCGTTGGCTTTGCGGTCTTTACCGAGGATTCGCTTGCGCACCTGGTGAAGCCCGAGCGTCCGATTCGCGTCGTCGACCAGTGGATGTACCACAGCCGCCTGTACGCCGTCGCACGTTTTGTGACGATGCGCAACGACCTGGACCTGATCCAGCTCAATTCCTTCGGCTGCGGCCTGGACGCTCTGACCACCGACCAGGTGCAGGAAATCCTTGAGGCCAGCGGCAAGATCTACACTGTGCTCAAGATCGACGAGGTGTCCAACTTGGGCGCCGCGCGCATCCGCATCCGCTCGCTCATGGCAGCGCTCAAGGACCAGGAGGCCGAGCGCTTGGCTGAGGCAACGGCCGCGGGCGAGGCCTATGAGCAGGGCGATGCCGCGCCGGTGGCGCCCTCCACGGATGCCCCCGCGTTCGCAAGCCGCAAGTACACGTTCGAGGCGCAGCGCGAGAGTGCCTCGACCGCGTGGCCCAAGGTGCCCTTTACCGAGCAGATGCGCGAAGAGGGCTACACCATCCTGTGCCCGCAGATGGCGCCGATTCACTTTGACCTGGTCAAAGAGGTGTTCCGTGGTGCTGGCTACAACTTGGAGCTGCTGCCCTCGACTGACCACGATGCCGTCGAGGCCGGCCTGCGCTATGTGAACAACGACATTTGCTACCCGTCGATTCTGGTGACGGGTCAGATTATGGAGGCCATCGAGAGTGGTCGGTACGACCTGTCCAAGACTGCCGTGGTCATCAGCCAGACTGGCGGCGGCTGCCGTGCCACCAACTACATCGCACTCATCCGCAAGGCCCTGCGCGAGAGCGGCCACCCCGAGATTCCCGTGATTTCGCTTTCGGCAGTGGCGCTCGGCGAGGACAACCCCGGCTTTAAGATTACGCCGGCGCTGCTTAAGCAGGCAGTCTACGCGGTGCTCTTTGGCGACGTGATGATGCAGATGCTCTATCGCTGCCGTCCGTACGAGGCCACGCCCGGTGCTGCCAACGCACTCTACGAGGAGTACATGGCGCGCGCCCGCAAGCTGGCGCCCAAGTTCAACCGCCACAACTACACCAAGCTGTGCCGCGAGGCCATCCGTGCGTTCGACACCATGCCGCTCGTGGGCGAGGGTACCAAGCCGCGCGTGGGCGTGGTCGGTGAGATCTTGGTCAAGTTCCATCCCACAGCCAACAACCACGTGGTCGACGTTATCGAGCGCGAGGGCTGCGAGGCCGTAGTGCCGGGCCTGCTCGACTTCTTCCTGTACTCCATGAGTAACGCCGAGCTGCAGAAGGACGAGCTGGGAAGCTCTGCTACCACGCGCGCTGGTGTGCAGGCGCTCATCAAGCTCGTGGACTGGATGCGTACACCGGTGGAAGAGATGCTCGAGAAGTCCCGCCGCTTTGAGGCGCCCGAGCGCATCGGCACCATGGCGGACAAGGCCCGCACGGTGCTTTCGGTGTGCAACAACATGGGCGAGGGCTGGCTGCTCACGGCCGAGATGCTCGACCTGATCGACCACGGCGCGCCCAACATCATCTGCACGCAGCCCTTCGCGTGCCTGCCCAACCACGTGGTGGGCAAGGCCGTGATCAAGGAGCTGCGCCGCCAGCACCCCGAGAGCAATATCGTCGCGGTGGACTACGACCCCGGTGCGTCCGAGGTCAACCAGCTCAACCGTATTAAGCTCATGATCAGCGTGGCCAAGGAAAACATGCGCGCCGGTAAGGGCTTTAAGCTCGAGAAGGTGGCGCCGCTCGCGATGGACGAGGTCACTGGCCAGATGCGTGCCCATGACGGCTGCGTGAGCTGCGGCTCGGTCGATGAGAGCGCCGTGGCGTCGGTCGCTGAGCGCCTGGGACGCGGCATTAAGAAGTAGACGGCCCGCTTTGGGCTAGATGTGAGGCAAACGGGTGGTAGCCGTACCGGCTACCACCCGTTTTTGCTGGACATATGTTGCGCAAATGACCTTGCTACAGCCTTCCGTGGGCTCGCCCGATTTCTGGGCTGGCTCGGGCTTTGAAGACAAGTTATTGCAGGCCCAGGGCGATTTCTCGCTCAATGCAGGCCGGCACAGCGTGACCTATCTGCCAAACGACGAGACGACCGCTACGGTCTACCCATCGCCACCTACGAGATGGAAGCCGATAAGTACATCTACCGCGTGTACAAGTACGAGCTGTAGGGCCGCGCTTAGGTTTGACCAATGGAGTATGAAAACACGCCGTTCGCCGATGCCCCCTCCGCGAGTAGCAGCCATATGGTTTGATATCAGAAACATATAGTTGTCGCCAGCCTGCTGGCGACGTTCCCCCTGATATCGGAGGTTCCAGGTATGTTTCGTGCTCCGTTAAACAACTATCGGTTGGGCTAACATGGGTCGCCGTGCTATTTCGATAACCCTTGCAGTGGTCTGCCTGGCTGTGCTCTTGGGCGCTACAGGGCTGTTTGCTATAAGCCGAGAAACGTCCTATATGCAGGAATGTGCTTCCGAAGGGTTTGCTATTGACGGTTACTATCGGGACGACAAGACGAGTCTGGAAACCCTGGCCTTTCTTGAAGAGGATAACCATCGGTGGCAACTGGTCGACAAAGACGGTAGCTGCGTTGACGGGCAGTTTAAGCGTACGGATGACCCCAACATCCTGATATTAAAGAAGGAAAACGGCGAAGAATTCGGCACGGTTCACGTTGCGTATATATCGCGCCGACGCAATCAGGGGCAGATTTACCTAATTAGAGATACTAAGGTGACCCGATTTTATCTTGTGAGCACCGATCCGGCGTTTACGGTGGAGTCTGGCGATGTCGATCTGGACAGTTGATTCACGGCAATTAAACAGCGAGCGGGGCGCGGGTGTGAACTGCACCCCGCTATTTGCTCGTGTCCGTATCGCATCTGCGCCTCGTCGTAACTTGCGTCCGTGCAGGCATTCATCCCGCGCCGGCATCACTTCACATCGAACTCCACGC
Source organism: uncultured Collinsella sp. (assembly GCA_900552155.1). Lineage (GTDB taxonomy): Bacteria > Actinomycetota > Coriobacteriia > Coriobacteriales > Coriobacteriaceae > Collinsella. Next base: position 8,061 of record URYU01000008.1, read on the forward strand.
GATCGAGTTCGGGCACGTTGAGGTCGATGAGCTTGCGGGCGACGTGGCGGTCGTGCGTTCCGAGCGCCTCGCTCGTTGTCACATGGGCGACAGTTTGGCGCTCGACGATGCCCTCCTCGTCGCCTTCGGTGGCCGAGGTCTCGACGGCGACGGTGTAATCCTTAAAGCCCGGCAGCACCGCGGCAAGCTCGCGCGTGGTTTCGGTGACACCGTAGCCGTCCTGCACGCCGGCCTGCGCCGATCCAATGGAGCCTGCCGTCATGACGATGCAGGGGATGGCAAAGACCACCGTGCCCACAATAATGCGGCGGCGCACCTTGCGTGACAGCTCATCGACCTCGGCGTTTTCTTCAGCAGTCACAATACCGTCGCCGTTCAGGTCGCGCTTGAGCGGCACGCGCAATAGAAGTAGTACGGCTTCGGCGGCCAGTGCGATAAAGACCACGTTGATGCCAAACTCATAAAGCGCCGAGAGAAACAGTGGCCCGCTTGCGATGGCGATGCCATAGCCCGCCGCGCACAGGGGCGGCATGAGCGCGGTCGCCACGGCCACGCCGGCGATGAGCGTGGCGGGTTCCTGGTCGCGCGAGTTGCCCAGCCCGCCTGCAAAGCCGCCTGCGAGTGCGACGGTAAGGTCCCAGACGGTGGGCGTCGAGTTGTCGATAATGGCGGCCGTGGTGGTGCCAAGGGGTGAGAGCTTAAAGTACAATGTGGGCGTGACCAGGCAAAAGACCATCTGCAGCGCAAGGCCGGCGACGGCTTCGACGGTAATCTCGCGGTCGAGCGTGGCGATGCCATATGCCATGGCAAGGACCGATCCCATAAGCGGGCAGATGAGCATGGCGCCCACGATGGCAATGTCCGAGTCGATATCGAGGCCGATGCTCGCAATCAACATGGCGATGATGAGGATGCATAGGTGGGAGCCAGTTAGACGCGCCCCGTTTACGAAGCGCTTGCGGATCACGTGGTAGGGCGCGCGACCCTCGCGAATGTTGAATGCGCGCTTTAGGAAGCGGGTGGCGTTCTCCATGGCCTCACTATGGGCAGGGCGTATGCCGTGGCGCCGGTGATGGCGTTCGCGTAGTCGCTTGATCTGTTGTCTATCGAGTTTCATGTTCACCTCGTTCCAGCGCGGTCCGCGTATCCCGCCCGTCGCCCTTACTCTACACCGTGGCGGGCGGGGTGTCTGTTGGATGCGGAATCCGATAGGGCGGATGACGCGGGAGCAAATGCAAATCATAGGCTCAATTCGATCCTGCAAGAATACGATGCACCAGTTCCTACATATGTGACGAAATTGTGAAGCACGAGAGCGCGAATTTCAAAAAATTCGCTGGTGACCAATGTTGCGCAACAGAATTCAAAAATCAGCTCCTACATTTTGAAGCGTATGGATACATCCGTGTCAAAGGGAGAAAGCCATGGCAAACTACAGTCCACAACACTTTGAGTCTCGGGCCAAGGCCGTCAACGTCAAGGGCGTTGCCAACCGCGCCGTCGCAACCGTTTTGACGGCGGGCCTCATCGCTCAGCCGCTCATGTCGCCGCTGGCGGCAATCGCCGCACCGTCAACCGATAACGGCGATTCTGTTCAGGGGGGGGGTAGTTCTGTAGAGAATACCGTTGCCGCCGGTAACCAAGCGGTCGTAAAGACGGCTGCCCAGCTGGCCGAGGAGTCGGCAAAGCAGCTCAAGGACGCTCAGGCCGCCTACGATGCCGCCCAGAAGAAGGCCGACGCGGCGGGCCAGTCTCAAAAGCAGGCGCAGCAGCAAAAGAATCAGGCCTCGCAGGCTGTGAGCGACAACGAAATCGAGCAGAACGCAGCAGAAGTCGCCGCGCTCCAGGAGAAGATTGACGAGCTCAAAGCCGCCGTCGAAAAGACCGAGCAGCAGCAGAAGAAGCTGGGCGACCTGAACGATCAGCTCGATCAAGCCAACAAGAGTGTCGAGGATAAGACCCAGGCGCTCAAGGACGCCAAGGCAAAGCAGGATGAGGCCAAGAAGGCCCTCGATGATGCCCAGGCCAAGCTCGAGGCCATGGGTATGGACGAGTACGAGGCCGCCAAGAAGGCCGTCGAGGACGCGCAGACAAAGCTCGATGACGCCAATAAGGCCGTTACTACTGCACAGGCCAATCTGGACCAGGCCAAGGCTGCCGAGGCCAGCGCCCAGCAGGAAAAGCAGAATACCGCGGCAGCTTTGACGACTGCCCAGGCCAAGACGCAGGAGACTGCCGCTGCTCTCGCAGCCGCAACCACCGCGCGCGATAACGCCCAGCAGATGGTCTACCAGGCGCAGGCCGCGCTAAATGCTGCCGTCTCGGGTACGGGTGTTGACCTGAGTGCGCTTGAGGCCGCCATGAACGCTGCTGCTGGTGAGCTCAAGACCGCGCAGACGGAGCTCAACGCCGCGACGGATGCCGACGCTACCGCCCAGGCGAACCTGCAGGCGGCCCAGAATACCGCCACCGCCGCGCAGGAGAAGGCCAACGCCGCCAACGCTGCCGTGGCATCTGCCCAGTCTGCATACGATGCGGCAAACAAGGAGTACAAGGACGCGGCCAGTAAGCGTGACGCCGCGAAGTCGGCATACGAGCAGGCCCAGCAGACCGAAGCCGACAAGAAGGCGGAGTACGACCGACTTGTCGAGGTCCGCCAGCAGAAGAGCAACGAGTTCGATCAGGCTCGTGCTGAAGTAACCGACGCGCATAATGCATACGACGCCGCAAACGCCGAGGTCGAGAAGCTTAACCAGCAGATTGCCGACCTCAAGTCGCACATGACCGTAGACCAGAATGTCATCAGCCAGGGTATGTTCGGCTTCTTGAACTATATCAGCGGCGGCAGCCAGTTCACGGCCACGCAGAAGCAGAACGCTCAGGACGCCGTATCGATGCTGACCGGTGCCGATGACAAGGCCGAATGGTATGACAATTACGTCGATCAGGACATGTCTCGCGACACCAACCCGCTTTCCTTGGAGCAGATGCGCAACGCCCTGACATATCTCGACACCCAGAACAACCTCCGCAAGGCGAACGGTCAATCGGCACTCAGCGTCAGCCTCCGCATGACTGTGGCAGCTGCCCTCAATACATCGTATTCATCGAACATCTGGGGGCACTCTGGCTGCTACTATGATAACGGTGAAAATCTTGCCGGCGGCGGCGGTGCATATACCGGTGGAGAGACCGAGGACACCCTCGGTTGGCCCTATACCGGTCTCTACACCCAGGAGAAAGAGGCATTCGATAAGTACGTCGCGCAGTATGGCGACGAACTCGGCAGCCACCGATATGATGCCTATTATATCTCCCAGAACTACAACAGCATCTATCAAGAGTGCGGGCATTATCTCAACATCATCGATGCCGCTGCGGAAGCCATCGGTATTGCAACCGGTAGCGGAAAGAATACCGATTCCGAGGTAACCATCTTCGATTACAGCGCTGATGATACCCAGGCCGATTTTACTGTCTCAGAGTTCAAGAAGCTCCTCAACGACTATATCGATTCCGCTTACAACGCAGGCGGCACGCAGGAGCAGAAGGAGCAGCTGAAACAGCTACAGAATAAGCTGGCGGAGGCGCAGAAGAACTTCGGGACTGCCGGAACGGCTTATTCTAACGCATTGGATAAGCAAGAAAGCGCTCGCGACGACTATACCGCGGCCGACACGAACGTGAACACCGCCAAGGGCGAGTACGAGAAGGCTAAGTCCGGCACCGCCGCCGCGAAGACGGCATACGATGCCGCAAAGGACGCACTCGGAGGAATCGACATCGAGTCCCTCAAGCAGAACCTCGATGCCGCCAAGGCCGAGGCCGCTACTGCCCAGGCAGCTCTTGATAAGGCAAACGCCACGCTTGCTGACAGCAAGACGAAGGCAGCCGAGGCCGCTGCTCACAAGGCGAAGGCTCGCAGCGCCCGCGATGCCGCCAAGGCAAAGTCCGATCAAGCCAACGAGGCGTATGACAACGCCACGGCTTCGGTCAAGGACCTTGCCGCCAAGTGCGATGCCGCCAAGACGGATCTTGCGAACAAGCAGGGCACGCTTAACGATGCCAAGAAGGCCGACGATGCCGCCCAGGCTGGTGTAGACAAGGCCCAGGCCGCAGATGTCCAGGCCGCGACTGCTCTTTCGGACGCCAAGCAGGCAGTTGCCGCCAAGACGCAGGCCCTGTCCGACGCACAGGCGAAGGTCAAGGCTGCCGAGGGCGAGCTGGCCGGTGCAAACAAGGCCTTCGAGCGCTTCGCCGGCGCTCAGAAGGCGGTCGACGACGCCAAGACCGCCTATGACGCTGCCGTGGCCAGTGTCGCCGATGCCCAGAAGCAGCTCGAGGCCGCCAACGAAGCCGTCGTCGATGCGAACCTCGATATCGTCAAGGCCAAGGCTGAGCTTGCCAACGACGAGGCACTCAAGGCCGATCTTGAGGCCGTCGACCACAAGGCATCCCTTGCCGCGGGCACGACGGGCAACGAGAAGCTGGTCAAGCTGAACGCTGCCTACGCTCGCTATAAGGCCGCCGTCGATGCCGCAGCTGGCCTCAAGGCTGCTCTGAGCGATACCGATGCCAAGCTGTCCGATGCCAACGACGCCTATGCCGCCGCGCTTGCCGAGCTTGGCGATGCCAAGGATGCCCTGGCTGCCGCGCAGGCCGAGTACGACAAGTATCATCCCAAGGCTGAGCCGCAGGCCAAGGCTCAGGTTGCGCAGGCTGCTGCAAAGGCTCCTGTCGCCAAGAAGAAGGCAACGTCGGCCGCGCTCGCCCAGACTGGCGACAATTCCGCTCTTGCGGGCGAGGTGTTCGTCATCGGCGGTATCACCCTCGTGGCCGCTGGTGTGACGCTGAGCGATCGTCGTCGCAAGCAGATGTAGCGTTTCGAGCGTAGTTTCTGCAACGAACTTCAATTCATAACGGGACCGTCTCGTTAGCCAAACGATAAGGCCGGCGCGCTGTTAAACGCAGCGCGCCGGCCTTTCTTTGTTTCGATATCAAAAAGCCCGGTCGGCAGTCGCAAAAGCTACCGACCGGGCAAGCCGTAGGCAATATGGTTGCTGTCGAGCAGCTGCTCAGCTTAGCCCAGCAGGCTTAAGCCCACGGAGACAAACGCCAGGATAACGCCGACGATGGACTCGCCGCCGAGCAGGCCGCTGGCGACAACTAGGCCCTGTTCCTGGAAGGCGGCGTCCTTGGCAGCCCTCTCCTCGTCAGAAAGACCAGCGGTGGCGTCGCGGTGGGCGGACCACTTGTCGTAGGCGAGTTTGACGCAGGAGCCCAGGAATGCCGTGAGCGACATGTAGAACGGCAGGTACACGCCCAGGCCGATCATCATGGCCGGAATGCCGAGCCAGTACATGACGATACCGGCGATAAAGCCGCCAACGAACCACGGCACGCTCGGGATGCCCGAGACCATGGTGGCGACGACGCTTGCCTGCGCGGCAACAAAGCTCTTGTCGGGACCAAAGGCGTCCGGGCCATAGGCGGTGACGAGCGCGACCATGACGGCTGCGGCGACCAGGGCGCCCACGATGCCGCCGATGGCTTGGCCGATCCACTGCGCACGCGGGTTGGTGCCCAGCACGGCGCCGGCCTTAAAGTCGTTCATGACGTCGCCCGCAAGGCCGCACGCCACGGCTACGATGCCGGCGATAAAGAACAGCTTGACCTGAGCGATCTGTGCAAAGGCAGCCACGATGAGCATAACGATGAGGCCAAAGATCTCCATGGGGTCGATGCCCGTCTGGCCGCAGCTCTGTGCGCTCATGATGGTGGTGACAAAGGTGAACAGCGTCACGATGACGGCCGGGACGGGACCAAGGTCGAGCACGATGGCGATGATCACGGCGATGGCGGCAGCGCCCAGGCCGATGATGCCGGCGTCGAGCTTAAGGGAGCCCGAGATGAGCGACTGCTCGTCGGTGTCGGTGGAGCTGTCGGCGGCAAGACCGCGGACGATACCGGCGACCTGTGGCAGGATGTCCTTGAGGACGACGGCGACGCCAAAGCCCATCATGAGGCCCATGCCCAGGGACTTGACGATGCCCTGTGCAGTCACAACGTCGAACAGACCGGCAGCGGTGCCACCCACGATGATGCCAAAGTTGCCCAGCAGCGCGCCGGCAAACCAGAAGGCGACGGGGGCGAAGCCCACGAGGAAGCCGACGGAGAGCAGCATGGGTGAGTTGTAGATGCCAAAGGTCACGCCGGGGATGTTGAGCGTGCACAGCATGCTGGGCACCACGCCCAGGGCGTCGCGCAGCACGCTATAGATGCCGGCGATGGCCATGGAACCAAAGAGCTGCTTGCCGGTCTTGCCGCCGGCCTCGGTTGCGCGCAGGGTCTGAGCTGCGGCGTTGCCGGTGGGGAACTCAAGCGCGGCGTCCACGATAAAGTGACGGTGGATGAGCGCGGTGGCCAGCAGGCCCAGGATGGTGCCGGCGAGTGCCACGATAAACATGTCGAGCCAGCTGATCTGGTCGGCATAGCCCAGCATCCAGGCGCCCGGGATGGTAAACGCCAGGCCGCCGGCGACCATGGCGCCTGCGGACATGATGGTGTGGGTGACGTTTGCCTCGTTGAGACTGGCGTTGCCCATGAGCTTAAGGAAGAACAGCGAGATGACGGCAGCGAAGACGATCGGCCAGGGGAGTGCGCCCATCTTGAGGGCGGTGTAGGCCGAGCTTGCCGTGATGATCACGCAGCCAAGGACGCCGATGACGACACCGCGCAGCGTGAGTTGCCCGCGCATCGAGGCGCGGTTCGAGGGATTGCTCATATAGAACTCCTTTGCGTATATCCGCTTCCCCCGGGAGCGCCGCTACGGATACGGCGCGGGAAGTCGGGTTACCAAGGGCCGCCGCGTGAGCTCGCGCGCGACCGCGCACCAGTATAGCCGCAAGCTAGTCATTTTGGGATGACTGGTTTAGGTAGGCGATATACTGCTGGGCAGACGAAAGGAGCGCCGACGATGCTTAATGGGTGCGCATATATATTGACGGTCGACGTGGGTAACACGTTCATTCGCTTTGGTCTGTTTGCCGAGGATTCGGCTGCGGCGCAGGAATGTCCGCTTGCGACGTGCGAGATCACGACGCCGTCGAGCATCACGGCCGATGAGGCTCGCATGAGGCTCGCGCAGGTCATGGGCGCGCTGGCGGCCGATGCGGGCATGCCCGGCGCGCTCGTTCCCGCAGCTGCAGTCCTGAGTTGCGTGGTGCCGGCGCTCGAGCGTCCGTGGAAGGCGGCACTTTTTCGCACCTGCACGGGACGCGTGCTCACCGTGGGGCCGGGCCTCAAGACCGGCATACCCGTGCACTACGATGACCCGGCCGAGATCGGTCCCGACCGCATCGCCGACGCCGTGGCGGCCCGTGCCGTCTACGGCTCTCCGTGCATCGTGATCGACCTGGGCACGACGACCAATATTGAGGTCATCGATGCGCGCGGTACCTTTGTCGGCGGCGGCATCGCGCCGGGTCTGGCGCTCGGCGCCCGCTCGCTCTCGGCTGCTGCGGCGCGCCTGCCGCAGGTTGAGCCTTCGGCGCCCACGCATGTGATCGGTCGCAACACGCGCGAGGCCATGCGCTCGGGCGTGGTCTTGGGCGAGGTGGCCCGTATCGACGGCATGCTCGACATGGTGCTTGCCGAGATGCGCGCGACCAAGGCGGCGGGGGAGGGCAGCGTGCCCATTGTCATCACCGGCGACGACGCCGAGGCGCTCGCGGCGTTGGTTGGCCACAGTCTGACGGTAGACGACGCACTGACGCTGCGGGGTCTCGCCGAGCTGTACCGCATCAACCAAACGCCTCGTCGCGCATAAAGCGGAGGACGTCGGCGGGAGAGGAAACAGCCCCACCTTTCACCTGCTACAATGGGTCAAACTATTGCGATTACGGAGGTGTCTGCCATGTCGGACGATCTTCATCAAACTTCGTCAGGCAAGCGCCTGGACGTCATTAGCTGGGACGAGTTCTTTATGAGCGTGGCCATCGCCGCGCAGCGCCGCAGCAAGGACCCCAATACGCAGGTGGGTGCGTGCATCGCCAGCACCAACCACCGCATCCTTTCGGTGGGCTACAACGGTACACCCTCGGCGCTCAACGACGACTTTTTCCCGTGGGGTACGAGCGACGACCCGTTGCAGGACAAGCACAACTACGTGGTCCATGCCGAGGCCAATGCCGTGCTCAACTACCGTGGCTCGCTCAAGGATCTCGAGGGTTCCACGGTCTACGTCACGCTGTTTCCGTGCCACGACTGCGCCAAGATTTTGGCGCAGGTAGGCGTGGGCGAGGTTGTCTACCTGGACAACAAGTACGCCGACACCGATGATGGACGCATCAGCCGCCGCATCCTCGACTCCTGCGGCATCAGCTACCGCCAGGTTATCGTCGATGTTCACATCGGCACCGAGGGGCAGGCTCAGCAGTAGCGCGTGGCAACGCCAGCTGGCAATAAAAAGCAGCTAAAAGAGACCCGTCCCAAATTGACTACTCGTGAAAGTCGCGTCTGCGCGCATGGACGGCTCGTGAGCGGGTACACGGCTGTAGTAACATAGCTTCTGTCCGCGGGCGCGCCCGCGTAATTGTGAGAAAGGAGCCCCTGTGGCTGTTAACGAAGAGCTGCTTAAGAAGGTTCTTGAAGAGATTCGCCCCAACCTGCAGGCCGATGGCGGCGATATGGAGTATGTGGGCGTTGACGACGAGGGCGTCGTCAAACTGGAGCTGCAGGGCGCTTGCGCCGGCTGCCCCATGAGCTCGCTGACCCTGTCCATGGGTATTGAGCGCATCCTGAAGGAGCACGTGCCCGGCGTTACCCGTGTCGAGCAGGTCAATGCCTCCGGCGAGACCGACGACCTGTACGACGAGTACGCGCCGTTCTAAGATGCGAAAGCTGCGGACGGCATACTCCGCATAGACGTTACGCCCAAATATGCGGCTGCGAGCGCAAGGCCCGCGGCCGCATTTGTATGTAGGGAGCAGGGGGATCGATATGCTCAACGACTTCTACCATATGCTTGATCCCGTCGCGATTTCGGCGGGGCCCATCACGATTTACTGGTATGGTCTGGCCTATGTGGTCGGAGCTCTGCTCACGGCGGTCGTCATGTATCGCACGCAGCGTCGCTGGGGCTTTAACATCACGATTGACGACCTGACGAGCGTCGTGGTCGGTGTGGTCTTTGGCCTTATCATCGGCGCCCGCCTGTTCTACGTCATCTTTTACGGCGACGGCTACTACTGGGCACATCCGCTCGAGATCTTTGCCACCAACGAAGGCGGCATGAGCTTCCACGGTGGCCTGGTCGGCGGCATTATCGGCGGCATCATCGTGTGCCGCATGTATAAGCTCGACGCATGGACTCTGGCAGACCTTGCCGTCATCGGCGCGCCGCTGGCCTTGTGTCTGGGCCGTTGTGCCAACTTTGTCAACGGTGAGCTGTGGGGCAAGCCGACCGATCTGCCCTGGGGTGTGGTCTTTGGCGGGACTGCGGGCGATATGCCGCGTCACCCCTCCCAACTCTACGAGGCATTTCTTGAGGGCATTGTGCTCTTCTGCATCCTGCAGGTGCTCAGCCGCAAAAAGCCGCTGCTGCCCCAGGGCACGTTTATGGGCGTGTTTGTGATGGGTTACGGCATCGTCCGCTTCCTCGTCGAGCTCGTGCGCGTGCCCGACGCCCAGCTTGGCTATCTGCTGGGCGGCGTCATCACGATGGGTCAGCTGCTGAGCCTTCCGCTCGTTATTGCGGGCCTGGCGCTCGTCATCTTTGCGCGTCGCCGCAATCGCCCCCAGCGCATCTACCTCGACGCCTAACCACCACATACCACCACAAAGGGGACAGACACCTTTGTGGTGGTTTGCTGGGCAACGATGACAGAACCGTAACGTTTCCCCAGATAAAACCTGCCAAAATAAACCTGTCCCTTTTTGGCAGGTTTCTAGAAAGGCTCTTTGGACTGTGAAGGATTCCGATCTCTCCACAACGGCTGCGCGCGACGCTGCCCGCATCGTCTGGTTTAAGCGCTACCCCGCCAAGCAGACGCTCATCGCATTTCTGCTCGCGCTGTTGGCGACCACGGCGTTTTCCATCGATCCCGCCCCGGTGTCGAGCAACGCAGTCTTGGCGATTGACCCCAAAGCCTCGGGCATGCTGTACGTGTGCTACGAGGTGCTCCTCTCGTTTGCCGGCCATACCGACGCGGTCATGCTGCTGGCGCTTGCCTGCCTGCTCACGCTGCCGTTTCGCTACGTATTCTTTGGCCGTGGCGACACCTGGCGCCCATCGATTATTCTGCCGTCGCTGTTTTTCGCCATCTGCATGGTGTTCGGCCGCAGCTACGACCTCACCGACTCGGCCGAGATTGTTCTTGGCGACAAAGCTCGCATCATCTGCGCCTGGATTGGCGGCGCGGGCTGGATGCTCCTGGCGATCGTTGCCTTCTATCTGGCTTTTGAGTGCTTGGATTGGCTGAGCTCTCGGCGCATTCCGTTTTCCGAAGCGCACTTTGGCCGCGTATGGCGTGTGACTCACGCCGTGCTCTCGGTCCATCCCTTTGCCGGGCCCTTCCTGGTGCTTATGATCGCCTGGGCGCCCACGCTTATCGCTTCGCTGCCCGGTCTTTTTATGGGAGATACGGGTGCGCAGATTCGCCAGTGGTTCAACTACCCCAACGGCACGAGTGACTACCTGCGTCTGCTCAATCCCAATGTGTTGCTCAACGGACTTCACCCCGTGGTGCACACGGCTATCATCGGTTCGTGCGTCCAGCTGGGGCTTTCACTGTTCAACAGCGCCAACGCAGGTCTTGCCATCTACACCTGTGCTCAGTTCGTCATCACGGCTGCCTGCATGGCCTATTCCATTTCGTCGCTGCGCAAACTGGGCGTGAGTCTGCCGGTTCGCGGTGCGATCCTGCTGTTCTTTGCGTTTATGCCGATGTTCTCTAACTACGCGGCGTTGCTCACCAAAGATGTGCTCTTTGCCGACGCGTTCTTGGTGCTGCTGGTACAGACCGTCAAGCTCGTGGCATGTGGCTTGCCCCGTCGTGATGCCAATGTCGAGCGAGCGGGCGAGAAAGCCCCCGTGCTCTTTGCGCGCCACGACTGGCTGCTGCTCGCTCTGGGCGCCATGGGTTCCACGTTCCTGCGCAACGGCGGCCTGGTGTTTCCCCTGGCGGCATGCGTAATCGCGGCGGCGTTTTGCGTATGGGACGTGCATGTGGCTCGTCGTGCAGCCAAGCAGACTGGTGCTGCGCCTTCGGGCGCCATTCCGCGTTTCCGCTGGGTTGGCGTTCTCGCGGTGCTCGCGCTCTGCCTTGCCTCTAATATGTACTTCACCAAGGTCTTTATGCCGGCGCACGATATCACGCCTGGTTCCAAGCGCGAAATCCTCTCGATTCCGTTCCAGCAGACGGCTCGTTTCGTCCAAAAGCACGACGGCCTCAACTCGGGCGTCAACCCCACGGTTAAGGAGGACGGCACCATCGTGGAGGCTCCTTGCGACGGTTCGGTGACCGACGAAGAGCGTGCCGTGATCGATCGCGTACTCAAGTACGAGAACCTGGGCCGCCGCTACAATCCCGACAAGTCCGACGCCGTCAAGAACTGCTTTAACGAGTACGCCTCGCAGGAGGACATCAAGGCTTATTTTGAGGTGTGGGCCCAGATGTTCAAAAAGGATCCCGAGTGCTATATCTCGGCGCTCATCAATAACTACTACGGCTACTTTTATCCGAGCGCCCGCGATGCGTGGGTCTACAGCACGGCGCGCAGTGCCGAGATTATGGCGAAGCCCGATAACCTCAAGTACTTTGACTTCCATCCGGTCGATAGCAAGGTCGTGCGCTGGTGCGACCACCTGATCAACCTGTATCGCGTGGCAGTACAACGCATCCCGTTTATCTCGCTCACCATGAGCTCGGCCACCTATGTGTGGATCATGATCGCCGTGGTGCTCTATCTGCTACGTCGTCATTCGTGGCGCGGGCTGGCCATTTGGGTGCCGCTGCTGGGCGTGCTCGCCGTGTGCCTGATCGGTCCCTGCAATGGCTCGACCTACATGCGCTACCTGTATCCGGTCATCGCCTGCATGCCCTTTGCCATCGGCGCCACCATCACCCGCAGCGACCTCCTCTGGTCCTAATTTGGTGCATTGGGGTCAGGTTGCTTTGCACCAAAGGGTGGCATCATCACGACGCCTTCATTTTGGGGTTTATCTCGCAGGCCAGTAGGTATATCATAACGACGTTTGTTTATATTGCCCGAGCATCTGCGCTGGGCTTTAGGTCGAAACCGATAGGAGACACGTATGTCCGGACACTCTAAGTGGGCCACACCCAAGCATCGTAAGGGCGCGCAGGACGCCAAGCGTTCCGCCCTCTTCTCCAAGCTGAGCCGCAACATCACCGTTGCTGCCCGTCTCGGCGGTGACCCGCTGCCCGAGAACAACGCCAGCCTCGCCGCTGCCGTTGCCAAGGCCAAGGCTCAGTCCATGCCCAAGGACAAGATCAAGTCCGCTATCGACAAGGCTTTTGGTTCGGGTGCCGACGCTGCCGTCTACGAGAACATCGTGTACGAGGGCTACGGCCCCGCCGGTGTCGCCGTCTACGTTGACTGCCTGACCGACAACCGCAACCGCACCGCCGCTGATGTCCGTTCCGCCTTCTCCCACGCTGGTGGCAACCTGGGCACCTCCGGCTCCGTCTCCTTCCAGTTTGAGCGCAAGGGCCAGATCGTTGTTGCCAAGGAGATCCTGGACGAGAACGCCAAGAAGGAGACCATGATCGCCAACGGTGCTGCCGGTGACGAGGATGAGTTCATGATGGCCATCGCCGAGGCCGGTGGCGAGGACTACGAGGATGCCGGCGAGGAGTGGATCGTCTGGACTACTGCTAACGAGGTCATGGCTGTCTCCAAGGCGCTCGAGGAGCAGGGCGTCCAGGTCAAGGGCTCCGAGACCACCATGGTCCCGACCACCCCGACCGAGGTCTCCGGCGCCGACGCCAAGAAGGTTCAGCGCCTCATCGACCGTCTTGAGGAGCTCGACGACGTCCAGGATGTTTACAGCACCATGGACATGACCGACGAGGTCATCGCTGCCCTCGAGGAGGAGTAGCGCCCGCACGGGTTAAGCCGTGCATATCTGGGCATAATGAAGCGAGCATGCAAGCCTCGTGGAATAGATGAGCCGGATCCGCGTGCGTAGAGCACCGGACCCGGCTCTTTTATAATGATGCGAACCGTTTTGTATTTCGAGTGCCGAGATTTGAAGGGAGCGCCACGTGCGCGTACTCAAACGAGCCCTAGCGATTGTGTATCTTGCCGCCGCCATCGTGGCGCTGGGTACGCTTGTCTGCCAGTTTTGGGGGCCGTATACGTATCGCTTTATGCTGCTGATGCGCGACCCCATGCCGCGCATTGTCGTGACGGCATGCGGCGGAGTTGTGGCGATTGGCGTGCTGGTAAGCTTCTTCCGCCTGATGTTTGCTCGTCGCGAGCCGTCCTGTGTGCATCCGGCGGGGGAGCGCAATATCGAGGTCACGCTCGCGGCGCTTTCTTCGTGCGCTCGCACTGCGGCAGAGCGCGACGATCGCGTGATGGTCGAGCATGTCGAGGCCCGCGTCCAAGGCTCCGACGATTCGCACGTCCGATTTAAGGTCGAGGCTATCGCGCTTGACGATAAGGACGTGGCATCTCTGGCTACTGCGATGCAGCGGCGCATCGAGGAAGCTTGCGACACCATGCTTGGAACGCCGGGCACGACCGCACGCGTTCGTTTTTTGCCGTCCAAGACTACCGTCCAGACCGTGGAGGTTTCCGGTGAGTGATACCAATCAAGACAAGACCGCTCGTACGCCGCGCCTGACGATTGACCAGAGCGCCACGCCGGCGAACGAACCTGTTGATTCCAAAGCAGAGGCAACCGAGTTACAAGACGCGGCAGCCGCGGATTTTGACGAGGCTATGGGTCTCATCAAGGGTACGGGCGCTGCCATCTGGAGCTATGCCGTGCGTCATCCCAACACCACGCTTGGCGCCGTCGCTGGCTTTATCCTCGCCGTGTTGGTGCTCACGTTGGGCCTGTGGGACACGCTCGTCATTGCATTCTTCGTGCTGATCGGCGCCGTGATCGGCCAAATTCGCGACGGCGAAAACGGGATCGTCAACTTCTTCGGCCGTCTGTTTAGCGGTCGCTAATATGTATTCGACTGTCGCATCCGCGGCAGGCATAAGGAGGAACCATGGCTTTTAATACGAAGGTCGATGTAGCCGATACCGAGCTCGAGGCAGACGAGACCGTCGCCGCCGAGGCGGAGGACGTAACGCTCGAGGACGAGGCGCTCGTCGAGGCCGAGTCCGATGCGGGCGAGGACAACGAGGAGATGGACGAGGAGGCGGACGAGTCCGAGGACTCGCTGACCTATTCCAACGGCGTGATCGAGAAGATTGTCGCCATGGCCACCCGCGAGGTGCCGCACGTTCTGGGCATGAAGGGTAACCTTATGCACTTTGTGCAGGAGCAGTTTGGTGCCGAGAATCTGACCAAGGGCGTGACGGTCGAGGTCACCGATGACAATCGCGTGGTCGTCAACATCTCCGTCATTATCGAGTACGGTGCCTATGCGCCCGCGATCTTCGACGATGTCAAGGCACGTGTCACCGAGCGCCTTGCCGCGATGACCGGCCTTGAGGTGGCGGGCGTCAACCTGCGTATCGAGGACGTCATCACCCCCGAGGAGTACGAGCACCGCACCAGCCAGCACGAATAACCTTCCAAAAAGGGACAGGTTTGTTTTGGCAGGTTTTATCTGCGAAAACGTTAAACGGCCGACCGCGCAAGCAAAAGCGTGGCCGGCCGTTATTTGTATGCCCCCCCGATGTAGGCATACCGCTCGTCTAACTAGGGGTTGCAATCGTCGCGTTCCGCGTTACCCTAATGGGCGCATTGTTTCCAAATTGTTAACGAGGGGTTGCCGTAATGGCTGACGAGCACGAAACAGAAAGCCAGGCATGGGCGATTGAGGCTGCCGCGGCAGAGGCGGCATCGCGAGCTGCCGAGGAGGTGCATAGTCCTCCCGTGGTGCCGATGGAGCGCGTGGTTGATCGCACCGATATCGAACGCGGCGAGCGTGCCGGTCAAAAGCGCAGCCAGGAGCCAGGCTTCCCGCGCTTTTTTGCCGAGCTCAATCTGGGTCTGATTCTTACGGCCTTCGCCATCGTTGCGTTTAAAACCCCTAATCACTTTGCTTTTGGCGGCACCTCGGGCGTGTCGGTCATTCTGTCCACGCTGTTCCCGACTCTGCCCGTCGGCGTCTTTATGTGGATTATCAACGCGGTTCTCGTCGTTTTGGGCTTTATCTTTTTGGAGCGCAAGGCAATCCTGTGGAGTGTCTTCGCCTCGTTTGCGCTGTCCGCCTATGTTTCGCTGTTTGAGCTCTTTATTCCGACCAATGTCTCTCTGACGGGTGATATGTGGCTCGACCTGTGCTTTGCCGTCATCTTGCCGGCGCTCGGCAGCGCTAT
The DNA here is from genome assembly GCA_900552155.1 of uncultured Collinsella sp. Classification (GTDB taxonomy): domain Bacteria; phylum Actinomycetota; class Coriobacteriia; order Coriobacteriales; family Coriobacteriaceae; genus Collinsella. The sequence goes on from URYU01000008.1 coordinate 23,592, forward strand.
TGTCTTTGACATCGGCGCCTCGACGGGCGGCACGGACATTCTCGCTATGATCCTCAAGCGCCGCACGACGCTCGAGATTGGCCGCGCCCTGCTGCTGGTCGATATCGGCATCGTGACCATCGCGGCCTTCTTGTACGGCCCGCGTGTCGGTCTGTATTGCGTGCGCGGCCTGTTTGCCAAGACACTCGTGGTCGACAAAGCCATCGAGAGCATTCACCTGCGCAAAGTCTGCACGGTCATTTGCTCCGAGCCCCTTAAGGTTGAGGAGTTTATCGTCAAGCATCTCAACCGCACGGCGACCATTAGCCGCGGCTACGGTGCCTTCTCGGGCAAGTGCGTGACGGTGATCATGAGCGTGCTGAGCCGTCGCGAGGCCGTGCAACTACGCCGCTATGCGCGCGAAGTCGATCCGGGTGCCTTTATCACGATCGTCGACAGCTCCGAGATCGTCGGCAAGGGCTTCCGCGGAACGAACTAGCACAGACGTATTCAACGAACCGCCTGCTGGCGCCGTGTACCTTGCAAATCGGTCATCTTTGAGTATTTGACCCCACATTGGGCAATAATGATGCTAAAGACATCGTTTGCGATCCAAGTGATTCGTTCAAGATACGAAGGGATGATTCTATGTTCTGCTCGCAGTGTGGCGCCCCCATGGGCGATAACGACAAGTTCTGCGGCGTGTGTGGTGCTCCTAATGCCGGTGCCGCTGGCCCCGCTCCCCAGGGACAGCCTCAGCCCCAGCAGTTTGTTCCGCAGCCGCCCGTGGCGAATGCGCCAAAGGGCTGTGTGGCTCAGGCGTTCCAAGATATGACCAAGACTCCGGGCGTGCTTCAGCGTGTATGCCAAATCGCGTTTTTGCCGGCGCTGATTTGCGGTGTGTCGGTGCTCGTGTTGTTTATTCCCGTTATTGGCGGCATTGCGGCTGCCATCGGCTTTTTGGCAGCTTGCATTGCGAGCGTGTGCGGTTCCGGCTTTGGTATCGAGTGGGGCCGTGATCTTTCGCTCAAGGTCGATGACGGCATGGACCGTCCACTCATGCGCTCCACGTCGTTTGGTCTCGGAGTCTTTTCGAGCGTCATCTCGGTGGTGCTCGAGGTTATCGCTGCCATTCCCGTTATCGGTGTAGTGCTTTCGCTGGTGGAGGGC
>URYU01000009.1 GCA_900552155.1 uncultured Collinsella sp.
TCCACGGGTTCGCATGCGGCTTTTTTGATTTTGGTGAGCCCGTGCGGCCCGTTTATCTCGATCTGTAACATCTAGCAGGGATTTTCAATCCTAACTGTTATAGATTTAGACGAACGGGCGACCAGGGCTGAAAGATCTCAATCTGTAACACGTAGCCCACTTTCGACCGTCTAACTGTTACAGATCGAGACAAACGCCACAGGTCAATCCCTTTAATCTCAATCTGTAACATCTAGCCGAGTTTTTCGATCCCAACTGTTACAGATTGAGACGATTCGACGGTACCGGTCGCTTGGACACACCGTGGTACAATTATGCCACGACGCAAAGGAGGTACCCATGTCCGCTTGTGTGCCCGTCCGAGACATGAAGGACACTGCCACATTCACCGCACTTGTTGAGTCTGAGCGCGACGTCACCGTAACCAAGAACGGCTACGAGACCATGCACTGCATCAGCAGCGACCAGTATCGCCTCATGCAAGAAGAAATCGCCAAGGCAAAACTGCTGTCTCGTATGATGATGGCAGAAGACGAAATATCGCAAGGCGACTACAGCGATTACGAATCCTTCGCGGCTTCGATACGAGACAAATATGACCTATAACGTCGTAATCCTCAAAAGCGCGCGATATGAGTACGAGAGTATTGTCGGATACCTTGCCCAAATCCTCAAGAATCCGCGCACAGCAGGCAATTTTGTCGCTGAGTTTGAATATCAGCTTGATCCGCTTCGCGAGCAGCCGCTCCTACGTCCCCTCTCGCACATGCAAGAGCTGGCTGCACGTAATTACCGATCGTTTCCCGTCAACAACTACGTGTGTCTTTACAAGTTTGAGCACGAAACAATCTATATCGCCCACATCTTTCATCAGTCACAGGACTACGCCCGCCTGGTCTAGCCCACAAGCTGAATACTTGGCCCGAGCACATTTGCGTGTCATATTGAAGCGATAATCCCCGCCCCGGCAGAGAGCAGAAGTATCGTCTGCAGCGTTAGCTAGCAGATGACCTGCGTGTGTTCCTCGATGGCGACACGATCCTCGGCGGCGATACCCGGCTCGCACACCACGGCGTCCAAATTGTCCAAGCGGCAGAAGGTGTAGAAGTCGCGCTTGCCGATCTTGCTGGAGTCGGCGATCAGATAGCGCGAGTCGGCCTTGCTAAAGGCGAGCTGCTGAATACGACCCTCATCCATATTAGACGTAGACACGTCGCCATCCAGAATGCCGTTGGCGCCGATAAACGCCGCATCGATACCCAACGCACGCAGAGTATCCTCGGCCGTTGGCCCCACAAAAGCGGCGGTGCGGCGACGGTACATACCGCCCACGAGGCACAGGTCGCAGTCTTCGCGCGCCTCGAGCAGGTTAAACACCGAAAGCGAATTGGTCACAATGCGCAGGCGAAACGCCGGCAGCATCGAGGCCATCTGCTCCACCGTAGTGCCCGTGCCCAAAAAGATGGTCGAGCCTTCCTCGATAAGCTCCACAGCACGGCGCGCAATCTGCAGCTTTTCCTCGGCATGCTTGGTGCGCTTTTCGCTGTGCGAATACTCATGGCGCAGCATAGCGTGGGGACGGCCCTGTGCACTGCGGGCTCCGCCGTGCACGCGCTCGATCTCGCCTAGGCTCGCAAGTTCTTCGAGGTCGCGGCGGATCGTCATATCCGAGACACCTAACGCATCCGAAATCTCCTTGACCGAGACCGTGCCCTGCTCTTCGAGCAGCTGACGAACCTTATCCTGTCGCTCTGCCTTAATCACGATGAATCCTCGCCGTTCTATGCGTGCATATCATTCAAACAATAACGAACAAATTGTATCAGACTCGCGCGCGTCAAAAATGAACGCCCGCACAGCTCCAATCATCACTTTTTTGAGAAAAATACCCCCTGCTTTAGTGGGGTGTAGTGATAATCTCGCCTGTTCGCGCTACAGTTTGTCGGAAATACCTCGATGTTAGGAACCAAATGATCACTTCCGAGCTTTTCGGCACCGCGCCGTGCGGTACCCCCGTTCATCGTTACACCCTCAACGGGCCCGAGATCTGCGTTCGCATTATGGACTATGGCGCCACCGTGCTGGGTATCGATGTGCCCGACATTCCCGGCAACGTGCGCGATGTGGTGCTGGGCTTCGATAAGCTCGAGGATTACTTTGACAACCCCGCCTGCTTTGGCGCAACCATCGGGCCTGTGGCCAACCGCACTGCAGGTGCCACGATCACCATCGCCGGCACGGACTGGCATATGCCGGCCAACGAAGGCGCCAACAACCTACACAGCGATCTTGAGCACGGCCTGCACAAGCGCGTATGGGACGTTGAGCTCGACGAGACTCACAACGCCGTGCGCATGACCACCTCGCTTAAGGATGGCGAGCTGGGCCTGCCCGGCAACCGAATCTTTACGGCTGTGTTTACCGTTACGCGCACCGGCGTCTTCCGCATCGAGTATGGTTGCGAGAGCGACCGCGCCACCTACGTGTCCATGACCAACCACACGTACTTTAATCTTGCCGGCCATAACGCCGGCATGGACTGCGAGCACTTCTTTGTTGCCAACGCTGCCCACTACCTGCCCATCAACGAGCAGAATATCCCCACCGGCGAGATCGCTCCGGTCGAGGGCACGCCGTTTGACTTCCGTGAGCTGCGCCCCGTCGCGCCTGGCATGGAGGCCGACGATCCCCAGATTAAGCAGGCACGCGGCTACGACCACTGCCTGTGCATCGATGGCTATCAGTACGGCCGTAATCTGCGCCGCGCCCTGCACGTCGAGGAGATGTGGACCGGTCGTGAGTTGGATTACTACACCACCGCCCCGGGCGTGCAGCTCTACACCGGCAACTGGCTGGGCGACGAGCACGCCAAGGACGATGCCAACTATGGCTGGGGCGCTGGCTTTGCCCTCGAGGCAGAGATGTACCCCGACACACCGCACCAGCCGCTGTTCCCGCAGGGCATTGTGGGCCCGGGTCACCCCTACAGCAATGTGATCGAATACCACTTTATGAGGCACTAAGCCCACAACGCAACATATCGCACAGCAGCGCCCGCCGGCACCACTGCCGACGGGCGTTTTTCTACCTAGTCATTGGGGACGTTCTTAAATGACTAGTCATTGGGGACAGTCTTTAACGTTTGGCGAGAAGGACTGTCCCAATCTGCCGACACTTGGGGACGTTCCTAAAAGGCCGGCACATAAGGAACGTCCCCAAGTGCCAAGGGTGTCCCGTTTGACTAGTCATTTAAGAACGTCCCCAATGACTAGTTGGATGGGGTCGGGATTGGAGCTGGGGAGGTAACGGATTTCTAGCTCTATGCCGAGTTCTTGTAGCTCTTTGAAGGCAGCGATGTCCGTATCGTCTACGGCGACTGCGGGCGTTATGGGGTGCTTGCCCTCCCCCGCCTGCATATGGCCAATGCTGATCTTGGTGATCGGCACACCACCCTTAACCAGCGCGAGTGCATCCGTGGGCGACGCCACCATGATGAGAATCCATTGGCGCGGCGTTGCGGTATGAATGATGTCGACAGTCCTTTGCACCGAGAAAAACCGCGTCCAGACACCCTCGGGTGTCGCCACCCTCATAGGGGCCCACTTGCGCGAATCAGCCGCAATCTCATCGTTGACGATTAAAACAAGGTTGGAACCCACGACTTCGTTCCACAGCTCAACGTCTTGCCCGTAAATAAACCGGTCATCGATGCGTGTGAGAAGAATCTTGGGTTGAGCCATCGCCACCCCATTCTGTTTGAGACCCGTAAGAGCAAGACATCACGTCTCCAATATTAGTGCATTTAAAGTGAGAAAAGCCGTCAGAACACTTGCGCGGATTTGCGATGTCCCGTATCATAGACAGCCGTTGACGCCTCAGTTGCGTCATCACATGGCCGCCAGCGTAGCTCAGTTGGTAGAGCACCGCTCTCGTAAAGCGGGGGTCACCGGTTCGAGCCCGGTCGCTGGCTCCATTGCACAAGATAGCCGCCTTCGGGCGGCTTTTTTGTTGCCGATTTCGAGCGCACATCCGCCACTCCAAGCACAACTCCGCCGGCAACTCCCCTACTCAACAAAAAGCCCCGCCAGCCGCAATCCCCTAAGGAGCCGCGATCAGCGGGGCCTAAGCGCGCTCCCCCAAAGGATAACGCTCACAACACGAACAGCTCAGCCGAGCAGTGCGCTACTCCTCCCAGTAAGCGTCTGCAAGCAGCTTAAAGCAGATCTTCTTGACCGGCTGCGCGCCATCGCCCGGGAACTCGAGCGTCGGCATATGAGGCTCGCCAGCAACAAACAGCGCAAACTTGTCGTCAGCAAGATCGCCGGCGATCGAAGCGTCGGAATCGACCAGATCGTAGTCGTCCTTCTCGTCAAACTCCTGGACCAGCGTCAGGCTGCCCGTGGCAACCTTAAAGGCCTCGCGACCCTCGACGTCGATCTGCAGGTCGTGATAGCGCTGATGCGTCTCATAGTGAGCCTCGGCTTCGGGACGCGTCGTGGGAGCCATGACGTTCGCAAAGACCTTGTCGCCCAGAATCGGATGGCTGCCGACCTCGAGCTTCGCCGGATCGTTCTCCTCGAGCCAATCGATCAGCACGTCGAGGCCCTTGAGCATTCCACGGTACTCCTCGATATCGCCCAATGCACCGTAAATCATCTAAATCCCCTCTCGGATCGTTTCTTTGGCGGCTACTCGGCAAACGCATTACCGACGCTGTTGCCACCCACATGCGTCTCGACCAGGGTAAGGTCGGGATTGAACACGACAGTGTCGGCGTCGCGCCCCGGCATAATGCTACTGCACTTGTCGTCGACATGAGCTAGCAACCGATGCCGGGGCCGCAGTACAAGCTCCTACAGCTCGGTCACGACAACGCCGTTGTAAACCTCGTCCCAACGATCCATAACCAAGTGGCCAGTCATGGGATCCATGGCATTGAGCTTGCCGCAGGTGTTGGCGGTACGCAGCACCGTCTCGTCGTCGGCGCCGGCAGCAATCGCATGTGCGAAGCCGGCAATGGTCGAATCGCCAGAGCCCGTAGCGTTAACGGCGGGGATATCGGGGGTCTTGGCGCGGAACGCACGGCCATTGTGGAAGCCAACGGAGCCGGCAGCGCCCATGGATACGACGACCCAGGGGATATCGGAGAAGCGGGCGTCAGAGGCGAGCGCGGAACGGAGCTCGTCCACATCGTCGGTGGTAAAGCTCGTGCCCAGAAGGCCGTTAATTTCGGTCAGGTTAGGCTTAACCAGCTCAGGCTTGACCTCGGACTTGAGCGCAGCCTCAAGCGAGGCACCCGAGGTATCGAGCAGCACCTTGGCGCCGGCGTTCTCGGCAATGCCCGTGATCTTGGCGTAGTAGTCCGCCTCGACGCCGCGGGGCAGCGAACCCGAGATGGTAACGACATCGGCCTTGCTCGCAAGCTCGGCGAACTTGGCGGTAAAGGCATCGAGCTCCTCGGGGGCAATCGTCGGGCCGCTCTCGAGCAGCTCGGTCTGGTTACCGGCATGAAGGATATTGAGGCAGATGCGGGTCTCGCCCTTGATGGGCACAAAATCATTCTTAATGCCGTTGGCATCCATGAGCTCGGCCATATAGGCGCCCATATGACCACCAAGCAGGCCGGTTGCCACGACATCGTCGCCCAGCTGGCCCAGGACGCGGGCCACGTTGAGGCCCTTACCGCCGGCGGTCTTTTCGGGCGTCACGCGGTTGACGTCGTCGATAATGAGCTCATAGAGCTGCTAGCGCGTATCGACGGACGGGTTCATCGTAACGGTGAGGATCATTTCTAGCTCCTTATCTCGCAGGCTCCTTATGCCTTGCAAAACGAATTGGCTACATGCGACTACAAAATCTCGATTGTGAACGAACGCACGATGGTTTCTTTGGGCTTGGCGATAAGGCAGCCGCGCTTGTGCTCAAGCACGTCATCCTCATCGGAACAGGTCGAGAGGCCGCCCCAGGGTTCAACTGCCACAAAATCACCCTCGGGCTTGCTCCACACAATGAGGTACGGGAAGCCCTCAAAGCTCAGGCGAACGCCCTTGTCCTCGCCCTTTTTGGAAAGCGTGACCTGACGGCTCTCGAGCACGTCAAAGATGGTCTCCGCAAAATCGAAGAGCTCATGCGACAAAGGCAGCGTCTTTCCCACCATGGGGTTCTTGGAACGCCTGTCCACATCAATCAATCCGGTCGAGGGAACGGCGGTGCAGAGCTCCGCAGCCTCGTCTTTCTCAAAACGCAACTCGTAGTCCGTATAGGACTCACCCTCGTCGAGCGGACACCTAAAGCCGGGGTGTCCACCGATAAAGAAAGGCATGTCCTCGGTGCCCTCGTTGGTAACCTCATAGGAGACACGCACGGCGGCGTCCTCGAGCGTATAGCGGGCGACAAGTTTAAACGGATACGGATAATCGCTCAGCAGCGCAGCGTTATCCTCGGATGCCAGGCACATAGCCAGCTCGTTTGTGCTTTGGCTCAACAGCTTCCACTCCTGCTTACGCGCAAAGCCGTGGCGGGCGAGCTTCACATGATGTCCGGCAAACGTCATGGCGCTGTTATCGCGCAAACCTCCGCAAATCGGGAAGCAAATCGGTGCCTGGCCGGACCACACGGCGGGATCGCCCTGCCACAAGTACTCGCGACCTCCAGCCTCAATCGAGGTAAACGAGCCGCCGGCCGTGGAGACCTTGATAGAAATCGAATCGTTGGAGAGAGCGTATTCCATTGTCCATCCTTTCGAACAACTGCTTTTTGCTCGCAAGAACCCGTCTCGGCCCTGACCAAAGGACAAACCCGCACGTTCATCGATGCGTCCGGTTTCCCAGGCATGCAACGGGGTACCATACAGACATTGATGCAATTACAGCTGAAAGGCCTTCTTATGCGAACCATCATCCTTTATGCCTCACGCCACCACGGCAATACGAAAAAGCTCGTGGACGCCATCGTCGAGGCGCACCCCGAAATCGATACCCTCGACGTGAAGTCACTCGGTAAAAACGAGTACCCCGACCTGCACGAATACCATCTGATCGGCGTCGCCACAGGCATTTATTACTCCGAGATCGACAAAGATATGGCGCGCGTGCTCACGAACGTGCTGCAGCCGCAGGACAAGGTGTTTGGCCTTATGACCTACGGTGGCAAAAACAAGTGGTACGGCAAGGATATCGATGGCATCTGCCGCATGAGGCAGGCCATCTTTATGGGCGTCTACGGCTGTCCCGGCTTTGATACGTGGGGGCCGTTCAAACTCACCGGCGGTGTCCAGAAGGGGCACCCAACTGCCGAAGAGATTAAGGGAGCTGTCGATTTCTTCGACAAAATCGAAGATGAGTACGGCGATATCATCGTCGAAGAGTACGCCAAGCGTGAGAAACGCCTAGCATACGAGAAGGAGCATCCTGCAGGAGGCCTGGTGGCCGGCGTTAAGCGCACGGCAAAGAAGATTGCTAACAAGCTGTAACTGTGAAGGTGCTTTTGAGCGTTTAACCCATACGGCGGGTCCGAGCAGATTCGGGCCCGCCGTCTTTTTCTATCGTTACTCGGTAAAAGCGTTGCCGACGCTCTGGCCGCCAACATACGTCTCGACGAGGGTGAGCTCATGGTCGAACACGACAAAGTCGGCGTCGCGACCCGGCATGATGCTGCCACACTTATCCTCGATGTGCGCGGAGCGTGCCGGCACCTCGGTTGCCATGCGAATGGCGATATCGGCGCTGGCAATGCCCCAGTCGACAATGTTCTTGACGCCCTGGGCTAGCGTGAGTACCGAGCCAGCGATGCTCTTGCCGTCGGCGAGCCAGCACAGGTTGTCCTTCATGATGACGTCCATGCCACCACTGGTGTAGCTGCCCTCGGGCATGCCGCCACAACCCAGGCAGTCGGTGATGAGCACCGTGTGCTGCCAGCCCTTTGCCTGCAGCAGCGCCTTGATGGCGGCAGGGTTTACGTGCTTGCCGTCACAGATGATCTCGGCGTAGGTCTCGGGCGTGGACATGGCAGCACCCACGACACCGGGCTCACGGTGATGCAGTCCGCGCTGGCCGTTATAGGTATGCGTAAAGCAGCTGGCACCGGCGTTGATGGCGGCGATGCACTCATCGTAGGTGGCGTCGGAGTGACCGATGCTGGTCACCACACCCTTGGCATTCAAAGCAGCCGCATAAGCAGCGGCGCCATCGCGCTCGGCGGCCATGGCGCTCTTAACGATGCGACCGCCCGCAGCCTCCTGCCACTGATCGAAGACCTCCTCGGAGGGATCGATCAGGTAAGCGGGGTTCTGCGCCCCCACGTGCTTCATGGTAAAGAAGGGGCCCTCCAGGTAGATGCCCTGAATGCGAGCACCGCAGAAGTCGGGGCCGCGACCCTCGTCCGCCTGGGCGATGGCGGCGCAGGCATCCTTGATCTGCTCGACGCCATCGGTGAACGTCGTGGGCAGCCAGCTGGTGGTACCGCGACGGGCAAGCTCGGTCGAGCTGATATCGATTCCCTCAGGATCGTTATCGGTAGTTGAGTGGTTATAAAAGCCATGGATGTGAGTATCGACCATACCCGGTGCGATCCACGATCCCGTGTAGTCCTTAATCTCGCAAGAGGGCTCGTCGGCCTGCCAGGCGCCAAAAACGCCATCCTCGACCATGAGATAGCCGCCCAGCTGCGGGCCTGCCGGCAAGAAGAACTTGTCAGCCTTAATTGCGTACGTGCTCATATGCACTCCTTGCTTCTAAAGCAGTTGACTGTGGTGATGCTTATACCCAGCTCACGTAAAACAAAAAGCGCCCGCCCGCCGTTATGAGCGGACGGGCGCCCTTACAGGGGGACGCGATTAAGCGGTGAAGGGGTGAATCGTCACGCCCTTGACCACGCGGTTGACCGTGCCGGTGGGGCTCGGCGTATCGGGCGTGTTGCCCACGCGCACGGAGTTGAGCAGGCTGATGGCCTGGGCAAACATCACGAACGGCAAGGCAAGGTAGCCCTCGGGAAGCGCCTCGTAGCCCTTAAAGGTGAAGGACTCGCCCTCGTAGACGGTAGCGCCATCCTGCTGAACGGCAACGGTGTGCTGAGCGATCTTGTCGCCACCGATCTCGTTGAGGATGTCGATGTCGTACTGACGGGTGTAGGCGTCGTTGTTGACGAACACGAAGACGAGCGTCTTATCGTCGACGAAGGACTTAGGTCCGTGACGATAGCCCATGGAGGTGTCGTAGGAAGTAGCAACCAGACCGTGAGCGAGCTCGAGGATCTTGAGCTGGCTCTCCTGGGCAAGGCCACCGAAGGAGCCAGAACCCAAGTAGGTCACGCGGTTGAAGTCGCCAGCCAGGTAATCGGCGATCTCAGGCTCACGGGAGATGACCTCCTCGCCCATCTTGGCAATCGTCTCGACCCACTCGGCCTTCTGCTCGTCAGAGGCAGTGTCGAAAATAAGGGTGGAGAGCAGGGTCATGCAGGTGTAGGAACCGGTCATGGCGAAGCCCTTGTCGTTGGCGCGCGGGATGAGCAGCGTCAGCGCATTGGGATCATCGGCGGACTCGACGGCGAGCTTGCCCTCGGGAGCGCAGGTGATGTTGAGGAACTTGACGTTGTGGACGAGCTCCTTGGCAACGGCAACGGCGGCAAGGCTCTCGGGGCTGTTGCCAGAGCGGGCAAAGGAAACCACGAGCGTGGGATCCTCGGCGCGCAGGAAGTCGCGCGGGGCGCTCACGATGTCGGTCGTGGCGATGGGCTTAAAGTCGTAGAGATCAGTGTTGCCAGCGTGACGCAGGTACGGGGCGCAGGTATCGCCAACGTAGTCGGACGTACCGGCACCGGTGAAGACAACGGACAGACGACCCTCGCCCATAGCGCGAGCCTCGGCCAGGAAGGCCTCGATGGCCTCCTTGTTCTCGCGATAGATGTTGAGCGTATCACGCCAAAGCTCGGGCTGCTGAGCAATCTCGGCCGTGGTGATCTGGGCGCCGAGCTCGGTGAGCTCCTCGACACTCTTCTCGAACATTTCTAATACCTCTCTCTAGAAGTAATCCTCTGACGTGCAATTATACACTTCGGTTGGTTATCTGGTAGTAACCAGTTAAATGCAAAGAATCACCATATGGAAACGATGCGAGCACTAGTTACTGCGCTGGTGGTAAACCTTGTATTTAAACTGATCGGCACGAGCAACCGAGAGTGTGTACTCCACTACCTCGTTTGACTCGTTATACGTAGTCCTGACCAAATCGAGCACAGGCGAGCCCTCGACAATTCCCAAAAGGTGGGCATCGGTGGGACGGGCTATGCTCGCATAGAACTCCTCTTCGGCCACGCGAATCTTTTGCTGAAAGTCCTGCTCAATCACATCGTAAAGCGGCTTACGCTCCAGCAGCGGTCGCTTTAGGGACAGAAATTGACGAACCGGTAGATAGCTGCGTTCGACCATCATGGGCATGTTGTCGGCAGAACGAAGGCGCTTGAGCTTAAAAATGCGATCACCGATGCGCAATCCCATATGCTCGGCCAGATTCTTATCGGCCTCTATCTCGCAAAACTCGAGAATCGTGGTCTCGGGTTCTCGACCCATCGCGCGCATCTGCTCGGTAAAGCTGTAGGACTGCATAAGATTGGTTGCTTTTGCCGAACGGTCGGTCACAAAGGTACCGCGACCGTGCTGCCGAACCACCAGTCCTAAACGCTCCAGTTCCTGCAGAGCCAGGCGTACCGTAGTGCGCGAGAGACCATAGCGCTCCGAAAGTTCGCGCTCGGAAGGAATCATGTCACCGGCGCGATATTCATGGTCAATCTTTTCGGTCAGAATATCGACCAGCTGATCGTACAGCGGTTGCTTACGCGCTCCGATCGCCATTCTATCCTCCCTTTTGCTCGAATTCGGCTAACTACCTAGGGTGTTATGCATTATCTGTCTGCCACACCCGAATCATTAAGAAAACAAAAGCCGCGCGCTCTTTCGAGCACGCGGCTTTTAACATACACATGGCTTAAGGGGTCGGGGTGTGAGCCGCGTAGGGACACACCCCTCAAGCTAGAGCCTTACCAGATGCTCGGCCAGAGACCAAGCGGGCCAGCGCCCAGGATGCCAAGGACGAAGAGCAGGAGAATGCCCTTGGTCGGGGTCCAGCTGTGCTTAGCGAACATGTAGTAAAGCAGCAGCGTAAGCATAAGCGGGACGAGCTTGGGGACGATGGTGTTGAGGGTGTCGGCAACAGAGAAGTTGACCGGATCCTCGGTAACGGTGCCGTAGGTCACGGACTCCATGCCGTTACCCAGATCGGTGACGCCGCACTCGACAGCGTTGCCGTCGGCATCGGAAGCGGTAAGGGCGTTGCCGTCCTTATCGGTCATGGCGATGGTACCGGCCTCAGCGGTCTCGGTATCGATGCCCTCCATACCGGTGAAGTTCTCGGCCTCCTTCTCGGAGACGATCACGGTAGTAGCGGAGAGGCCACGGGTGGTGCCGTTGGGGATCTGGAGGTTGATCTGGGTGCCACCCATGGTGACGACCAGGCAACCGACGACGAAGACGCCCATGATGGAAGCGGCACGCGTGAAGGCCTGCATGTTGGCGGTCAGAGCGTCAATAGCGCTGGTGCCAAGCTTGTAGGACCAGTTCATGAGCCAGAAGCGCAGAGCGAACTGGACAGCGTTGAAGATCACCAGGAAGATGATCGGCGCAGCAGCGTTGCCGTTGATGGCCATGTTGGAGGTGATGCCGGCCGTGATAGGTACGAGCGTCAACCAGAACAGGGCGTCACCGATACCACCGAGCGGGCCCATTGCGGCGACGCGGACGGCGCGGATCGTGGGGATGTCAACCTTGTTCTGCTCGAGCGAAAGCACGATGCCCATAACAAAGGTGACGAGGAACGGGTGGGTGTTGAAGAACTCCAGGTTGTGGCTCATGGAAGCCGCGAGGTCGTTCTTGTTGGTGTGGATCTTCTCCAGACCAGGGATGATGGAGTAGAGCCAGCCAGCGGCCTGCATACGCTCGTAGTTGAACGAGGCCTGCAGGAAGCAGGAGCGCCAAGCCATCTTGTTGAGGGTCTTCTGGTCGAGCTGCGGAGCAGGAGTGAGATCCTCGTAGTGCTCCGGGATCACATACTCATTAGATGCCATCTTCGAAGTCACCTCCGTCAGAAACAGCTGCACCCTTCAGCTCGGTCTGCTGCTGGAAGTCCCAGAAAGCGATGCCGAAGCCGATGAGAGCGAGGATGAGCAGAGCAGGGGTTGCCAGAGAATCGTTGGCAACGGTGATGAGCGCGAGGCCAAAGCCCATGAGGAAGAAGCCCCACATATCGCGGTTCATCATAACCTTGAGCAGGACGGCGAAGCCGACGAAGCGCATCATGCCGCCTGCAGCGGACAGACCGGTCTGCAGCCAAGTCGGGATGGCGGAAGCGATGGTCTGACCAATGGTAGCGCCAGCGATGAAGAACAGGGTGACGACGACAGCGAAGATCAGGCCGAGCAGAGCCATGGCGAAGTAGTTCAGGCGCTCGATGCCCTTGGTGTCCGCGTTGTGAGCCATGTTATCGGCCGTGGACATAAGCGGGGACATAAGCGTGAAGACCAGGGTAACGCCGAGCTGACCGAGCAGAGCGAACGGAATGGCAAGGCCGACTGCCGCGTTGGGCTCGAGACCCGTAGCGATAGCGAGAATGGCTGCCATGATGCCGCCAATGACGGCGTTAGGCGGCTGAGCGCCTCCGATCGGCATGTTGCCGATCGTCATGAGCTGATAAGTACCACCCACGAGAAGACCGGTGTTGAGGTCGCCAAGGATAAGACCGATGACGGCGCCGGTGACGATGGGCTGATAGAGAGACTCGAGGAAGTCAAACTGGTCGATTGCCGCGATGAACGTGACGACGAAGACCAGAGCGATCTGGATGATCGAGTATTCCATCTTGCTCCTCCTTTCTAAATGAATGTACGCACTTTGGATTTCACGTACAGAATGTCAGGGTTTCATTCCTGACAACGTGGATCATGAGGATTACGAGAAGAGCTTGCTCGTGTCCTCAACAGGCGTGCTCGGAACGCGCCTGATCTCCAACTCCACCCCCAATTCCTGCAGCTCTTTAAACGCAGCGACATCCTCGTCGTTAACTGCGACGGAGGTGGCGACTTGACGCTTTCCTTCCGACATGTGCATGTTGCCGATGTTTACCTTCTTTATAGGCACACCGCCCTTGACGAGCGTAAGCACGTCTTCCGGTGTTTCGGCCACGATGAAGATCTTCTGGCGCGGGCTCGCCTTGCCAATGACGTCGATGGTCTTCTGCAGAGAGAAGAAACGCGTAGCGACGCCGGCGGGAGCGGCCATCTTCATGAGGTTCTGGCGCATGGTGTTGGTCGCCACGTCGTCGTTGGCGACGAGGATGAGGTTGGAGCCCAGAGTGGAGTTCCACTGGGTGGCAACCTGACCATGGACCAGTCGGTTATCGATGCGGGTAAGAAGAATGTTGGGTTCTGCCATGTTGATCAGCTTCCTTTCGTTATTTGCTGACGACAGTTACTTGATCTCCTGAATCGCGTAACGCGAAACATCTACGACGGCTCCGGATCGGACTTTGATCTGGACCTTCTCGCCTTCGATGCCTTTGACGGTACCGTAGATACCGCCGGCGAAAAGAACCTCCTGACCCGGCTTGAGCTCGGTGTGCAGCTCCTTGAAGTACTTCTGCTTCTTCTTCATGTTGATTTGCGACCAGATGGTGTAAATCAAGCCCATGATGGCAAGCAGACCTAAAAGGGCGACCGAGGAGCTCAGGACGTTGGCTCCGAAATCGGCCATTAGATGCCGTCCTCGTCGCCGAAGATATCCTCTTCCTCGGAGCCGGCAACGGATGCGACCGTCTGGGCGGTGACGCCCGTCTGGCCAACGGTCACGGCCTGCTCGCCAAGCTCGGCGAGCGTGGCGTTGCCGCGGAGGAACAGAAGCTCAATAACCATGGGAAGGTTGGTGCCAGTCAGAACCTCGACGTTGTCGACGTCCTGGGCAATCATCATCGTCTGGTTGAACGGGGTGCCACCAAGCAGGTCGGTAAAGACGAGCACGCCATCGCACTCCTCGCGCATGGCGGTAATAGCGGCGCGGAGATCCTCACCGTAGGAAGCAGCCTGGTCGCCCTCAAAAGGAACGACGGTAAAAGCGGGCTGGTCGCCAGCAACCATAGCGATAGCGCTTGCGAGGCCGGGTGCGAACTGTCCATGACCGGTAAGAATAAAGCCAACCATTCAAATTTCCCTTCCGAAGGTGTGTACAATCTGAGTCCGATGATTTTCGGAAGCCAGCGGGCGCTCGCCCTTAAAGCTTCTTAGAAAGCGTTCTTTGAAGACCAGTGGTTTCTAAACTGGTAGTAACCACGTGACGTGTTGTCACTATATCACCCCAAAAGAGGTCGCTTTCGTTGATTCATACGGTAAAACGTTTTTGCACCGCTCACGGTGATAAATCGACCGTTTACCGGTCGTTAACACTTCTACCTGCGGTTTTGAAACCGTTTCGAATTGTTTTGGCAAAAGATCGGATCTTTTCCTGTGTCTAAACAACGCAGGGCGGCTAAAAATAGCGTGTAGAAAAATTGCAGGTCATTGTGAAGATATGTGAATTGGTCTTTTTGACTTAATACCAGTTAGAACCAGTTTTGAGATTATCGGTGAACGGTAGTTTTCGACCGTTCACCGGTTACTTGCAATCGTTTGCAGTTGTTTTCCCAGATGAATTAGGGGAACCCGATGGAGCATTGTGCGGGCTCGAGGCCTACCCCAGTGGTTTCGGTAACAAAAAGCCCGCTAGAACGTTGTCCGTTCTAGCGGGCTTAATCAGGTGATCGGTTAACGCGCAGTAGTGCAGGCAAACCTTACGCAAACAGGCCGTAGATGCTGATGTTGGCCTTGGCGTAGAGGCCGTTGGCGTACTCGGTCCACTTGGAGCTGGCGCTCGAAGCCTGCGAGGAGTACTGCTGGTAGGCGGTGTAATAGGCGGTCATGGCCTGCTTATAGGTAGCGCTATCGGCCGTAAAGGCATCGTCAGCGAAGGCCTTAGCGTAGGTGCTATCGGCGTCCTTCCAGGTGCCCTTTTCGCTATTCCACTCGTCGCCGGCAAGGTTGATGATGTAATCGGCGTAGTCCTTGCTCGCGGTCTCCTCGTTGCCGTCAGAAGGTTCGGTCGGAGCGGTCGGCATGCTTGCGGAGCTATCGCCCACCTTCTTCTTGTAGAGCTTCTGCAGCGTCGCGGACTGGCGGACGATCTGCTTGGCCTGGTCCTTGGACACGCCATACTGCTTGGCCATGGTCTTGTAGTCCGAAGTGCCGATGGAATCCTCGGCGTACTTCTTCATCTCCTTAGAAGAGACGGTGATGCCCTCGTCCTCGGCAGCGTCGAGCAGGATCTTGTTGCGCACGTAGGACAGGATGACGTCGGCAGAAGGAGCGGTGTAGTTGCCATCGCTATCCTTGACGGTATCAAGGCTGTACTGGCTCTCGATGGCCTCGCGCGCAGTGATGTCGCTCTTCTTGCCGTTGTAGCTATAGCTTGCCACGGTCGAATCGAGCTGATCCTCGGTCAGGGTCGACGAGCCGACACCCTTGCCGCCAAAGCCGCCATTGCCAATAAAGAAGCCGACCACGGCAGCGATCACGACGGCAACCACAAAGGCGGCTATCATCGTCTTCTTGTGCTTGGATGCATGGTCGTCTTCATCGGAACCCAGGATATCGTTGTCCTCATCCTGGGCCTCGGGCATCAGATTCTCGTCAGCGGCATCCGCGGCAATCTGAGCCTCCAGTCGGGCGTCCTCCTCCTCGGCCGTCGTGCCGGCGGCAATGTGCTCGGCAGACGTACCGGCGACCAGATCGATCTTCTCGTCCTCGTCACCGTCGGGGCCTTCGCCGCGCTCGATGATCTGGATGCCGTCGATCTCGTCCTTCTCGTCCTTCTTTTGAATCAGACCCATATCAGTTACTCCTTGTTAGGAAACATAGTCCTCAATAGAATACGCCCGACAGAGCGCCGGGCGTATTGATTCTTAGGTTATACGCAAACACTTAAGTACTATTTAGGCGTTTGCAGCGTGCATGCCTTAGGCCAGGTGCGCGATAACGGCATCGGCAAAGGCCTGCGTGCCCACGGCGCCCTCGACGGAGCCGGTCTGGGCACGACGCACGTCACCGGTAACCTGCTCGCCCTCGTCGAGCGTGGCAGATACGGCGGCACGAATGCGATTGGCAGCATCGTTCTCGCCCAGGTGATCGAGCATCATCGCAGCAGAGAGGATCTCGGCCGTGGGGTTGGCTATATCCTTGCCGGCGATATCGGGCGCGGAGCCGTGCGTTGCCTCGAAGATGGCGCAGTCGGCACCGATGTTGGAGCCGGGGGCCATCCCTAAGCCACCCACCAGGCCGGCGCACAGGTCGCTCACGATGTCGCCGTACAGGTTGGGCAGTACCAAGACATCGAAGTCGTTGGGGTTCTGGACCAGGCCCATGCAGGTGGCGTCGACGATCTTGTCGTTGAACTCGATATCGGGATAGTTGGCGGCCACCTCGCGCGCAACGCGCAGGAACAGGCCGTCAGTCGCTTTCATGATGTTTGCCTTGTGTACGGCCGTCACCTTTTTGCGGCCGCAACGGCGGGCGTACTCAAAGGCGTACTCCACAATACGGCGGCTCTTGGCGATGGAGATCGGCTTGATCGAGATGGCGGAATCGGCGGCGAAGGTCTTCTGACCCGACCGCTCGACAAGCTGCGAGAGCTCCTCGACCTCGGCAGCGCCCTCATCGAACTCGATGCCGGCGTAGAGGTCCTCGGTATTCTCGCGCACGATGACCAGGTCGACATCGCGGAAGCGCGAGCCGTCGCCCGGCTGCGACAGGCAGGGGCGCACACAGGCGTACAGGTCGAAGTGCTTGCGCAGGGCGACGTTAACGCTGCGGAAACCCGTGCCGACCGGCGTGGTGATGGGACCCTTGATGGCAACCTTGGTCTCGGCGACCGCATCGAGAACGTGCTGGGGCAGCGGCGTGCCAAACTCGTCCATGACGCCGGCACCGGCCTCCTGGACATTCCAATTGATCTGGACACCGGTGGCCTCGACCACGCGGCGCATGGCCTGCGTAATCTCGGGACCGATACCGTCACCGGGAATCAGGACTACATCGTGCGCCATAATCTGTTACTCCTCGTCTTCGGCGGCGTCAGATTTTTTAACGCTAGCACGCTTCTTCTTTTTGGAGAGATCAAGGTCAAAGCGTTTAACAAGCATTTCGCAAATCTCGCTCGAACGGGCCTTGAGATAGCTGCCCTTGCCGTTCTCGGCATCGAACTTAAGGCGCAGCGCAAGCTTCTCGGCGACCTCGGCGTCGATCTCGCCCTGGCCAAACTCGTACAGGCAACCGAGCATGTCGCGATACTCGAGGTCGCCGTGGTAGCACTGAATGGCCTCGTCCAGGATGGGCCAAGCCTCGCGCGAACGCTCGACGCTCGTGGCGCCCCACACGCACAGCAGGCGGAAGGCGGCATAGCGCAGCGTGGAGGAAATCTCGTCGAACAGTGCGGTCTCGGCGCCCTCAAAGGAATCGCCCAGCTGCTCGGGACAGGTGGTGGCAAGCGCCGTCAGGGCATCGAGGGCCTCCCAGCGGGTCTGAGCCTCGGGGCGGTCGAGCGCCTCGATCAGCGCGGGGACGCAGGGCACGACGCGCTGCGGATCGCGCTCGGCGAGCAGGTGCAGCACGCGGGCGGCAAACTGGCGGATGCGGCGCGTGGGGCAGCCGAGCTCCTGGACCAGACGGTCGACGGCATTCTCGTTCTCCTCTGCCAGCTGAAGCTGTGCCAGCTCCTCGTCGGTGAGCTGTTCGTCTTTGTTTTCTGCCATAGTTACCTCTTTTTACTATTTCTTAGCGTGCTTGCCAGCACCCTTGCTGTCATCGGTGACCGAGATGAGCTGTCGGTCGGCAGCGCCATTACGACGCGCACGGCGGCGTTCCTCGGCATCGCCCGCGTCGGCGGCGGCGCGGTGTGCCTTGTTGACGTTAAAGACCTCGTCGTGCTTGCGCCACGGACCGACGGACTCGCCAAAGCTCATCTTAAGGCCGGCGATAAAGCCGCCGAGCCAGCCGATCGGCGCAAACTGCACCAGCGGGAACAGCGAGAACACCCAGGTCAGCAGGACGACTGCCGCCGCTCCCGCAAAGTTGGCAATCCAGTAGTCGCGCTTGGTGATGACGCGCTTTTCGCACGCCCACTGGCCGCACAAAAAGCCGATGTAGATCGCGAAGAGAAAGAGCGCCAGCGCAAGCACCACGAACGTCCAGCTCATGGGCGCTACTCCCCGTGATGGTGGCCGCAGCAGCACTCGTGGCCGTCGTCATGACCGTGACCGCCGCAGCACTCGTGGTCCTCGCCATGGTGGTGTCCACAACCGCACTCGTGGTCGTCGCCATGCTCGCCGCAACCGCAGCCTTCCTCGTGAGCACCGTGCTCCTCGGGACGATACTGCGACCAGTCCAGACCGGCGGCGATGGCATCGGCCTCCTCCTTATAGAGGACCGTGACGGCCTGGGTACCCAGCTTGGCGCCACCGATGGCATCGAGCATGTCGTAAAGCGTAAAGGCCACGTCGGCGCCGGGCAGCGCAAGCTCGCGGTCATCGGCGTAGGCGAGCGCCAAGCGCAGGTCCTTAATGAAGTGCTCGACCATAAAGCCGGGCTTGTAGTCGCCGTCGAGCGCCTTGGGCGCCAGGCTCTCCATAGCGCCGGACTTGCCGGTGCCGCCCAGGATCATCTGACGGGTCTTCTCCAGGTCAAGGCCGCTCAGCTCGGCAAATGCCATGGCGTCTGCCATGCCGACCATGCAGGCGCCCAGCGACACCTGGTTGGCGAGCTTGGCAGCCTGGCCCTTGCCGGCGCCGTCGAAGCAGCAGATGGTTGCCGCAAAGGTGGAAAGGATATCGCGAACCGGAGCGATGTCGTTCTCGGTAGCGCCCACGATAGCCGTGAGCGTACCGGCGATGGCACCCGACTCGCCGCCGGTGACGGGGCAGTCAAACGCCATGCGACCGGAAACCTGGGCGGCCTCGGCAATGTCGCGCGCCAGCTCGGGCGCGCTCGTGGTGAGGTCGATCAGGACCGCGCCCGGCTTAGTGCACGCGAGCAGGCCGTCGCCCGCCAGGTAGAGCTCCTCGACCTCGGAGGGATAACCCACCATGGTAAAGACGACGTCGGCGTTAGCCACGGCATCAGCCGGCGTATCGGCCCAGGCGGCACCGCGCTCGATAAGCGCAGCGGCCTTGGACTTGGTGCGGTTGTTGACCGTGACGGGATAGCCGGCGTCCAGAATGTGGCCGGCGATGGGGGCACCCATAATTCCGGTGCCGATAAATGCGACAGAGAGCTTGTTTGCCATGAAACCTTTCCTTTTGGGTTGGGTGTTGTTACCAGGTTGAATACTCGGTGCCAGCGTTTGGGCTGTGAGTCGAGGGCGATTACGGACGCAGCGCTTGCCTACTGGCCGCGCACGCGACGGGCGATGCGGTCGGAAAGCGACGCCTTGTCGGCGCGGTTCTTACCCCAAAACGCGCAGGCCACCATGCCGGGGCCCACGTGCGAGCCGATGGTGGGGCCCACGGAGCTGCGAATGATCGTGACGTCGGCGCAGCCCTCCTCCTTGCGGATGGCGGCCTCGAGCCAGTCGCCGTCCTTCTCGGCATCGGCCGTCATGATTGCGATGGGCATGGTGCGGTCGGGCACGTAGTTCTCGCGGAACGACTTGAGAATGGACTTGAGCGCCTTCTTGCGGCCGCGGTTGACGCCGATCAGCGACAGCGAGCCGGCAAGGTCGTAGGAGAGCTCGGGCTTGACATCGAGCTTTGCCGTGAGCTGCGCCGCCGCGGGCGGAATGCGGCCGCCGGCAGCTAGTGCGTCGAAGCTCTCGAGCGTAAAGTAGCCGTGGACGTAGGTCTTTGCCTCGTTTGCCCAATCGACCAGCTGCTTGGCGGTCAGTCCCGCCGAACGCTGGCGCACGGCCTCGCGCGCCAAGAGCGCGCCGGTCGCGCAGGGCAGAGCGTTGTCGACCACGTACAGCTCAAAATCGGGATACTCGGCGCGCACGGCGTCCGCCGCCTGGCACGCGGAGTTGTAGCTCGACGACAGCGCCGAGGTAAAGCACAGGTAGACCGTGGGCGTGCCCTCTTTGGCGCACTCGGTAAAGAACTCGATATAGCGACCGAGCGACACAGCCGAGGTGGACACGCGGGCGCCGGCGCGCATGCGATCGTAGAACTCCTTGGGCGTGATGCTCGACCAGATGTCGTCCGTGCGCTCCTCGCCATCGATAATGAAGGGGAAACCCAGGATATCGACATCGAGGTTCGCGGCGACCTCGGGGCTAAAGTCGCAGCAGGTATCGACGACGATGCGGCAACGGTCCGAATGCCCGGCGGATGCGGCCTTGTCCATCAAAGCGACTCCTTACGTAAAAAGACGGCCACCCGCATGGGATGGCCGCCAACCGTTAACTCATGCAAGTTAACGTATTTTACTCGTCAAGTGTTTCGATGCGGGGCTTGATGATGCCATATCCACCATTCTTACGGTGATACACCACATTGATAAGGCCGGTCGTCGCGTTCTCGAACACGTAGAAGTCGTGGCCGAGCAGATCGGTCTGCACCAGCGCCTGCTCCTCAGTCATCGGGGTGACGTCGATAACCTTCTCGCGGACGAGCAGGTCGTCCTCCTCCTCGGGCAGCAGCAGGTCGGCCAGATCCTCGACGCGCTCGACCGGCACGACATCCGCGGCGCTGGCACCGCCCTGGCGGTTGTCCACGACCTTGGTCTTGAACTTGCGCAGCTGGCGGGTGACCTTATCGGCGGAGAGGTCGATGGCGGCGTACATATCTGCACCGTGCTCGGCAACGCGAATCACCGAACCGCGGGCACGAACCGTGACCTCGACGATTGCCGGGTTGGGGTTCGAGGGGTTCTTCTCATAGCGAAGTACAACGTCGACCGTCATGGGCTCGATATCGAAAACCTTGAGCGCCTCGCCGATCTTCTCATCCACATGCGCACGCAGAGCATCGGTTACCGTCGTCTTGCGTCCAGAAACCTTGATATCCATACGTGGCTCCAATCTGCCTCGGGGACTTACTGTACTGGCTATGTACCCATTGCCGTGCATTTAATCACGCGGATTCTCAAAGACCCGAATAACGATTGCTTGATACCGCATACCGAAGTCTCGCACTTTTCTGTGGCAAAGTGCGCTATAGGAGGGAGCTGGCGGCTTTATATTTGGTCCCAAAAATTGGCTTTGACCTGCTGGTTTTATAGGGATGAAAAAGCCGGGCTCCCCTATTGGGGAAGCCCGGCAGTGCGTGTTGAAACCGTGAAGAGGTGTCCTTTCCAACGTATAGGAGACACCACCCCTAGCAATAACTAGCTATTGAGTTTGTTAATGTCGTCGTCAGTGATGGTGCCTTCCTGGCTGGACGATTTGTCCTCGGAGGATGCGGTCTCATTGTTGGAATCGGAGGACTCGCTGCCGGAGGACGTGGTCTCACTGGACTCAGAGTCGCCCGGTTGCACGGTAGCGCCCGAAACCGTCTTAGTGGTGAGGTCGTAGGGCATCCTGCCATACCAGACGCAGTGGACTGCCTCGAGCGTACCGTCGACCGTGATGTCGTCGAGGGCATCGCTCACGGCACGGCACAGTTCGTCATTGGACGAGAGGCCCGCAACACCGAGCGTCGAGGGCGCCTCGAGCGCACCGACATAGGAGATCTCGCTCATCAGACGTGCAAGGTAGCCGCCGACCGTGGAGTCGCAGATCACATAGTCGACCTCGCCGGACTCGAGCGCCTCAAAGCACTCGTTGATGTTGGAGTAGGTCTTTTGGTTGGCGGTAATGCTCTGCTTGACAAGCGCCTCCTGCGAGGCCGAGGACATCTGGACACCCAGGGTAGACGTGTTAAGGGTATCGGTGGAAACGCTTAGCGACCCACCATCGCTGGTTTTACCGAACACGGAAGCGGCATCGTACAGGCAGGTGCCGAGCGAGCTAACGTCCCCGTCTGTGGAGTTGATCTCGCCGATAAAGATATCAGCCTTTTTGTCGCCGAGCGCGGAACCTGCCGAGGACGCATCGACAAAGGCGACCTTAAGGCCCATGCGGCTTGCGAGGGCGCGGGCAGCGTCGACTGCATACCCCGTAAGCTCGCCGTCAGCGCCCTGCATCGCCTGCGGCGCATCGGAAGTATCGAGGGCAACCGTCAGGGTTCCGGGAGTAACCATGGCATCGTCCGACACCTCCGGCGTGACGGTCTCGTGCTCGATCTGGTCAATCGTGGGAGTCGTGAACGTAGACAGCGGGTTGAACGCGCATCCGCTCAGGCCCAAAACGGCGATGACCGCTGCGGTCCCAGCACCTAACCGAGCCGCGTGCATCAAGCTGCCCCTCACCATGTCCACTACCCTGCCTTCTGTGTCGTATACGATCCGTGCCCTGCACGGGATATCGGGTTGTTCCCACCAGCTGACCTGGTATTTGACCCCACACTTGCGCACCGGGGTGTTTGCTCGGGAGGCCGCAGCCACCTTCACGACTGGCCCGCTCGCCCGCGAGGCGGTATTGCCCCAAAGAAAGTAGAACGGACGGTGCGGCTTACATCTAGGACGCGCCATGATCGCGCCGCGCGCACGCGGTCGCTTACGTGGATCCCTTTGACCGCGTCTGTCTTGGACTAGGACGGGCATTTCGTCCGTCCGCAACCACAGCCTGGTAGGAACGAAGCGCATTATAGCTAAGTTCAAGCTAAAGTTTAAGGTTAGGGGCGTCATTCGCATCGCGAGTACAGATTTCGCAGGTCGAAGCGGGCCGTTCGTGGCCCCGTGAAGCCCGGAGCTCCCCTGCGGGGAGCTCCGGGGCACCCGTCTCAGGGTGCCGTGTGCAAAAAACGGCAAATATGAGTACTGTTACCAATTTAGTAGCAGCGTATTACCGCCTCACGAGCCTTTTTTGAGTTCCGCACAGCCTGCTTGGCGCCAAGATATTCCACATTCGTTTATTATCTCTTCGCTGAATCCAGATTATCGGCCCAAGTTTCTTTGTTTTTGCTGTCACTAATCTAGTAACAGTACTCATATTTGCCGTTTTTTGCACAGAGCATATAAACAGACCCCCTATAAAGCCATAGTTTTACGCTGGTTTGAGCCCAAAGCACGCTCGGAGCGTATTCAGCAGAGCATCTTGCCTCTTTCGACGAGCCTCTACGCGATTCTGATATCGCTTACCCATACGCTGGTGGATGCGCCATGCGAGTGCTTCCATCGCTTCCATGTCACAGAGCATTTCGTTGTTGACCGTCGCGACCTCGATTCCCATAGTAATCAAGCCCGTGTTGCGCTTTTCATCATGGATACGTCCCCTCCGGGAGGAATGACCCAGCTCACCGTTGTATTCCAGGTCAAACCGGGCTGCTTCCTGATACGCATCGCAAACTGCATGCGGCATCCCCGAGATTGCCTGCGCGCGGTCATCGAACTCAATCTTGTAGTCGGTCTTAAAGGGACCGCAGGCAAATCCGCCATAGGAAAACGGAAGCGAAAACAGAGCGAGCATGATGCACTCCATGGGCGAGCGCAAGTTTTCTGACAAGTAGGGACACAGACGCTGCAGTTTTTTGGCCGCATTCCCCTTGCATACCGCGAGGTAATCTGCCAGACGATCGGGTATCAGCACCGGCTCAACCTCAAAGTAGCCCACATCTGCTGGCTGGTCCTTGTCCTTTGCAAGTTTATTCGTAACAGGCGAGGTGTAGGGAGGCAGATACTTCCCGCGGTCACTCAGCGAAATCTTAGAGCACAGCTCCTGAGCCAGGGCAAATGCCTGGATGCAGCCGACCTCGCGCGCAACGGCAACACAAAGGGCCTCGGGAGATAGACTGTACACCCCCGGTTCCACCTCTAGAATCGAGCCGGCGGGCAACCCGGAGCATACGGACCAGCTCACGCCAAGAAT